>NZ_JAOZYC010000074.1:0-682 GCF_035798155.1 Streptomyces endophyticus | reverse complement strand
AAAAAATTGTTTCAGCAAGTTGTGATAATTTTGAGAATACATCAGAAAAAATCGACAGCTTGCGGTGAAATTAATTTTATATAAACCTTAGTAGTTTAACTTTGGAGATTAATATGCAAATCAACAAAATCAAGTTAGCACTTGGCTTAGTTGCAGGTATGACATTGGCAGCGCCGATGGTAGCCTCAGCAGCTGCAGATCAAGAAGCAGCAATGAAAGACGCGAACAACTGGGCTCACCCACGTGGTCAGCACAACAACCAAGGCTACAGCGCTTTGGCACAAATCAACAAAGGCAACGTTAAAAACCTGAAAGCTGCCTGGACATTCGCAACCGGTGTAAACCGTGGTCACGAAGGTTCACCTATCGTTGTTGGTAACATGATGTATGTACATACAGCATTCCCAAACAACGTATACGCACTTGACTTAAACGACAATCAAAAAATCGTATGGTCATACTTCCCTAAACAAGACCCATCAGTACAAGCAGTATTGTGCTGTGACAACGTTTCACGTGGTCTTGGCTTCGGCGACGGTAAAATCTACCTGCAACAAAACGACGGTAACCTGGTAGCTTTAGACGCTAAAACCGGTGCTAAAATCTGGTCTGTACAAAACACAGATCCAAAAGTAGGTGCAACTAACACTAACGCACCACACGTGATCAAAGACAAAGTATT
>NZ_JAOZYC010000073.1:0-660 GCF_035798155.1 Streptomyces endophyticus | reverse complement strand
GACTTGTGGGTCGGAGTGAAAGGCTAATCAAGCTCGGAGATAGCTGGTTCTCCTCGAAAGCTATTTAGGTAGCGCCTCATGTATCACTGTAGGGGGTAGAGCACTGTTTCGGCTAGGGGGTCATCCCGACTTACCAAACCGATGCAAACTCCGAATACCTACAAGTGCCGAGCATGGGAGACACACGGCGGGTGCTAACGTCCGTCGTGAAAAGGGAAACAACCCAGACCGTCAGCTAAGGTCCCAAAGTTATGGTTAAGTGGGAAACGATGTGGGAAGGCTTAGACAGCTAGGAGGTTGGCTTAGAAGCAGCCACCCTTTAAAGAAAGCGTAATAGCTCACTAGTCGAGTCGGCCTGCGCGGAAGATGTAACGGGGCTAAACCATGCACCGAAGCTGTGGACTTGTGCTAGGCACAAGTGGTAGAGGAGCGTTCTGTAAGCCTGCGAAGGTGTCTCGTGAGGGATGCTGGAGGTATCAGAAGTGCGAATGCTGACATGAGTAACGACAATGGGTGTGAAAAACACCCACGCCGAAAGACCAAGGTTTCCTGCGCAACGTTAATCGACGCAGGGTTAGTCGGTCCCTAAGGCGAGGCTGAAGAGCGTAGTCGATGGGAAACAGGTTAATATTCCTGTACTTCTGGTTACTGCGATGGAGG
>NZ_JAOZYC010000072.1:0-737 GCF_035798155.1 Streptomyces endophyticus | reverse complement strand
CACCGAACGCGAGCAACTCGGCGCGGCGCCCGGCGCGGCCCCGCTGCTGCTCGCCCTCACCGCCGCGCTCGGCGGCGACGTCCTGGTGCCGCGCCCCTGTTCGGCCTGGTGGGTGCCGCAGGCCAGGCTCCTGGGCCGTGCCGTGTACCACGTGCCGACGCCCGCCGAATGCGGCGGCGTCCCCGACTCGACGGCCTTCCTGGAGACGGTCCGCCGGGTCAGAGCGGAGGGCGGCGACCCGCGGCTGCTCGTGCTGTCCGTGGCCGACGACCCGACGGCGACGGTGCCGCCGCCCGAGATGCTGCACGAGGCCGCGGAGGCGGCCGCCGCCGAGGGGCTGCACGTCGTCAGCGACGAGACGTGGCGGGACACCGTGCACCCGGGCGCGGACCCCGTCCTGTTCAGCCCCGCCGAGATGTACCCGCGCGACGTCACCGTCCTGAACGACCTCACCGGCGCGTTCCTGCCGCCCTCGCTGCCCGCGGCCTGCGCCCGCTTCCCCGCCACCGAGCGGGGCGCCAGGCTGCGCGCCCGCGTCCTCGACTTCCTCACCGCCACGGGGGCACTGCTCGCGGCGCCGGTCGCGGCGGCGGCCACGTACGTCCTGAACGAGCCCGAGGAGGTCACCGAGCGTCGCCGCGTCGGTGCCGCCCTGCACGCGCAGGTCGCCGGGGCCGTGCACCGCGCCGTGCTCGGCGCGGGCGGCCTCGCCAGGCCGCCGCGCGTCGGCCGGCACC
>NZ_JAOZYC010000071.1:0-739 GCF_035798155.1 Streptomyces endophyticus | reverse complement strand
TGGAGGACTGCCCGTGACTCGGTGCGGGATACAAATACTTCAGACCGCACACACCGCGCCACCCACGGGGGAACCCCATGAAGTACACCCGCATCTCCGCTTTCGCCGCCATCGGCGTCGCCGCCACTCTCTCGCTCACCGCCTGCGGTGGCGGCGACTCCGGGACGGACACCTCCTCCAAGGACTCCTCCTCCTCGTCCACGTCTTCTTCCTCGGACAGTGGCTCGAAGTCGGAGAGCGGCTCGGAGGCCGGCGACGCGAAGGCGGGCAGCGGTGACGACACCGAGGTCCAGGCCGGCGCCGCGAACAGCGCCGCGAAGTCCGGCTCCAAGGCCACCTTCTGCAAGACGCAGGACCTCGCCATCGACGCCGTGGACGCCGCGCCCGACGAGAGCGCGGGCCGGATCAACATCACCATGATCAACCGGGGTTCGACCACCTGCTCGGCCACCGGCTTCGCGGGCGTCGACATCAAGGACGCCGACAACACCTCGAACCCCATCGAGCGCGGCCACGCCCAGCCCCGTGTCACCACCCTCAAGCCCGGCGACGCGGCCGTCTTCAACCTCGCCTACGACATCGACAGCTCCGGCGAAAGCCTCTCCTCCCCGACCAACATCCTGGTGACGCCCCCGAACGAGACCCACTCCGTGACCCTCGACTGGCCCGCGGGCGCCGGAGACATCAAGGGCGCCTACACCGACGTCGAGGTCTACCCGACGCACACCACCAAGTAGGA
>NZ_JAOZYC010000070.1:0-742 GCF_035798155.1 Streptomyces endophyticus | reverse complement strand
ATCGCGGCCTCGGTCAGGTCCGGGCGGCCCGTCGACTCGCGCGGCGTGCGGGAGGTCACCTTGGTGCCGGTCGCGGCATCCGAGAAGGACACGGCGAGGGCCTCGACGGCGCCGGCGGCCGGGGCGGCCTCCACCGGGGCGGAGTTGGGCTTGACGGTGATCACCGGCGTGCCCTGGGAGACCGTGGACTTGGTGGTGTAGGAGGCGGCGAACGCCGACTGGGTGGCCACCGGGCCGTTGTCGCCGGCCTCCAGGTCGGTGGCGTCGGTGATGATGCCCGCGCCGATCCGCAGCGCCAGACGGGCGGCGATCTCCTTGCCCTCCGCGGAGGAGGGCACCAGCACGGCGGCCGGGGAGACGGCCTCGTAGGCGGCCTGCAGCGCGTCCACCTTCGGCACGACCAGGTAGTCGGCGTACTCGGCGGCCTCGTGGGTGAGCACCTTGACCGCGCCGTGCTCGGCCAGCGCGGCGGCGGTGTCACCGGCGCCGTTGCCCAGCGCGACGGCGACCGGGTCGCCGATCCGGCGGGCCAGCGTCAAAAGCTCCAGGGTGGGCTTGCGGACGGCACCGTCCACGTGGTCGACAAAGACCAGAACTTCAGCCATGGGACTTCAATCTCCTGCAATCACAAAGAACTTGGGCGACGGATGGGGGGCGGGAAGCCTTAGATGAACTTCTGGCCCGCGAGGAACTCGGCGAGCTGCTTGCCGCCCTCGCCCTCGTCCTTGACGATCGTGCCCGC
>NZ_JAOZYC010000069.1:0-766 GCF_035798155.1 Streptomyces endophyticus | reverse complement strand
AGGACCTGACGGCGCTGGCTCCCAAGGAGCTGCGCGGGGTGCGTTCCCACAAGATCAGCATGGTGTTCCAGCACTTCGCGCTGTTCCCGCACCGCTCGGTGATGGAGAACGCGGGCTACGGCCTGGAGGTGCAGGGCGTTCCGCGTGCCGAGCGCGAGGAGCGGGCGATCGAGGCGCTGCGTCTGGCCGGTCTCGAAGGGTGGGAGAAGTCCTTCCCCGACGAGCTGTCCGGCGGTATGCAGCAGCGTGTGGGCCTGGCCCGCGCGCTGGCCACCGACGCCGACCTGCTGCTGATGGACGAGTCGTTCAGCGCGCTCGACCCGCTGATCCGGCGTGACATGCAGGATCAGCTGCTTGAGCTGCAGAAGACGCTGAAGAAGACGATCGTCTTCATCACGCACGACCTGAACGAGGCCATGCGTCTCGGCGACAACATCGCGGTCATGCGTGACGGCCGTATCGTCCAGATCGGCTCGGCCGAGGACATCCTCGTCACGCCGGCCAACGATTACGTGGCCTCCTTCACCCAGGACGTCGACCGCTCCCGCGTGCTGAGCGCACGGGCGATCATGGCGGAGCCGGGGGAGGGCTACGCGATGGCCGACGCCCCGGCGCGGGTCCACGAGGACACACCGATCGCCGAGCTGTTCACGCCGTGCTCGACGAGTGAGATACCCGTCGCCGTCGTCGACGACGAGGGCGAACTCCAGGGTGTGGTGCCGCGCGAGCGGCTGCTCGCCGTGCTCGGCGAGCCGATGAAGACCGT
>NZ_JAOZYC010000068.1:0-715 GCF_035798155.1 Streptomyces endophyticus | reverse complement strand
GTCGGTTCGGTCCTCCAGTCAGTGTTACCTAACCTTCAACCTGCCCATGGATAGATCGCCCGGTTTCGGGTCTATTCCCAGCGACTAGACGCCCTATTAAGACTCGCTTTCGCTACGCCTCCCCTATTCGGTTAAGCTCGCCACTGAAAATAAGTCGCTGACCCATTATACAAAAGGTACGCAGTCACAGAACAAGTCTGCTCCCACTGCTTGTACGCATACGGTTTCAGGATCTATTTCACTCCCCTCTCCGGGGTTCTTTTCGCCTTTCCCTCACGGTACTAGTTCACTATCGGTCAGTCAGTAGTATTTAGCCTTGGAGGATGGTCCCCCCATATTCAGACAAAGTTTCTCGTGCTCCGTCCTACTCGATTTCATGACTAAGAGATTTTCGCGTACAGGGCTATCACCCACTATGGCCGCACTTTCCAGAGCGTTCCGCTAATCTCAAAGCCACTTAAGGGCTAGTCCCCGTTCGCTCGCCACTACTAAGGGAATCTCGGTTGATTTCTTTTCCTCAGGGTACTTAGATGTTTCAGTTCCCCTGGTTCGCCTCTTGCACCTATGTATTCAGTACAAGATAACCATCTTATGATGGCTGGGTTCCCCCATTCAGACATCTCCGGATCAAAGTCTGTTTGCCGACTCCCCGAAGCTTTTCGCAGGCTACCACGTCTTTCATCGCCTCTGACTGCCAAGGCATCCACCGTATGCG
>NZ_JAOZYC010000067.1:0-792 GCF_035798155.1 Streptomyces endophyticus | reverse complement strand
CGGCGTGAGCTTGAGGATCGTTGTCACCGTGAAGTACGTGCCGGACGCCACGGGCGACCGGGGTTTCGCCGATGACCTGACGTTGGACCGTGACGATGTCGATGGTCTGCTGTCGGAGCTCGATGAGTACGCGGTGGAGCAGGCGCTGCAGATCTCGGAGAACTCCGACGACGACGTGGAGATCACCGTGTTGACGGTGGGTCCGGAGGACGCCAAGGACGCGCTGCGCAAGGCGCTGTCGATGGGCGCGGACAAGGCCATCCACGTGGAGGACGACGACCTGCACGGCACGGACGCGATCGGCACCTCGCTGGTTTTGGCGAAGGCGATCGAGAAGGCCGGCTACGACCTGGTCGTCTCCGGCATGGCCTCCACGGACGGCACCGCGGGCATCGTGCCGGCGCTGGTCGCCGAGCGCCTCGGGGTGCCGCAGGTGACGCTGCTGTCCGAGGTGTCCGTGGCCGACGGCAAGGTGACCGGCCGCCGCGACGGCGACACCGCCTCCGAGCAGCTGGAGGCCTCGCTCCCCGCCGTGGTGTCGGTGACCGACCAGTCCGGTGAGGCGCGCTACCCCTCGTTCAAGGGGATCATGGCGGCGAAGAAGAAGCCGGTCGAGGCATGGGACCTGGAGGACCTGGACATCGAGGCCGACCAGGTGGGCCTGGAGGGCGCCTGGACCAAGGTCGCGTCCGCCGATGAGCGTCCGGCGCGCACCGCGGGCACGATCGTCAAGGACGAGGGCGAGGGCGGCAAGCAGCTCGCCGAGTTCCTCGCGGGCCAGAAGTTCATCTA
>NZ_JAOZYC010000066.1:0-148227 GCF_035798155.1 Streptomyces endophyticus | reverse complement strand
CGGCCAGCGCCGCGCGCGCCGCGGCCGTCGCCTCCTGCCAGGCCGTGGCCAGTTCGGCGAGGTCGTCGCGTGCGGCGCCGACGCCCGCCGCCATCGGGGAGCCCGCGCGGGCGCGCAGCTTCGCCGCCGCCGTCAGCGCGGGCGACAGGGCCTCGCGCGAACGCAGCCGTACCAGCAGGGCGAGGCACTGGCCCGTCACCCCCCACGGCACCGTGCACAGCGCGTCCGCCGCCGGGATGGTGCGTACCGACGGGGCGTCGTCCGGGTCCGCCGAGGGCCACGGCGCGACGCAGACCACCGTGTGCAGGCCCGGCGCCCGGCTGCCGAGCGCCGTGCGCAGCGCCGCCACCGCCATGTCCCGCTGCCAGCCCCGCTCCGCGGTGAGCACGGAGTGGAACTCGCGGGTCAGGTCCGCGCCCGCCTGCGCCTCGTCGGCGAGCTGCGCGCCGATCCGGCCCGCCACCTCCATCGCCGCGTCGAGCTGCTCCTGCGTGGGACCCGGATCGTCGTCGATCAGCCATACGTAGCCGAGGACGTAGCCGTGATGGCGCACGGGCAGGCAGATGCGGCCGCGGTAGACGCCGGCCTCCGGGGTCGCCGGGATCCGGACCGGCTCCTTGGCGCTCGCGATGCCGAAGCCCTCGAACCAGGAGCGGACCGCCGAGGTCGAGCCGCGCGTCAGGATCGAGCGCGTGCGCACCGGGTCGAGCGCGGCCTCGTCGAAGCCGTCGGTGTCGTCGTCGGCGCTGGCCTGGGCGCCGAAGGCGATGAGGCGGAAGTCGCGGTTCTCGAGGGTCGCCGGGGCGCCGAGCAGCGCCGAGATCTCGTCGACCAGGTCCTGGTAATCGCCTTTCACCCCACCATTCTCACCCATCCCGGGCCCCTCTTCATACAGATGTCTGAGGCGGCGGCCACAGATGCGTGACACCTGTCGATGGCACAGGATCGGAGGGATCCTTAGATTTCACGGTGGTTCCACGTGCCGTTCCCGCTTTGCGGTGATACGGCCCCCGTCTCAACCAGTGCTCTGTGGAGGTGCCCCGTGCTGGCTCCCTTGATCCTCGCCGCGTCGCGCAGCGACAAGATGCGCGCTTTCGTGTCGGCGGCGCCGGGCACCAAGCAGGTCGTCGACCGCTTCATCGCCGGTGAGTCGGTCGACCAGGTCGTGCCGATCATCGAGGACGCCGCCGCCAAGGGCCTGGAGGTCACGCTCGACGTCGTCGGTGAGGACATCACCACCGTCGAGCAGTCGCAGGCCGCGCGGGACGCCTACTTGCAGTTGGTCGAGCGCCTGAAGGAACTGGGCCTCGGCACGAAGGCCGAGATGTCGATCAAGCTGTCGATGTTCGGCCAGGCACTGGAGGGCGGTCACGAGCTGGCCCTCGCCAACGTCCGCCCGGTCGTCATCGCCGCCGCCGCGATCGGCACCACGGTCACCCTCGACGCCGAGGACCACACCACCCTCGACTCGATGTTCGCCATCCACGAGGAGCTGCGGAAGGACTTCCCGCAGACCGGCTGTGTCATCCAGGCCTACCTGTTCCGCACCGAGGACGACGCCCGCCGCCTGGCCGCCGCCGGCAGCCGCGTGCGCATCGTGAAGGGCGCCTACAAAGAGCCCGCCGAGGTCGCGTTCCAGGACAAGGCCGAGATCGACAAGGCGTACGTGCGGGTCATGCGCATCCTCATGGAGGGCGCCGGGTACCCGATGATCGGCTCCCACGACCCGCGGCTCGTCTCCATCGCGCAGGAGCTCGCCCGGCAGGCCGGGCGCAAGCTGGACGAGTACGAGTTCCAGATGCTGTACGGGATCCGCAGCGACGAGCAGCTGCGGCTCGCCGCCGAGGGACACCGGATGCGTGTCTACACCGCGTACGGCACCGACTGGTACGGATACTTCATGCGCCGCCTCGCGGAGAAGCCGGCCAACCTCCTCTTCTTCGCCCGCTCGGTCCTCACCAAGGGCTGACCCACCAAGCTTCCCGTTCCGTCCCCAACTCCCCGACCCCCGAAGGAGATACGGACCCATGACCCTCGACGCCGTGACCCAGGTCCCCGCCCCGGTCAACGAGCCGGTGCACGGCTACGCCCCCGGTTCCCCGGAGCGTGCCCGCCTGGAGACCAAGCTCAAGGAGCTGGCCGAGAACCCGATCGAGCTGCCCTGCACCATCGGCGGCGTACGTCGGCTGGGCGGCGGCGAGCGCTTCGACGTCGTGCAGCCGCACAACCACAAGGCCGTCATCGGTACGTACGCCAACGCCACCGAGCAGGACGCCCAGGACGCGGTCGACGCCGCCCTGGCCGCCGCCCCGGCCTGGCGCGCGACGTCCTTCGACGACCGCGCCGCGATCATCCTGCGCGCCGCCGAGCTGCTGTCCACGAAGTGGCGCGAGACGCTGGCCGCCTCGACGATGCTCGGCCAGTCGAAGACCGCGCAGCAGGCCGAGATCGACACTCCCTGTGAGCTCATCGACTTCTGGCGCTTCAACGTCCACTACGCCCGCAACCTGCTCGCCGAGCAGCCGCCGGCGAACTCCACCGGCGTGTGGAACCGCATGGACCACCGCCCGCTGGAGGGCTTCGTCTACGCGATCACGCCGTTCAACTTCACGGCCATCGCGGGCAACCTGCCGACCGCCCCGGCGCTCATGGGCAACGTCGTCGTGTGGAAGCCGTCCCCGACGCAGACGCACGCCGCCGTGCTGCTCCTCCAGCTCCTGGAGGAGGCCGGTCTCCCGAAGGGCGTCATCAACCTGGTGACGGGCGATGGCCTGGCCGTGTCGGAGGTTGCTCTCAACCACCGTGACCTCGCCGGCATCCACTTCACCGGCTCGACCAAGACCTTCCAGCACCTGTGGAAGACGGTCGGCAACAACATCGAGAAGTACCGCACCTACCCGCGTCTCGTCGGCGAGACCGGCGGCAAGGACTTCGTCGTCGCCCACCCGAGCGCCGACCGCGCCGTCCTCAAGACGGCCCTGACCCGCGGCTCCTTCGAGTTCCAGGGCCAGAAGTGCTCGGCCTCCTCGCGCGCCTACGTTCCGGCCTCGATCTGGAACGACGGGTTCAAGGAGGAGTTTGCGGCCGAGGTCGACGCCATCAAGATGGGCGACGTCACCGACCTGTCGAACTTCATCGGCGCCGTCATCGACGAGCGCTCCTTCGCCAAGAACAAGGCCGCGATCGACCGGGCCAAGGACGACGCCTCCTGCACGATCGTCGCGGGCGGCACGTACGACGACTCCGTCGGCTACTTCGTGCGTCCGACGGTCGTCGAGTGCACCGACCCGGCCAACGAGGTGTTCTCCACCGAGTACTTCGGTCCGTTCCTCGCCGTGCACGTCTACGAGGACGACCAGTACGACGCCATGCTGGAGCAGATGGAGTCGGCCTCGGACTACGCGCTGACCGGCTCGGTCATCGCCAACGACCGTGCGGCCGCGGCCCACACGATGGAGAAGCTCCGCTACGCCGCGGGCAACTTCTACATCAACGACAAGTCGACCGGCGCGGTCGTCGGCCAGCAGCCCTTCGGTGGCGGGCGTGCGTCCGGTACCTGTGACAAGGCCGGTGCCCCGCAGAACCTGCAGCGGTGGACGCTGACGCGTGCCATCAAGGAGACGTTGGTTCCGCCGACGGACTACGTGTACCCGCACATGGGCTGATCGCCCCTGCAGCGCGTGCCGCCCCCGGTCGAGGTTCTTTCCTCGGTCGGGGGCGGTTTCGTGTGGGCCGGGCCTACGTCGCGGGGCTCTGCCCCGGACCCCGCGCCTCAATCGCCGGCGGGGCTTGATTTGGTCGACTGAGCCTTGGGCAATCTGCCGCCTTGGGCGGCAGGGTGGGCAAGGCGGCCCACGGTGCTGCGCAACGGTGATGCGGCCCCCGCCACGGTTCTGGTCAGGGGACCGTCAGGACGATCTTGCCTTGGGTGCGTCCGGATGAGCCCAGTTCGTGGGCCTTGGCTGCCTCCTCCAGGGGGAGGGTGGCCGAGACGTGGGGGCGGAGGCGGCCCGCTGCCAGGAGGGCCGCGACCTTGCGGAGGGTGGTGCCCGAGGGCTGGACCGAGACGACGGCGAAGCGGACGCCGCGGGCCTCGGCGTCCTCCTGGGTGACCCCGGGGTCCCAGGGCACCGCCGAGGCCAGGAGGCCGCCGGGGCGCAGGGTGACCAGGGTGCGCGGGCCGTAGTCGCCGCCGATCAGGTCGAAGGCCACGTCCACGTCGCGCAGGGAGTGAGCGAAGTCCGTGGTCGTGTAGTCGATGGGCTCGTCGACGCCGACTTCGCGCAGGAAGTCGTGCTTGTCGGCGCGCGCGGTGGCGATCACGTACGCGCCCTCGGCCTTGGCGATCTGCACCGCCACGTGCCCGACGCCGCCGGCCGCCGCGTGGATCAGGACCCGGCGGCCGGGACCGATCTGCCCGGTGTCGACGAGCGCGAGCCAGGAGGTGAGCGCCGCCGCGGGCACCGCCGCCGCGTGGACGTGGTCGACATTGCCCGGCTTCGGTGCCAGGTGCTCGGTGCGGATCAGGACGTACTCGGCGTAGCCGCCGCCCCGGATCATGGCGAACACCTCGTCGCCCGGCCGGAATTCGGTGACGTCCTGACCCGCCGACTCGACGACGCCCGAGACGTCCCAGCCGAGCGTGAACGGCGGGTCGCCGAAGAGCGGCGCGGAGCCGGAGCGCGCCATCCGGTCCACCGGGTTCACCCCCACGGCCCGGACCCGGACCAGTACCTCGCCCGGCCCCGGCTCGGGCCGTTCCACCTCCGCCACTTCGAGCACCTCGGGTCCGCCGAGCCGGCGCTGACTGATGACGCGCATGGTGGGACTCCTCCCCAGGGCCCGCCGGGCCACCGCGGCCCGGCCGGTAGGGGACCCATCGTGGTGCGTGGGCGGCGGCCACGCCATGGCCGGGACCGACCGCGCGTCCGGACTCGGCCACCGTTGTTACCACTGTGGTCAATGGGGCTGGTGGGGCCGGAGACGTGGGTCCCGTCTCAGATAGTAGGAAGTCCGAGTAATTGTGGAGACAGAAGCAGAGACCTGTCCTAGCTTTGTAGGAGCCGAACGACTCGCCCGATCCGGCGAATGGCGGCCGCGAGCCGGAGCACCTGGCAGGCAACCCCTGCAGCTCCTGCTTCCCGCCCTTCCGGCGCCTCGAAATCCCCTTGCGCACATGGCGCGCGAGGATTCCCACGGATTCTCAAGGAGTCGATCCCTCATGGCCACTGCGACGCCCGTCCGCCGCCGAGTCCGTCACGTCTCCCCGTCGAGCGAAGCCGACCGTCAGGCCGCCAGGACCGCGGCCGCCGCCCTCCAGCGCGCGCTGGACCGCAGGGACAACGGCGGCGAGACCGGTCACTGAGGCCCGGCCCGGGGCCTGATCCGGACGACAGGCCCTACGCGCCTCTTCGTACCTCGAAGTGATCGATGCGCTCGCCGGTCTCGGCCAGCGCCGACACCTTCATCCGGCCCTTCGCCACCTCCACCGCGAGGAACGAGAAGCCGGTGTACCGCACCCGGGACCACTCCACGGTGTCCGGGTCGGGCAGGCGTGACTTCGTCCAGTGGAAGGTGACGGTCGAGTCGCGATCGTGCACGTTGCCTTCGTAGCTGTCCTGCACGCCCGGCCCGAAGCCGTAGAGGTCCTTGCCGGCGCCGCCCGCGGTGACGTACACGATGCCGTCGCGCGTCGGATCGGTCGACGCGCCGACCGGCACCGGCTTGCCGACCTCCCCGTTCCCCGTGCCCCGAATCGCGTCCGTGCGCTCGTAGACGTGGTTGTGCCCGTTGATCACCAGGTCCACCTGGTGCTTGGCGAACAGCGGCACCCACGCGTCGCGCACCCCGCCGTCCGAGGCGTGCGTCGACGTCGAGTACGCGCAGTGGTGGAAGAAGACGACCACGAACTCGATGTCGTCCCGCGCCCGCAGCTCGCCGAGCCGCTTGTCGAGCCAGGCGGTCTGCTTCCCGTCCAGATAGCCCTTGTTGGCGGGTATCTCGTACGAGACGTCGTTCGCGTCGAGCGCGACCACGCCGACACTGCCGTACGTGAAGGAGTAGACGCCGGGCGCCGTGCTCGGGTCCGGCCCGTTGTCGGGCAGTGACCAGCGTGCGCTCTGCCCGCCGTAGCCGTTGGGGGAGTACCAGGCCTCCATGTCGTGGTTCCCGGTCGTCACCATCCACGGCACCGACTTGGCGACCGTCTCCGTCTGCGCGAGGAACTGGTCCCACACGCGCGCGTCGTACGTGTCCGATTCCTTGCCCTGGCCGCTGCTGTCGGCGTAGCAGATGTCGCCCGCGTGCAGGTGGAAGGACGGGTTCTGGCCGAGGATCACCTGGTCGTTGGCGAGCGCGTCGTAGCTGACGCCCTGGTCGCCGAAGGCCGTGAAGACGAACGACTCCGGGGCGGCCGGCGCCGTGCGGAAGGTGCCGAGCGTGCCGAGGCGCTCCGCGTCGGCCGGGTCGAAGCCGTCGTGGCCGACGCCGTAGTAGTACGTGGTGCCCGGCTTGAGGTTGTCGAGCGCCGCGTGCAGATAGAGCTGCTCGACCTCGGGGAGCTTCTTCGACAGGGACGGGGTGTGCAGGGCGCGCACCTCCGCCGGGATCTTCCGGCTCAGCTCCCAGGGCTTCGACCCCACCCGCAGATACGGGTTCTTGACCGCGAACGGCACCTGCCACGAGATCCGCATCTGCGTCTTCGGGTCGGCGCCGAAGGCGAGATGCCGGCCGAAGGGGGCCACGAGGGAGCCGTCCACCTGTGCGGCGGCCGCGCGCGTCGGAAGGAGCGGCGCCGCGTACGCGCCCGTCGCCGAGCCGCCGCCCAGCAGCGCGGCCCCGCCCACCGAGGCCGCGGCCCCCGTCAGGGCGCGGCGCCTGCTGAACTTCCGCCGCAGGTACTCATGTTGCTCGGGCATGCTCAGGCGCCGGGCGAGCTGCTCGGGGATGCCGACATTGGGGGTGTCATTGGCGGTGGTCATGGGAGGGAACTTCCCAGTAACTTCCAACTACCGCCATACATACGGGTGAACAAAAAGCGGCGATCGCGCGGACGTCCACATCATGGACACCGCGTGTCATCCCATGGGACGAGGAGTACGGTGCTGGCATGTCTCGCAGCATCAATCTCGCAGTGATCCCCGGTGACGGTATCGGCCAGGAGGTCGTGGCCCAGGGTCTCAAGGTCCTCTCCGCCGTCCTTCCGCAGGATGTGAAGCTGGAGACCGAGGAGTACGACTTCGGCGCCAAGCGCTACCACGCCTCCGGTGAGACCCTCACCGACGCGGACCTCGACTCGCTCAAGAAGCACGACGCCATCCTGCTCGGCGCCATCGGCGACCCGTCGGTGCCGTCCGGCGTCCTGGAGCGCGGCTTCCTGCTCAAGCTCCGCTTCGCGTTCGACCACCACGTCAACCTGCGCCCGTCGAAGCTTCTTCCGGGTGTCTCGACCCCGCTCGCGGGCGAGCCGGACATCGACTTCGTCGTCGTCCGCGAGGGCACCGAGGGCCCGTACACGGGCAACGGCGGCGTGATCCGCAAGGGCACCGAGCACGAGGTGGCCACCGAGGTCTCCGTCAACACCGCCTTCGGTGTGGAGCGCGTGGTCCGTGACGCCTTCGCCCGCGCCCAGGCCCGCCCCCGCAAGAAGCTCACGCTGGTCCACAAGAACAACGTGCTGACCTTCGCGGGCCACCTGTGGACGAACATCTTCAACAAGGTGGCCGAGGAGTTCCCCGAGGTCACCACCGATTACATCCACGTCGACGCCGCGACGATCTACCTCGTCACCGACCCGGCCCGCTTCGACGTGATCGTCACCGACAACCTCTTCGGCGACATCATCACCGACCTCGCCGCGGCCGTCTCCGGCGGCATCGGCGTCGCGGCCTCCGGGAACATCAACCCGAGCCGCGAGTTCCCGTCCATGTTCGAGCCCGTGCACGGCTCGGCCCCGGACATCGCGGGCCAGGGCAAGGCCGACCCGAGCGCCACGATCCTCTCGGTCGCCCTCCTCCTGCGTCACCTCGGCTACGAGGTCGAGGCCGCCCGCATCGAGACCGCGGTCTCCGCGGACCTCGGCGAGCGCGGCGACGCCGTGCGCTCCACCGACGAGATCGGTGACGCCCTCGTCACCCGAGTAGTAGCCGGCTGACCCGGCGCTCACCATTTACGGCAGCAGCCGCCGGGTCGCACACCGCGCCCGGCGGCTTCTTCTGTGCGGCCTCTGGGTGCGACCATCAACCCAAGGGTTCTGTCGTCACACTCCCGTCTGCCTCGCGGCGTCTGGCACGCACGCTCGCGGCGTTGCCGAAAGGCACCGAGTAGCTCCGCTACTAGGACCTTCCGGCGCCTTGCGATCGCACGCGCCAGACGCCGCGAGGCCGCCCTTCGGGCGACGACGGGAGTGTGACGACAGAACCCGGGCCGCTTCACGCACCCGTTTCCACCCGGGTCCGTTTCGACCACACCCGTTCTCGCGAGATAATCGAACGTGGGGCCGCGATGTACGGCGAAGCTCGGACTTCCTAGTACCGGGAGTGCAGGCGTGAACGCGGTCCGTCACAACCAACGGTGAAGGACACGCAACCATGACGACGCCCACGATCGAGCTCAAGCCCACCGCCACCCCGCTGTCCGCCGCGCAGCGCGAGGAGATCCTGGCCAATCCGGGATTCGGCCGCCATTTCACCGACCACATGGTCATCGTGAAGTGGACCGAGGGGCGTGGCTGGCACGACGGGCAGCTGGTGCCCTACGGACCGCTCTCCCTCGACCCGGCCACGAACGTCCTGCACTACGCGCAGGAGATCTTCGAGGGCCTGAAGGCCTACCGCCGCCCCGACGGTTCGGTCGCCACCTTCCGGCCCGACATGAACGCCAAGCGTTTCCAGCACTCCGCCTGGCGCCTCGGTATGCCCGAGCTGCCGGTCGAGACCTTTGTCGAGGCCTGTGACCTGCTGGTCCAGCAGGACAAGGACTGGGTGCCCGCGCACGGTGGCGAGGAGTCCCTCTACCTGCGCCCGTTCATGATCGCGACCGAGGTCGGCCTGGGCGTGAAGCCCGCCAACGAGTACCTCTTCATCGTCATCGCCTCGCCCGCCGGCGCGTACTTCTCCGGTGGCGTGAAGCCCGTCTCCATCTGGCTCTCCGAGGACCGCGTGCGCGCCGTCCCCGGCGGCGTCGGCGACGCCAAGACCGGCGGCAACTACGCGGCGTCCCTGCTCGCGCAGGCCGAGGCCGCCGCCAAGGGTTGCGACCAGGTCGCCTACCTCGACGCCGTCGAGCACAAGTGGGTCGAGGAGCTGGGCGGCATGAACCTGTACTTCGTGTACGGGAACAAGATCGTCACGCCCACCCTGACCGGTTCGCTGCTCGCGGGCGTCACCCGTGACTCGCTCCTCCAGGTCGCCCGCGACCTGGGCTACGAGTCGGAGGAGCGCCGCATCTCCATCGACGAGTGGCAGGCCGCCACCGAGTCCGGCGAGCTGACCGAGGTCTTCGCGTGCGGCACCGCCGCCGTCATCACACCGGTCGGCACGGTCAAGCGCGCGGGCACCGAGTGGACCCAGTCCGGCGGCGAGGCCGGCGAGGTCACGATGAAGCTGCGCAACGCGCTCCTGGACATCCAGCGCGGCAAGACCGAGGACAAGCACGGCTGGATGCACGAGCTGGGCTGAGCCAAGGCGGGTCTCCGGTGGTTCGGAGAGATGTGGGCGCCGGGTGGCCGGGAAGTTCCGTCCCCCGGCCCTCCGCTGTGTCCGCGGTCCGCCGGTCCGGTCGCCAACCGCCCTTCGCGCCAAGGTAGTTGACCGTGCGTGTACGTGTTGTGCCGCAGGGGTATCCACTGACTCCATGGCTTGGCGCTCAGGGGGTGGTCACGGGTGAGTGGGATACCGTTCAGGGCTCGATTGCGATGGTTCCTTCGAGCTCTGCGCACACCTCGGAGACCACAGAGCCTGTCCGTCCTGACCGGCCTCGCCGCGGTCTCCGCGATCCTTCTGTGGCGCAGCGCCGGCATGGAGAACTACGGGGAGAACCTGGCGCTCAACCTTGGTGCCGACATCATCGGTGCCGTGGTGACCGTCTTCGTGATCGGCCCGTTGATCAGTCGCGCTCAGGAGGGACGGGCTCGCGAGCACAGTCGACTCGACTACGAGTGGTTCTGCGCCCAGGTGTACGGGTCGACGTCGAACGTCAAGGTCCTCGACACGTTCTCCAACGTGTTCGGCCCGCAGTTCTCCGACCGTCTCCTGCGGGGCATCAAGGCCGCCACGGCCAACGGCACCCGCGTGCAGATCCTGCTGCTGCACCCCGACTCCCTCGCCGTCATCCTGCGGGGGCAGGAACTCGGCGACCAGCACGCCGACATCCGGCGGGAGATCCTCCGCAACCTTCGCACGCTGCGCTCCTTCGAGGACGGGCTCGATGCGAGCGCTCGGCACCTGCTGGAGGTCCGGCTCTGTTCCTCGTCCCCCGGCGTGACGTTGTACCGCTGGGACGAGCGGTGTCTTGTGTCCTTCCTCACGGTGGGTCGTCTCTCCGGCCAGGGTGTCCAGCTCGAGGTGCCCATCCGCTCGCCCCTCGGGGCGTTCGTGGAGCAGCGGTTCGACGAGCTCTGGCAACAGAGCGGAATGATGGACGGGTTCACGCATCTGCCGGTCATGCTCGTCGACGATGGCGACGGGCGCAGGGCGTTCACTTGCAGGTTCGTCGTCCTGGACGAGGCGACGTATGTCGCCGACGCGGAGCTTGTGTCCCACATGGCGCGCCATCGCCTCGACCAGCTCACCGCGTTCAGCGAGGGGTTGGGCATCAGCGTCGCGCACGAACTCCTGGTTGTGGACGACGAGAGCGAGCTCCATGCGCGCCTCACCCAGGACTTCGCGGAGAAGTATGATGCATCGACGGGTGCTTTTGTCTGCCTACGCCCGCAATCCCTTCTGACCGAGTAGGGGTCCTCGTACGGTGAGACCATCGCGCGACCCAGCCGAAGGGCTGGTGCAGAACAGCGGCAGATTCCGCAGCTTCACCTCGCGCGATCTGGACGGACTGCTCCAGCGCAGGGCCCTGTCGGCCGAGGAGCGTCTGAAGCTGAGGGCTGTGGCGGCCGTGCTCCCCTTCCGGACGAACGAGTACGTCGTCGACGAGCTCATCGACTGGTCGGCCGTGCCGGACGACCCGATCTTCCGGCTGACGTTCCCACAGGTCGGGATGTTGCCCGAATCCGATGTGCAGGAGATGGCGGACCTGCTCGTGGACGGCGCCCCGGCGGGCCGGATGCAGCGTGCCGCGCACCGGATCCGGATGCGGTTGAACCCGCACCCCTCGGGTCAGCTCGACGCCAATGTCCCGGTGCACGAGGGGCGTCGGCTGGAGGGGCTCCAGCACAAGTACCCGGAGACGCTGCTCGTCTTCCCGCGCCAGGGCCAGACCTGCCACGCCTACTGCACGTACTGCTTCCGCTGGCCACAGTTCGTCGGTGAGTCCGAACTCCGCATCGCCACCGACGACATGGCGGCGACCGAGGGGTATCTGCGGGCGCACCCCGAGATCACCAGTGTGCTGATCACCGGTGGCGACCCGTTGGTGATGAGCGCCGACGTGCTGCGCCGTTACGTCGAACCCCTGCTGCGGGTCGAGTCCGTGCGTTCTGTCCGGATCGGCACCAAGTCCCTCGCCTTCTGGCCGTACCGTTTCGTCTCCGACCGGGACGCCGACGATCTGCTGAGGCTCTTCGAGGAGGTCGTCACCGCCGGGAAGCACCTGGCACTCATGGCTCACTTCACGCACCCGCAGGAGTTGCGCACCCGGGCCGTGCTGGAGGCGATGCGGCGTGTCCGGGACAGCGGCGCCGTGATCCGCTGCCAGGGGCCGCTGGTGCGGGGGATCAACGACAGCGCTGCTGTGTGGGCCGAGCTGTGGAACGAGACGACGCGCCTGGGTGCGATCCCCTACTACCAGTTCGTGGAGCGGGACACCGGGCCGCAGGACTACTTCGGAGTGCCCCTCGCCCGTGGATACCAGATCTTCCGGGATGCCTACGCCCAGGTGTCCGGCCTCGCACGGACCGTGCGGGGGCCGGTGATGTCGGCGATGCCGGGCAAGGTCGTCGTGGACGGGATCGCCGAAGTGGGCGGCGAGCGGGTGTTCGTCCTGCACTTGATCCAGGCGCGCGACCCGGATCTGGTGAACCGGCCGTTCTTCGCGGTGTACGACGAAGGCGCCACTTGGTTCACCGACCTCAAGCCCGCCTTCGGTGGGGGCGAGTTCCTGCCGGGCCTGCCCTTTCCCTGACCGGCCGGGGCAGGGTCGCGCACGCTCGAATCTTTGAGCGCCACTCCATGTGAGGGGCCCGAGGTGCGGCATGGTCGCTTTTCTTCCTGTGCTTATGGCGCTTAGAGTGTCGTTCTAACTGGAAGTGAGGTGTGCCGTGAGACTGACCCCCACCGAACGCGACCGGCTGTTGCTGTTCGGCGCTGCCGAGCTCGCGCGGGCCCGCAAGGCGCGCGGTCTGCGGCTCAATGTGCCGGAGGCGACCGCCCTGATCGCGGACGCCGTCTGCGAGGCGGCCCGCGACGGGAGGCGGCTCGCCGAGGCGATCGAGGCGGCGCGCTCCGCGCTCGGGCCCGACGATGTGCTGCCGGGCGTCGCCGACGTGGTGACCGAGGTGCACGTGGAGGCGGTCTTCGACGACGGCTCGCGGCTCGCGGTCGTGAGCGACCCGATCGGCGGCGCGGCGGGCTCCCTGGGCGACGACGCCCCCGGCGCCCTGCTGCCGGGGCCCGAGCACGAGGACCCGCGGCCCGAGCTGACGCTCACCGTCACCAATACGGCGACCGTCCCGGTCTCCGTCACCTCCCACTTCCACTTCTTCGAGGCCAACCCGCGCCTGGACTTCGTACGGGACGAGGCGTACGGGATGCGGCTCGCGGTGCCCGCCGGGTCGTCGGTGCGGTTCGGGCCGGGGGAGACCCAGGACGTCGGGCTGCTGCCGATCGGCGGGGCCCGGGTCGCCATCGGGTTCGCGGGCCTCGTCGACGGACCGCTGGACGCGCCGGGGGCTCGCGAGGAGGCGCTGCGCCGCGCCGCCGCCTGTGGATATCTGGGCGTACCGGACACGACTGAAGAGGAGGCCGAGCGATGAGCCGCCCCGGAGGCCACGCCGCCGAAGCCCGCCGACTGACCCCGTACGAGTACGCGGGGACGCACGGCCCGCGCGCCGGTGACCGCGTCCGGCTCGGGGACTCGGGGCTCACCATCAAGGTCGAGTCCGACTCCCAGAGTTACGGGGACGAGTTCCTCGCCGGGTTCGGCAAGACCGCGCGTGACGGGCTGCACCTGAAGGCCGCCGCCGTCCGCGACACCTGCGACATCGTGATCAGCAACGTGGTCGTGATCGACGCCGCGCTGGGGATCAGGAAGGTCTCCATCGGGATTCGGGAGGGCCGGATCCACGCCGTCGGGCGGGCCGGCAACCCGGACACGCTGGACGGCGTCGACGTCGTGGTCGGCACGGGCACGACGATCGTCTCCGGCGAGGGCCTGATCGCCACCGCCGGGGCCGTCGACACCCACGTGCACCTGCTGTCGCCGCGCATCATGGAGGCCTCGCTCGCCTCCGGCGTCACCACGATCATCGGCCAGGAGTTCGGCCCGGTCTGGGGCGTCGGCGTCAACTCGCCGTGGGCGCTGAAGCACGCGTTCTCCGCCTTCGACGCCTGGCCGGTCAACATCGGCTTCCTGGGCCGGGGTTCGTCGTCGGACGGCGCGCCTCTGGAGGAGGCCCTCGCGGAAGGCGGCGCCTGCGGGTTCAAGGTGCACGAGGACATGGGCGCGCACACCCGCGCCCTGGACACGGCGCTGCGCGTCGCCGAGGAGCACGACGTCCAGGTCGCCCTGCACAGCGACGGCCTGAACGAGTGCCTGTCGGTCGAGGACACCCTGAAGGTGCTCGAAGGCCGGACCATCCACGCCTTCCACATCGAGGGCTGCGGCGGCGGCCACGTACCAAATGTGTTGAAGATGGCGGGAGTTCCGAACGTCATCGGCTCCTCCACGAACCCCACCCTCCCCTTCGGGCGAGACGCCGTCGCCGAGCACTACGGCATGATCGTCTCCGTCCACGACCTGAAGACGGACCTGCCCGGCGACGCCGCGATGGCCCGCGACCGGATCCGCGCCGGGACGATGGGCGCCGAGGACGTGCTGCACGACCTGGGCGCCATCGGCATCACGTCCTCGGACGCGCAGGGCATGGGGCGCGCGGGGGAGACCGTACGCCGGACGTTCGCGATGGCCGGGAAGATGAAGGGCGAGCTCGGCGACCCGGGCGTCGGCCACGACAACGACCGCGTCCTGCGCTACATGGCGAAGCTGACCATCAACCCCGCCATCGCGCACGGCCTCTCGCACGAGATCGGCTCCATCGAGCCCGGAAAGATGGCCGATATCGTCCTGTGGCGCCCGGAGTTCTTCGGCGCGAAGCCGCAGCTCGTCCTGAAGTCCGGCTTCCCCGCGTACGGGGTGGTGGGTGACCCCAACGCCGCCACCGACACCTGCGAACCCCTCGTCCTCGGCCCACAGTTCGGGGCCTACGGAGCGACGGCCGCCGAGCTGTCGGTCGCCTTCGTCGCACAGGCCGCGGTCGACGACGGGCACGACACGATGCCCACCCGCAGGCGCCGCGTCGCGGTCCGCGGCACGCGCGGCATCGGCCCGGCCGACCTGCGCCTCAACTCCCGTACGGGAGCGGTCGACGTCGACCAGCGCACAGGCCTCGTCACCCTCGACGGCGACCCGCTGCGCTCCGAGCCGGCCGAGTCCGTCTCCCTCAACCGCCTCTACTTCCTGTAAGGGATCAAGCTCATGACGTATGTGATGCCGCCCGAGTGGGCCCCGCACGAGCGCACGTGGATGGCGTGGCCGGGCCCCAACCCGACCTTCTCCGACGACGGCGAACTGGCCGGCGCGCGCGCCGCGTGGGCGAAGGTCGCCAACACGGTGCGCCGCCACGAGCCGCTGACGATGGTCGTCGGCAGCGGTCAGTCGGAGTCCGCGAGGGCGCTCCTCGACCCGTCGGTCGAGCTGGTCGAGCGGGACCTGGACGACGCGTGGATGCGCGACATCGGCCCGACGTTCGTGAAGCGGCCCGACACCGGTGAACTGGCCGCCGTGGACTGGACGTTCAACGGCTGGGGCGCGCAGAGCTGGGCCCGCTGGGAGCACGACGCGAAGATCGCGCGGCACGTCGCGGACCTCGCCGGCGTGCCCGTGCACTCGACGTCGCTCGTCAACGAGGGCGGCGGCATCCACGTCGACGGCGAGGGCACGGTGCTCCTCACGGAGACGGTGCAGCTCGACGAGGGCCGCAACCCGGGCCGCTCCAAGGAGGACGTCGAGGCCGGGATCCACGCCAGGCTCGGCACGTCCAAGGCGATCTGGCTGCCGCGCGGACTCACCGCGGACTACGGCGAGTTCGGCACGCGTGGACATGTCGACATCGTGGCGTCCTTCGCGGCGCCCGGCGTCGTCCTCGTCCACGCGCAGCGGGACCCGGCGCACCCGGACTTCGAGGTGAGCCGCGAGATCGTCGGCGTACTGTCCGGACAGACCGACGCGCAGGGCAGGCCCCTGGAGATCGTCGAGGTCCCGGCCCCGACGGCGCTCACGGACGAGGCGGACGGCGGCTGGGTCGACTACTCGTACATCAACCACTACCTCTGCAACGACGGCGTGGTGCTGTGCGGCTTCGACGACCCGAACGACGAGGAGGCCGCGGCGATCTTCCGCAGGCTCTTCCCGTCCCGGAAGGTCACCCTCGTCGACGCCCGCACGATCTTCGCGGCGGGCGGCGGCATCCACTGCATCACCCAGCAGCAGCCGCTCGCGGGGGCCTGAGCGGTGACCGGGACGCAGCGCAGGCGCACACCGGCGCCGCCGCGCGAGGACGTGCTCGCCGCGACCATGGCGATGATCGCCGAGCACGGCCTCGAACGGCTGACCCTGGCGGCCCTCGGCCGCGAGGTCGGCATGAGCAGCGGGCACCTCGCGT
The DNA here is from genome assembly GCF_035798155.1 of Streptomyces endophyticus. Lineage (NCBI taxonomy): Bacteria > Bacillati > Actinomycetota > Actinomycetes > Kitasatosporales > Streptomycetaceae > Streptomyces > Streptomyces endophyticus. Next base: position 132,176 of record NZ_JAOZYC010000066.1, on the reverse strand, counting down.
ACCACTTCGGCAGCAAGGACGAGCTGCTGCTGCGCACGCTGGAGTGGAGCGAGGGACGGCTGGGCGCGCGCCGCAGGGAGTTGCTCGTCAGCGGAAGCAGTGTGCGCGAACGCCTCGACGCCTACGTCGACCTGTACGTCCCGGACGCGCCGCGCGACCCGCACTGGACGCTGTGGCTGGAGGTGTTCAACCGCTCGCGGAACGCCGACGACGACGCGCGCGCCCGCCAGACCGCCATCGAGGGGGCCTGGCACCGCGACCTCGTGGCGCTGCTCGCCGAGGGCATCTCACGCGGCGAGTTCGGCACGCTCGACCCGGACCGCTTCGCGACCCGCCTGCGGGCGCTCCTCGACGGCTTCTCCATCGCGGTGGCGATCGGCCTGCGCGCGGACCGGGACCAGGTCATGGGCCACGTACGGGAGTTCCTCGACGAAGGCCTACGGCCCTAAGAGGTGAACCGGACCGGGGTGCCCGGCGCCGCCTGGGCCGCCGCCCCGAGTGCGGCCTCCTCCACGACGGCGATCACCGGGTAGCCGCCGGTCGTCGGGTGGTCGTGGAGGAACACCACGGGCCGCCCGTCCGGCGGCACCTGCACCGCGCCGAGCACCATGCCCTCACTGGGCAGCTCGCCGTCCAACTCCCGCTCCAGAGCGGGCCCTTCGGTACGCAGCCCGATCCGGTTACTGTTGCCCGAGACGGTGTACGTGGCGGTGACGAAGGTCCGGCGCGCGGCCTCGGTGAACCAGTCCGTACGCGGCCCGAACCGCACCGGCAGTACGAGCTCGGCCGGCGGAGCGGGCCACGGCGCCGCCACCGGCAGCACGGGCCGCGTGCCGGGCGCCTCGCCGACGGGCAGCACGTCCCCCGCACTCAACGGCGCGGGCCCGAGCCCCGACAGCAGATCGGTGGCCCGACTCCCGAGCACCGGCTCGACGGCGACCCCACCGGCGACGGCGACATAGGACCGCACCCCCGCGCGCGCCGCCCCCACATCGAGCACGGCCCCGGCGGGCACGTACACGGGAACTCCCCAGGCCGCGGGCGCACCATCGACGGTGACCGGACACGGCGCCCCACCCACGACGAACGTGGCGGCACGATCGGGCCGCAACGCACACCCGGTGAGAGTGGTTTCGAGTACGGCGGCGCCCTCCGTATTCCCGACCAACCGATTGGCCAACCGCAACGCATCCGCGTCAAGCGCCCCCGACCGGGGAACCCCCAGATGCGCATACCCGACACGCCCAAAATCCTGCACGGTGGTGAGCGCCCCGGCCCGAGTGACACTGATCTTCACGGTCATCGCTCGGGCCTTTCAGTCGCGTGAGGGGCGGGGCCCGGTCCGGCGGGTACATCAAGCCCCTGCGGCGATTGAGCAGCGGGGTCCGGGGCAGAGCCCCGAGACGTCAACCCCGCCGCAGCGAAACGAACCCGGGTCCCAGGAGCCAAAAGCGCCGCCGACTCCCGCCCCACATCCCACAAAACCCCGGGATCCGGCATCGTTCCGATCAACTGCCACCCACCCGGCGTAGCCCGCGGATACACCGCCGAATACCCCCCGGCCAGGGCAACCGCCCCCGCAGGGACCCGCGTCCGCGGAGTCGCCCGCCGCGGCACATGCAACTCCTCCGGCAACCCGGCCAGATACCCGAACCCCGGCGCGAACCCGCAGAACGCCACCCGGTACGTATAAGACGCGTGCCGCACGGCCACGTCCTCCTCGGACACACCCCACAGCCCCGCCACCTCGGCCAGGTCGGGCCCGTCGTACACGACAGGAATCGTCACGACGTCCCCGTCCGCCACGGCGCCCAACGGCACGTCCCACTCACCCAGTTGGCGCGCGAGCGCATCCCGCTCCGGCACCCCGTCGAGCAGCACCGTCCGCGCCCCCGGCACGACCTCCCGCACCGGCGGCAGCACCCCCGCGCCCCGCCTGCGCAGCACCTCCGCGTGAAAGGCCCCCGCATGCTCGGCGTCGGCGAACTCCACCAGCAGCGCATGCCGCCCGGCGGGCCTCACGCGCATGCTCACGTGAACGCCCCGACCTTGACCCCGGCGGCTTCGAGGGCCACCCGCACCCGCGCCGCGATCGCCGCCGCGCCCGGGGTGTCACCGTGCACGCACAACGACCGCGCGGCGACGGCGACTTGGGATCCGTCGATCGCCTCGACCCCGCCGTCCACCGCGAACGCGACGGACCGGCGCACCACGGCGTCCGCGTCCTCGACCACGGCATCCGGCTCGCGGCGCGGCACGAGCGTGCCTTCGGGGGTGTAGGCGCGATCGGCGAAAGCCTCGCGCACGGGCCGCAGCCCCAACTCCTCGGCAACGGACAAGAGTTGCGACCCCGGAAGCCCCAGCACGGGTAGCGCGCCACCCGCGAGCCGTACACCTTCGACGACCGCGCGGGCCTGTTCCCCGTCGCGCACGGTCCGGTTGTAGAGCGCCCCGTGTGGCTTCACGTACGCCACCTCGGCGCCTGCCGCCTCCGCGAACACCCGCAACGCCCCGATCTGGTACGCCACTTCGGCCGCCAGCTCGTCCGGTGGCACGTCCATCGCGCGCCGCCCGAACCCGGCGAGGTCCCGGTACGAGACCTGCGCCCCGATCCGTACGCCGCGCTCGGCGGCCAGGTCGCAGACCCGGCGCATCACGGAGGGATCGCCGGCGTGGAAGCCGCAGGCGACGTTGGCGCTGGTCACCACGGAGAGCAGGGCCTCGTCGTCGGTGAGGGTCCACCGGCCGAAGCCTTCGCCGAGGTCGGCATTGAGGTCGATGACGTCCTGGATCACGGGCTCAACGTAGAGGATCGTTGAACGATCCGACAAGAGGCGAGATCTTTACCGCTTCTGGAGTGTCCGAATTCCGGAACCTCTTGTTAGATCGTTGAACGATCCCCTAGGGTCCCGTGCATCTCTCATCCATAAGTGCGTCCCTCATCGAAAAGGCCGCCGCATGATCGTTCTGCTCGGCGTGCTCGTGGTGATCCTCGGATTCGTCACGCGCCGCAATCCCGTACTCGTGGTCGGCGTGGCCGGCATCGTCACCGGGCTTCTCGGCAAGATGAACCCGCTGGAGATCCTCGCCGCCTTCGGCACCTCCTTCGCCGACAGCCGCTCCGTCACCGTCTTCGCCATCGTGCTGCCGGTGATCGGTCTCCTGGAGCGCTACGGCCTGCGCGAACAGGCCCGCACCCTGATCGGGAAACTCGGCAAGCTCAGCGCAGGACGCTTCCTCACCGCGTATCTGCTGGTCCGCCAGGTCACCGCCGCCTTCGGTCTCAACAACCTCGGCGGCCCCGCCCAGGCGGTCCGCCCGCTCGTCGCGCCGATGGCCGAGGCCGCCGCCGAGCGCAGGTCGGGGGCCATGCTGCCGGACAAGCTGCGCGAGAAGGTCCGCTCCTACTCGGCGTCCGCGGACACCGTCGGCGTCTTCTTCGGTGAGGACTGCTTCATCGCGATCGGCTCGATCCTGCTGATCACCGGATTCGTGAACTCGACGTACCACGAGCACCTCGAACCCACCCAGCTCGCGCTGTGGGCCATCCCGCTGGCCGTCTGCGCCTTCGTCATCCACGGCGCCCGGCTGCTGCTCCTCGACAAGCACCTGGAACGCGAGATGGCGCTCGCCGTCGCCGAACACGAGATCCCGCTGCCGAAGGAGCCCTCGAAGTGATCAAGGTCGAATGGCTCTACTGGCTGATCGGTCTCGTCTTCGTCGTCATGGCCGTGCAGATGGCGATGGACAGGACCAACCCCAAGCGCTGGACCTCGGCCGCCTTCTGGGGGCTGCTCGGACTGACCTTCCCCTACGGCACCGGGGTCGCGGGCGGTTCGAAGGCGCTGCCCGCCGAACCCCTCGGCGTCGCGGTCCTCGCGCTGATCGCGCTGGCCGGGTTCAACTTCATAGGCAAGGGCGAACCGGTCACCACCACGCAGGAGCAGCGCGAGGAGTCGGCGGCCCGCCTCGGCAACAAGCTGTTCATCCCGGCGCTCACCATCCCGATCGTCGCGATCATCTGCGCCTCCTTCCTCGACACCTCCGGCCTCTTCGAGACCGGCCAGGCCACCCTCCTCGGGCTCGGCGTCGGCTGTGTCGTGGCGCTCGTCGTCGGGATGTTCGTCACCGGCGAGCGGAAGGTGTCGACGCCGATCCACTCAGGCCGCTCGATGTTGGAGGCGATGGGCTCGGCGCTGCTGCTGCCGCAGCTCCTCTCCGTGCTCGGCACGATCTTCGCGGTCGCCGGGGTCGGCACCCAGGTCGGCAAGATCACGAATTCCGTGCTGCCGGACAACTCCAAGTACCTGGCCGTGATCGCGTACTGCGTCGGCATGTTCCTGTTCACCGTGATCATGGGCAACGCGTTCGCCGCGTTCCCCGTCATGACGGCGGCGATCGGCTGGCCGGTGCTCATCCAGCAGATGGGCGGCAACGAGCCGGCGATCCTCGCGATCGGCATGCTCGCGGGCTTCAGCGGCACGCTCGTCACGCCCATGGCCGCCAACTTCAACATCGTCCCGGCGACACTCCTCGAACTGAAGGACCAGTACGGGCCGATCAAGGCGCAGCTCCCCACAGGGTTCGCGCTGCTCGGCTGCTGCACCGTGATCATGGCATTCTTCGCGTTCTAGGAGGTCGAGAGATGACTCGGGTACTGCTCACCGGGTTCGAACCGTTCGGCGGGGAGTCCGTGAACCCCTCCTGGCAGGCCGCGGAGGCGGTCGCCGTCGCGCCACCCGACAGCCTGTCCGTCACGGCGGTCCAACTCCCGTGCGTCTTCGGCGAGTCGCTGACCGCGCTGCGGGCCGCAGTGGCCGAGACCCGCCCCGACCTGGTCGTCTGCCTCGGCCAGGCGGGCGGGCGACCCGGCGTCACCGTCGAGCGGGTGGCCATCAACGTCGACGACGCCCGCATCCCCGACAACGCCGGGGCCCAGCCGATCGATGTGCCGGTGGTGCCGGGCGGTCCCGCGGCGTACTTCTCGACGTTGCCGGTGAAGGCGTGCGTGGCGGCGATGCGCTCCGCCGGGGTCCCGGCGGCGCTCTCCAACACGGCCGGAACGTTCACGTGCAACCACGTGGCGTACGGCCTCGGGCACCTCCTGGCCACCGAACTCCCGGGCGTACGCGGCGGCTTCGTCCACGTGCCGTGGTCCCCGGACCAGGTGACGGACGGCACGGCACCGGCGCTCCCCGTCGAAACGGTGGCCACCGGCATCCGCGCACTCCTGCTCGCGGCGTCATCGACCACCGCCGACCTCCGAGTAACAGAGGGCGCAACGCACTGAATGCTTTTAGGGGCGCGGGGAACTGCGCGAACGCAACCAAAAGCAGCACCGCACCCGGCAACGAACACGCACCCCGCGGGCACCACCCCGCACCCCGCCCCACCGAAACGGACCCACCATGCTCACCCCGGAGGAAACCGCCCAGCTGGCGGCAGCCAACGTCACCCGCGAATACCCCAACTTCACGGCCCACCTGACCACTTCCCCGGACGACCGCCCCCGCCCGAGCGACCTCCACCCCGCCTTCTACGGCGCCTACGACTGGCACAGCTCCGTGCACATGCACTGGCTGCTGCTCCGGACCCGGCCCGAGGCCCACGCCGACGTACTGGACCGCCACCTCACCCGCGAGAACCTCGCCCGGGAAGCCGAGTACCTCCTCGCCCGCCCGAGCTTCGAGCGCCCCTACGGCTGGGCCTGGCTCGTCGCCCTCGCCGCCGAGTGCCACGGCACGCGCTGGGCCGACGCCTTCGCCCCCGCCGTGGACGCGGTCGACCGCCTCCTCACGGACTGGCTCCCGAAGGCCACGTATCCCGTGCGCCACGGCAACCACCCCAACAGCGCCTTCGCCCTCGGCCTGATCCTCGACACGGGGGAGCGGGCCGGGCTGCCGGCCCACACGCTCGACGCCGTACGCGACCGGCTGCGCAGCTGGTTCGCCGACGACCACGACGCGCCCGCCCACTGGGAGCCCTCCGGTCAGGACTTCCTGTCGCCGTCCCTGACGGAGGCCGACGCGATGCGCCGCGTATTCGGGAACGCCGACGACTTCGCCACCTGGCTGGACCGTTTCCTCCCGGCCCTCGCCACCGGCGCCCCCTGCCCGCTGCTCGACGTACCGGTCGTCTCCGACCACAGTGACCCGCAGATCGGCCACCTCCTCGGCCTCGCGCTCTCCCGCGCCGCCGCCCTGCGCGCGATCGCGAACGCACTGCCGGAGGGGATCGTGCGCGAGCGGCTCGCGAAGGCAGCGCAGGAGCACCTTGAAGCGGGTCTCCCGGCCGTCGAGAGCGGCGATTTCACCACCGATCACTGGCTCGCGACGTTCGCCGAACTCGCCCGCGAACACTATGAACGCAAGTAAGCGTGATCGTTGCCCGTGCCCCCTTGCCCTGAGCATGACCATTCCCGCATCGTGCCGATCATGGGACGAGAACAATGGAAGAAGGTCCTGGTCGGCTCGGCCGGGAACATGGTCGAGTGGTTCGACTGGTTTGTGTACGCGAGCTTCGCGGCGTACTTCGCGGGATCCTTCTTCCCCAGCAGCAACCCGACCGCCCAGCTGATGAACACCGCCGGCATCTTCGCCGTCGGCTTCTTCATGCGCCCCGTGGGCGGCTGGCTGCTCGGCCGGGTCGGTGACCGCAAGGGCCGCAAGGCGGCGCTGACGCTCACGGTCACCCTGATGTCCGCGTCGGCGGTGCTCATCGCCGTCGCGCCGACGTACGCAGTGGCCGGCTACGGCGGCGCCGTGGTGCTGCTGATCGCGCGCCTGCTCCAGGGCCTCTCGGTCGGCGGCGAGTACGCGGCCAGCGCCACGTACCTCACCGAGGCCTCGTCCCCGGAGAAGCGCGGCTTCGCCTCCAGCTTCCAGTACGTGTCGATGACCGCTGGCCAGATCGTCGGCCTCGGCCTGCTGATCCTGCTCCAGCGCATGATGTCCGACGAGGCCCTGCACGGCTGGGGCTGGCGCATCCCGTTCATCATCGGCGCCCTCGGCGCGGCGGTCATCTTCTATCTGCGCCGCAACATGCTGGAGACCGACGTCTACGAGGAGTCGGCCGACGACGACGCCACCGTGGGCGGCGACGACAAGGGCACCCTCAAGGCGCTGTGGGCACACAAGCGCGAGGCGTTCCTGGTCATCGCGCTGACCATGGGCGGCACCGTCGCCTACTACACGTACACGACGTATCTGACGAAGTACCTGTCCAACTCGGCGGGGCTGAGCAAGGAGACGGCGACGCTCGTCTCGTTCTGCGCGCTCGTCGTCTTCGCCTGCCTGCAGCCGGTCGCCGGAGCGCTCTCGGACCGGATCGGCCGCCGCCCGCTGCTGATCACCTTCGCGATCGGCTCCACCTTCCTGACCGTGCCGATCATGACGCTGCTCCAGCACGCGGGCTCCTTCTGGCCGGCCCTGGGCCTGTCGCTGCTCGCCCTCGTCATCGTCACGGGCTACACGTCCATCAACGCCTGCGTGAAGGCCGAGCTGTTCCCGACGGGCATCCGCGCCCTCGGCGTGGCCCTCCCGTACGCCATCGCCAACGCGCTGTTCGGCGGCACCGCCGAATACGTCGCGCTCTGGTTCAAGGACGCGGGCATCGAGTCCGGCTACTACTGGTACGTCGCCGGGTGCGCGGCCGTCTCGCTGATCGTCTACCTGTCGATGCGCGAGACCCGCGACATCGACCTGAACAAGGTCAAGACGGGGGACACCGCCACCGAGCCGGCGAAGCAGGCCGCCTGACCGCATCGTGAGACCACGGCCCGGCCCTCGGCCGGGCTGTGGCACACTGCGGACGTGCTCTCGTTCGCCACGATTATTGGCAGCAGGCGCGCCGGTCCGCAGTGACCACCTCGTACGACCCGGTACAGGTGGACACCGTCGTCCTCGACCCGCGCGCAGACCTCTCGCACCCGCGAGAGGTTTTTCTGTTTCTGGCCCACCCACAGCCAGGCGGAGAGCGCGAGGGATCATAGATGGACGGTGGAGCCGGTCATTCCGGTAGACCGAGAATCCCCATCAGGAGCCAGATCAGCATGAGCAGCAGCCTCAGTGAACGTCCCAGTGCACAGCCCAGTGAACTCGACGATTCCTCCGACGCTTTCCACGTCTTCGACACGACGCTGCGCGACGGCGCGCAGCGCGAGGGCATCAACCTCACCGTCGCGGACAAGCTGACCATTGCCCGGCACCTGGACGACTTCGGCGTGGGCTTCATCGAGGGCGGCTGGCCCGGCGCCAACCCCCGTGACACCGAGTTCTTCGCCCGCGCGCAGGAAGAGATCGACTTCAAGCACGCGCAGCTCGTCGCCTTCGGCGCCACCCGCAGGGCGAACGCCAAGGCGAGCGAGGACCCGCAGGTGCGGGCCCTTCTGGAGTCCGGCGCCCCGGTGGTCTGCCTGGTCGCCAAGTCGCACGACCGGCACGTCGAACTGGCCCTGCGCACGACCCTCGAAGAGAACCTGGAGATGGTCCGCGACACGGTCTCGTACCTGGTCGCGCAGGGCCGCAGGGTCTTCGTCGACTGCGAGCACTTCTTCGACGGCTACCGCGCCAACGCCGAGTACGCGAAGTCCGTCGTCCGGGCCGCGCACGAGGCGGGCGCCTCCGTCGTCGTCCTCTGCGACACCAACGGCGGCTTCCTGCCCGCCCAGGTCCAGGCGGTCGTCTCCACCGTCATCGCCGACACCGGCGCCCGGCTCGGCATCCACGCCCAGGACGACACGGGCTGCGCCGTCGCCAACACCCTCGCCGCCGTGGACGCGGGCGCGACCCACGTCCAGTGCACGGCGAACGGCTACGGCGAGCGCGTCGGCAACTCCAACCTCTTCCCGGTCGTCGCCGCCCTGGAGCTCAAGTACGGCAAGAAGGTCCTCCCCGAGGGCGCGCTGCGCGAGATGACCCGCATCTCGCACGCCATCGCCGAGGTCGTGAACCTCACCCCGTCCACGCACCAGCCTTACGTGGGTGTCTCGGCGTTCGCGCACAAGGCGGGCCTGCACGCCTCCGCGATCAAGGTCGACCCGGACCTGTACCAGCACATCGACCCGGACCTCGTCGGCAACCACATCCGGATGCTGGTCTCCGACATGGCGGGCCGCGCCTCCATCGAGCTCAAGGGCAAGGAGCTGGGCGTCGACCTCGGCGGCGACCGCGAACTGGTCGGCCGGGTCGTGGCGCGGGTCAAGGAGCGCGAGCTGGAGGGCTACACGTACGAGGCCGCGGACGCGTCGTTCGAGCTGCTGATGCGCGCCGAGGTCGAGGGCAGGGAGCGCAAGTACTTCCGCGTCGAGTCCTGGCGCGCGATCGTCGAGGACCGCCCCGACGGCTCCCACGCCAACGAGGCCACCGTGAAGCTGTGGGCCAAGGGCGAGCGCATCGTCGCCACGGCGGAGGGCAACGGCCCGGTGAACGCCCTGGACCGCGCGCTCCGCGTCGGCCTGGAGCGGATCTACCCGCAGCTCGCGAAGCTGGAGCTCGTCGACTACAAGGTCCGCATCCTGGAGGGCAAGATCGGTACGTCCTCCACGACCCGCGTCCTCATCTCCACGAGCGACGGTTCGGGTGAGTGGTCCACGGTCGGTGTCGCCGAGAACGTGATCGCGGCGTCCTGGGGCGCGCTCGAGGACGCGTACACGTACGGGCTGTTGCGGGCGGGCGTCGAGCCGGTCGAGTAGGGCAGCGTGAATCAAGTCCTTCCCGGTCGGGCCCGGGAGGGGCTTGGTGCGCCGCGCTGAGTTAGCGTCGGGGTATGAGGCCCCTCATCGCCGCCCTCGCCGCCCCGCTCCTCGCCCTGGGCGCCACTCTCACGGTGGCGCCACCCGCGTCCGCCGCCACGGACGTCTCCACCGTGGCCGACGCCCTGGAGAAGAGCCCTGTCTACGTCGCGCCCGGCGCGGCCGACGGGCTGACGTCGGACGACGTCGAATCGCTCGAGAACAAGATCAAGGACGCGGACAAACCGGTGATGGTGGCGGTGCTGCCCGCCGACTTCCCGACGCAGAATCTGCTCAGGAACCTTCGCGCGAAGACGGGGATCGTCGGCGTCTACGGGGTCCGCCTCGGCGCACAGTTCAACGCGGGCGCGGACAAGCAGGTGATGTCGGCGCAATCCGTCAAGAACGCGGTGGACAGCGTGCAGGGCCAGGCGGCCAAGAGCCAGCTCGACGACTTCGTCAGCACGTCGCTCAGTACGGCGAAGGGCTCGGCTCCGGCCGCCTGGGACGCCGGCGGCGACGACGGCGTGTCTGTCGGCCCGCTGATCGGTGTCGGCGCGGTCGTCGTGGCCGGCGGCGCCGGTGTGTACGCCCTGAGCAGGCGGAACCGGCGCAAGCGCGAGGAGGAGCAGCGCGCGGCCCTCGACAAGCTGCGGGTCGTGGTGGACGAGGACATCACGGCGTTCGGCGAGGAGCTCGACCGGCTCGACTTCCACCCGGCGGAGGCCGGGGCCGACGACGCGATGCGCGCGGACTTCGAGCGGGCGCTCGACGCGTACGAGAAGGCCAAGCAGTACATGAACGACGCCCGGCGGCCCGACGACGTACGCGGCGTGACGCAGGCCCTTGAGGACGGCCGGTTCTCCCTCGCGCAGCTCGCCGCGCGCCGCGAGGGCCGCCCGCTGCCCGAGCGCAGGGCGCCCTGCTTCTTCGACCCGCGCCACGGCCCCTCCACCGAGGACGCCCTGTGGACGCCGCCCGGCGGCGCCTCCCGCGAGGTCCCGGTCTGCGCGGCGGACGCGACGCGGCTGCGGGACGGCGAGGACCCGCATGTGCGCACGGTCGACGCGGGAGCGGGGGAGCGCCGCCCGTACTACGACGCGGGCCCGGCGTACGGCCCGTGGGCCGGCGGCTACTTCGGCGGCGGCATGCTGCCGGGCCTGCTGGTCGGCACGGTGCTCGGCTCCATGCTGGCGAGCCCCGCCTACGCGGCCGACTACGGCGGCGGTGACTTCGGCGGCGGCTTCGACGGCGGCGACGTCTCCGGCTCCGACTTCGACCCGGGCGACTTCGGCGGCGGCTTCGGCGACGGCGGTGGCGGTGGCGACTTCGGCGGGGGTGGCGGCGACTTCGGGGGCGGGTTCTGACGACCCGCGCCGACTATGGCCCGGCAATTGCGTGACTGCTTTAATTCCTCCATGACTTCGGGGGGAATGCGTCATGAGCGGTGGGGCGGGCGGTAATGGTGGGTCGAATGGTCCAGGATTCTTTCACCGGTCAGCGGGTGTCTGGACCATAATCGGTGGGATATGCGCCGTGCTCAGTGTGGTGATCGCGCTGGTCGCGATAAAACTCGGCACGGCCAGGCCCTCCGACGCCGTCGGGGGCGGTTCCGGCAACGCCGACCCGGTCAGGACGGCGGTCTCGTCCACACCGCCCACCGAGGACCCCACGTCGGACGAGCCGACGGACGATCCCACATCGGACGAGCCGTCGGACGACCCCACGACCGACGAGCCGTCCCCGACGGACACCTATATCCCCTTCTTTTATCGGAGTCGGGGCACCTCGTTCTACCGATGCGACGACGAGGACCGACTCGCTTCGACGAGCGGCTTGCCGATCACCTGGAGCATCGATAACGATTCGAGCACCGATCTCACCGTCTATTGGCTGGACTCCCGCGGATATCGGAGCTCTCAGCGAAGCCTTGATTCCGGCGGAAGCGTCAATTTCAATCGGGTGTACACCGGAAGCGTATTTGTGTTCACCACGAAGGACTCGAGCTGCTCGAAGGTCATCCGCGTCTCCCCGGGGGCGTCGTACGCGAGCACGACCATCGTCGACGAGGACTGACAGCCCCCGCCGCGTTCACGGACGCCGGGCAGCCGCCTCCCGGTCCCGTTCCGGCGGCAGCTCCGGGCGGGCCTTCGGGATCTGGGACTCCGCTCCGAACATCCACCGCGACAGAGCGACCCGTACGCGCCCGCGCACCCCGGACCCCTCGGGCAGCTCCTCCAGGGCCGCGGGCTGTTCGTGCTGGGTGAGGCGGTACGACTCGCCCCGGTCCAGGGGCTCGTGGACCTCGACGTACTCGCCGTGGGGGAGGCGCCTGATGCGGCCGGTCTCCCGGCCGTGCAGGACCTTCTCCTGGTCGCGCCGCTGGAGCCCCAGGCACAGCCGCTTCGTCACGATGAACGCGAGGACGGGGCCCGCGAACAGCGCCACCCGCGCGACCCACGTGATGACGTTCACCGACAGGTGGAAGTGCGTCGCCCAGAGGTCGTTGCCGCCGGCCGCCATCGCGACGAGGAAGCCGGTCAGCCAGGCCGTCCCGAGGGCCGTACGCACCGGGCGGTTCCGGGGCCGGTCCAGGATGTGGTGCTCCCGCTTGTCGCCGGTGACCCACGCCTCCACGAACGGGTACACCCCGATCAGCACCAGCCACAGCGGGAACGCCAGGAACGGGATGAAGACGCCGAGCGCGAGGGTGTGGCCGCCAAGGACGACCTCCCAGCCGGGCATCACGCGCACCAGACCCTCCGCGAACCCCAGGTACCAGTCCGGCTGGGCCCCGGTGGAGACATGGTCCGGGCGGTAAGGGCCGTACACCCAGACCGGGTTGATGGACGCGACCGCCGAGACGAGCGTGACCACGCCGAACACGAGGAAGAAGAAGCCGCCCGCCTTGGCGACGTAGTTCGGGAAGAACGGCTCGCCCACGACGGTGCGTTCGGTCTTTCCCGGGCCCGGATACTGCGTGTGCTTGTGGTAGAAGACCAGGATCAGGTGGGTGACGACGAGCACCGCCATGATGCCGGGCAGCAGCAGGACGTGGATCGAGTAGAAGCGGGCCACGATGTCGTCCCCCGGGAACTCGCCGCCGAACAAGAAGAACGACAGATACGTGCCGACGATCGGGATGGCGAGCGTCATGCCCTCGATCAGCCGCATGCCCGCGCCGGAGAGCATGTCGTCGGGGAGCGAGTAGCCGAGCAGCCCCTCGAAGAGGGCGAGGAACAGCAGCAGCCAGCCGAACAGCCAGTTCAGCTCGCGGGGCCTGCGGAACGAGCCGGTGAAGAAGTGCCGCATCATGTGCACGAACATCGCCGCGACGAAGATCAGCGCCGACCAGTGGTGGATCTGCCGGATGAGCAGACCGCCCCGCACGTCGAAGCTGAGGTCGAGCGTCGAGGAGTACGCCTCCGACATCCGGATGCCCTTCAGCGGCACGTAACTGCCGTTGTACGTCACCTCGTTCATCGAAGGATGGAAGAACAGCGTCAGATAGACGCCGGTGAGGATCAGGATGAGGAAGGTGTAGAGGCAGATCTCGCCCAACATGAACGACCAGTGGTCGGGAAACACCTTCCGCAGGTACTTCCGGCCGAGGCCGTACACGCCGAGTCGGCCGTCGGCCCAGTCGGCGAGGCGTTCACCGGTGGCGGGGGCGGGCGCGTTGCGTTCCGTGCGTGCGGACATCCGGTTCCTCCCGTGGCTGCTCACGGAGGAGACGGATCGGGGCGGGCGGGTTGTGACACGGCGACGCGCGGATGTGGCACGCGTCACGTACGGGTGGAGGCGGGGTCTAGTTCCGGCTCAGCGTCCGCGTCACGCCGGCGAGCAGCGTCGTCGTCAGGATCCAGCCGACCGCGATCAGCGCGTACGACAGGCCCTGCACGCCCGCTTCGGCCCAGTGCCAGCCCTCCCGCTGGCCGAGGCCGCCGATGGGGATCAGCAGATCGAGGGTGTACGCGACCGGGTTGAAGGGAGCGCCCTCGCCCGGCTTGTTCGGTACGGGCTCATGCGCGTGGAAGACGAGCGAGCCGAGGAGGGTGAGCAGGGCGAGCCAGATCCCGGCGATCCAGGGGCGGTAGCCGTATCCGACGGTCCCGTCGAGCAGCCGCCCCCACGCCTTCCCGGCCGGGCCGAGCGTGCCGCGCCGCCTGCGCTCGCGCACGAGGAGGACCCGGCGCGCCTCGTCCTCGTGTCCTGACCGCCGGTAGTGCGCGGCGAGTTGCTCGTACGGCTGCGGCGCGTAGACGGGGTGGCGGCGCAGCCAGGCGAGCCGGGACGTGACGTCCTCGCGGCGCGTGGGGGCGACGTCGCCCAGCCAGTCGTACGTCAGTCCGTCGAGGCCCAGCGTCGCGGGCCAGGTCCGGGGGTCGTCCTGGAGCCTGGCCACGTACGCGTTGCGCAGGTTCACCCCGCCCGCCGGGGTGCGCGCGAACGCGAGGTCGATGGCCTCGGCGCGCATGCCCACGCACATCAACGACGAGCCGGTGCCGCCGAGTTCGGCGTCCTGGAAGGAGACGAGGTCCGTCACCCGCGCCCCGCGCAGCCGGATCCTGCCGTCCGCCCGCAGGCCCTGGCACCGTACGTTCGACGCGCTGAGGCCGTCGCCCTGGAACGCGTACACGTCCGCCGCCCCCACGCGTATGCGGGCGCCGCGCATCCACAGCCCGCCCGGCAACTCGGCGCCGGGGAAGCCGACTTCGCCCTCCGCGACGAACCCGTTCTCGCAGAACACGCCGCCCCGCGCCACGGCCCCGCCGCCCTCCAGGGCGATCCGCCCCGGTGCGACCAGGTGCGCCCCGTCGAGCCGGATACCGCCCGCGAGGTCGGCGTGCACCAGGTCCACGGCGCTCCCGGCCCCGTCGCGCTCGCCGATCGTCGAGCCCCGCAGGTCGACGCGGCCGCCGAACCGGGCCGTCGAGGCGTGCAGCCCCGGCAGTACGCACCCCGTGAACGCGACGCCGAGCGTGCTCGCCCCTTCCAGGCTCACCGCTTCGTCGAACCGGCACGCCTCGAAGCGCACGGCCCGCCGGACCTCCGCCCCGTCCAGCCGCAGCACGCCGGTGACACGGGCGTCGCGCAACACGTAAGGCGCGGACCCCGCGCCCTCGTCGAGGATCTCCCGTCTGACGCCCTCGGCGTCGGTACTCCGCTCAGGGACGGGCACTTGGCGCGGTCCTCATGACTCTCCCGGCAGTTCGTCCAGCAGCCGCTCGCTCTTTTGCCGGGGGCAGTGTCGCACGCCGGTCCGCGCACACACCAAGGGCACCCACGTCGAATTGCTCGAACGGGGCGCCCGCTACGCCGAGTTGGCGGCCACGTACCTCGTGGCCGCCGCAACTCGTGGTCGAACCTCAGGCCTCCTTGATGGCCGAGATGTCGAAGTTCAGCTTGATCTTGTCCGAGATCAGGACGCCACCGGTCTCCAGCGCGGCGTTCCAGGTCAGGCCCCAGTCCGAGCGGAGGATCTCGGTCTTGCCCTCGAAGCCCACGCGCTGGTTGCCGAACGGGTCCGTCGCGGAGCCGTTGAACTCCAGGTCGATGCTGAGCGGCTTGGTGGTGCCGAGGATCGTCAGGTCGCCCGTGATGCGGTAGTCGTCGCCGCCCAGGGACTCGGCGGAGGTCGACCGGAAGGTCATCGTCGGGAACTCGTCGATCTTGAAGAAGTCGGCGCTCTTCAGGTGGCCGTCACGGTCCTCGTTACCGGTCGAGATGCTCGCCATCTGCACGTCGAAGGAGGCCGTGGACTTCGCCGGGTCCGAGCCGTCGAGGTGCAGCGAGCCGGTGAAGTCGCTGAAGCTGCCCTTCACGTTGGTCACCATGGCGTGCCGGGCGACGAAGCCGAGCGTGGTGTGAGCGGGGTCGACGGTGTAGTCGCCGGTGATGGCGGCGAGATCCGGGTTGGCCGGCGCGGCGGCAGCGGCGGGGGTGGTGGCGGACTCGTTCTTGCGGCCGAAGATGCCCATGACGTGCTCCTTGGGGACGGGCGGCACGGGGGTGCCAGGTGGAGTGATGCGGTGACACGTTGATGTTGAACGTTGAACCATCAACTGATTTCGACTGTAGCGCGATGATGTTCAATGTTCAACATCAAACGATGTGTGCTTCCTCGATTACAGCCCGATATGCTCCCGGTCGCCCTTTCGGGGGTGCGCGGGGCGCGCGGCCACGGGGTGGTGTGAGGCGGGTCTCAGGGCGCGGCTTTGTGTGACGTCTACAAGACGGACCCGCGCTGAGCAGTCACTTCGGCCCCCTGTCGGCAGGGTTCTGTTCAGGGCTACCAGGAAAACGGGCCGGAGACTGTACGGAGTCGACGGACCGTTTTCAGGGGTGCACTTCGTAAGGTCACTACATGACCGTTTTGGACGACACCGCCTCGAACCCGGGGGACGAGCCCACCGACGCCCGTGGACGCGTGGCCGAGCTGCACGCGATTCGCGCGCAGGCTCTGGCCGGACCCAGCGAGAAGGCGACGCAGGCCCAGCACGCGAAGGGCAAGCTGACGGCGCGCGAGCGCATCGAGCTGCTCCTCGACGAGGGTTCGTTCAACGAGGTCGAGCAGCTGCGCCGGCACCGGGCGACCGGCTTCGGCCTGGAGGCCAAGAAGCCCCACACCGACGGTGTCATCACCGGCTGGGGCACGGTCGAGGGCCGCACGGTCTTCGTCTATGCGCACGACTTCCGGATCTTCGGCGGCGCGCTGGGCGAGGCCCACGCCACGAAGATCCACAAGATCATGGACATGGCCATCGCGGCCGGTGCCCCGCTGGTCTCGCTGAACGACGGCGCGGGCGCCCGTATCCAGGAGGGCGTCTCCGCGCTCGCCGGCTACGGCGGCATCTTCCAGCGCAACACCAGGGCGTCCGGCGTCATCCCGCAGATCAGCGTGATGCTCGGCCCGTGCGCGGGCGGCGCGGCGTACAGCCCGGCGCTCACGGACTTCGTGTTCATGGTCCGCGAGACCTCGCAGATGTTCATCACGGGCCCGGACGTCGTCAAGGCGGTGACGGGCGAGGAGATCACCCAGAACGGCCTGGGCGGCGCCGACGTGCACGCGGAGACCTCCGGCGTCAGCCACTTCGCGTACGACGACGAGGAGACCTGCCTCGCCGAGGTCCGCTACCTGCTCTCGATGCTTCCGCAGAACAACCGGGAGAACCCGCCGACCGTCGAGTCCGACGACCCGGCGGACCGTCGCGGCGACGTCCTGCTCGACCTGGTCCCGGCCGACGGCAACCGCCCGTACGACATGACCAAGGTCATCGAGGAGCTCGTCGACGACGGCGACTTCCTGGAGATCCACGAGCGCTGGGCGCGCAACATCATCTGCGCGCTGGCCCGGCTCGACGGCCAGGTCGTCGGCATCGTCGCCAACCAGCCGCAGGCCCTCGCGGGCGTCCTGGACATCGAGGCCTCGGAGAAGGCCGCCCGGTTCGTCCAGATGTGCGATGCTTTTAACATCCCCATCGTGACCCTGCTCGACGTCCCCGGCTTCCTGCCCGGCGTCGACCAGGAGCACGGCGGCATCATCCGGCACGGCGCCAAGCTGCTGTACGCGTACTGCAACGCCACCGTGCCCCGGATCTCGCTGATCCTGCGCAAGGCGTACGGAGGTGCGTACATCGTCATGGACTCCCAGTCCATCGGCGCGGACCTCACCTATGCCTGGCCGACCAACGAGATCGCGGTCATGGGCGCCGAGGGCGCGGCCAACGTGATCTTCCGCCGGCAGATCGCCGAGGCCGAGGACCCCGAGGCCATGCGCCAGAAGATGGTCAAGGAGTACAAGGCCGAGCTGATGCACCCGTACTACGCGGCGGAGCGCGGCCTGGTCGACGACGTGATCGACCCCGCGGAGACGCGTGAGGTGCTGGTCAAGTCCCTGGCGATGCTGCGCACCAAGCACGCCGACCTGCCGTCCCGCAAGCACGGCAACCCGCCGCAGTAACCGGCACTAGTCGTAGGAGACCTGCCACATGTCCATGCCTGACATTCGCGTCGAGAAGGGCCACGCCGAGCCGGAGGAGGTCGCGGCCATCACCGCGATCCTGCTGGCCCGCGCCACCGCCACTCCCGAGGCCCCTCGCCTTCGGCGGGACCGGGCGGGGTGGCGTCGTCTGGAGCGCGAGCCCGGCTTCCGGGCGCCGCACAGCTGGCGCTGAGCCGCACACACACGTCTGAGGCCCTCCTCCCGGTTCGGGAGGAGGGCCTCAGTGCGTGACTCTTCAAGCCCCGCCGGGTGGCCGCGAGTGCTACCGCAGCCGCGCCATCAGGGCGTGCTCCACCAACGTGATCAGCGTCGACTTCGCGTCCGCGCGGTGCCGGGCGTCGGTGGTGATGATCGGGGTGTCGGGGCCGATCTGGAGGGCCTCGCGCACCTCGTCCGGGTTGTACGGCTGTCCGCCGTCGAAGCCGTTGAGGGCGATGACGAAGGGGAGGCCGGAGTTCTCGAAGTAGTCGACCGCGGGGAAGCAGTCGGCGAGGCGGCGGGTGTCGACGAGGACGACGGCGCCGATCGCGCCGCGGACCAGGTCGTCCCACATGAACCAGAAGCGGTCCTGGCCCGGTGTACCGAAGAGGTACAGGATCAGGTCCTGGTCGAGCGTGATGCGGCCGAAGTCCATGGCGACCGTGGTGGTCGTCTTGTCCCCGGTGTGAGTGAGGTCGTCGATGCCCGCCGATGCGGACGTCATGACGGCCTCGGTGCGCAGCGGGTTGATCTCGGAGACGGCGCCCACGAACGTGGTCTTGCCAACGCCGAAACCACCTGCCACCACGATCTTCGCCGATGTGGTGGAACGGCTTGGAGCAGCCGGCCCTCCGCTAGAGCTTGCGAAGTCCACTGAGCACCCTTTCGAGCAATGTCACGTCTGGCTGGCCGCCGGCGCTCTCGTCGCCGCCGGGCTGATGAATGGCGACCAGTCCCGCCTCCGCGAGGTCGGCGACGAGGATCCTGGCCACACCGAGAGGGATCGCGAGCAGGGCCGAGATCTCGGCCACCGACTTGATCTCCCGGCACAGATTGCAGATCCGCTGGTGCTCGGGCAGTTGGCCCTGCAACTGGTGCGGCTGCGCGGTGGTATGCACCAGCGCCTCGATGGCGAGCTGGTACCGCGGCCTTGTGCGACCGCCCGTCATGGCGTACGGGCGCACCAGCGGGTTGTTCTTCGCAGCGGGTGCGGGATTCGCGTCAGGACGCGGCTGCGGCTGCACGGGCTGGATGCGCGGCGCGGGCGGCTGGTCGTAGGGACCGGGCTGCCGGGTCGGTCGGGCGTGGTTCGCCGACGAGGGGGAAGACGGAAAGTTGTACCGGTTCTGGGATCCGTCGTCACCCATGCCTGCCTGGCCCCGCCCCTGGCCGTGGCCGTAGGGCGGCCACTGGGCCGACGAACCGCTCGGGGGTGTTGCTGAACCAGACACGAACTTCCTCCTCCGACTGCGCTGGGCACCATCACTGTGGAGCCGCGTCCCGAAACCTTACGGCCACGGGGCGCGAATACGCACTGTCTGTTTGTTAGTTGAGAAGGCTTCCCTGAAGCTCCGCCCGCAGGTCCGGCGTGAGAACCGTGCCCGCCCGGTCGACAAGAAGGGCCATCTCGTACCCAACGAGGCCAATGTCCGCCTCAGGGTGTGCAAGGACGGCGAGAGAAGAGCCGTCGGAGATGGACATGATGAAGAGGAATCCTCGCTCCATCTCCACAACTGTCTGGTTCACCGGGCCGCCTTCGAAGATGCGGGAGGCGCCCGCGGTCAACGAGGTCAGACCCGAGGCGACGGCCGCCAGCTGGTCGGCGCGGTCGCGGGGGAACCCTTCGGACATCGCCAGAAGGAGTCCGTCGGCGGAGACCACCACAGTGTGGGACACACCGGGGGTGTTGTCCACGAAGTTGGTGATCAACCAGTTCAGGTTCTGTGCCGCCTGGCTCATCGGGCTCACACTAACGCTCCTGGTTGTAGGTGCTGTCAGGGCCACCGTGCTGATTGTTGGTGGCCTGGCCGTTCGTATCACTGCTGCCCTCGCTGCGTCCCCGCTGTACGCCGCGACGCAGGTTGCTGAGCCTGCCCCGGACGTCCTCGGGCGCGCGGGAGACCTGTGGGCCGCCCTGAGGCGTCGACTCCGCCGTGCCCTCGACCAGGTTGGCCCTGGGTACCCGGCGCGGCAGCCCGGAGGCGGTGACCCCGCCCGCCTTCGGCTTCTTGAGCTGCTCCGCGCGCACCCACCGGGCGTCGTTGGCCGAGCGCCAGGAGGTGTCCTCGTCGGAGTGGGTCTCGGGGGCCTGCTGGGGGGTCGGAGCCGGCTCCTGCGGGGCACCGCCACCGCGCCGCGGCAGACCTGCGTCGGTCAGCGCGTGGGGTGCGGAGGGGGCCGGTCCGGTCGGATCTGCCGAGGGGGTGACGCCGTGTCCGTCGAAGCCTACGCGTTCCCGGTCCGTCGCGGCAGTGCCCGGAGCGGATTCCGCTTCGGGGCCGAACGGGCCCTGGAAATCGGCCTGGTAGGGCTCCCGGTAGGCGTCCTGCGCCTGCCAGTCGGCCCTCGGCGCGGACGGCTCGAAGGGGTTGTACGACTCCCGCGGAGCTTCCGCATAGCCGTCCTGCGGGGCGTACCCGGAGGTGAACCCGTCCCGCTGACCGGTGTCGTGGGTGGGCTGCACGGGGACGAACCCGTCGAAGCTGCCTTGCGGCCGGCCGTCGAAACCACCCTGCTGCCGGCCGTCGAATCCGCTCTGCTGCGGGGCGTCGTAGCCGCCCTGGTGCTCGTCGTAGACGTCCTGCTGCGGATCGTCGTAGGCGAGCTGCTGACGGTTGTCGTACGGGGCCTGCCGGGTGTCGTACGGGTTCTGCTCCGCGAAGGGCGGACGGTCCTGCTGCGGCTGCTGTGGCTGGAACTCGTCGCGGAAGAGCGGGCGTTCCTGCGAGTGCTGCTGCTGGTCCTGGGTGGGGTCGTGCTGCTGCGCCTCCAGGGCCGCGCGGCGCTCCTCACGCATGAGGGAACGGCCGACAGGGTCCAACTCGCGGGCGTCGTCCGGGACGTCGTAACGGCTGTCGTCGAAGCCGAGCTCGGCGGCCGTGCGCAGCGGGGTGTGCTCGAACGCGGCCTGCTTCGGGATCATCGTCGAGACGGTGAACTCGGAGTCCTCCAGGACCCCGCCGCCACCACCGTGCGTGATCGCCTCGGGCAGCATGACGAGCGATGTCGTACCCGCCTGCTCGCCCGAGGGGCGCAGCTGCACGCGGATGCCGTGCCGGTCGGAGAGGCGGCCGACCACGAACAGGCCCATGCGCTGGGAGATCGCGGCGTCCACCGTCGGCGGGTTGGCCAGCTTGTGGTTGATGTCCGCGAAGTCCTCGGCGGTGAGGCCGATGCCCTTGTCGTGGATCTCGATCATGACGCGGCCGTCAGGGAGACGGGTCGCGGTGACGCGGACCTTGGTCTGCGGCGAGGAGAACGTCGTCGCGTTCTCCAGAAGCTCGGCGAGCGCGTGCACGAGGTCGGTGACCGCGCGGCCGTGGATCTCGGCCTCGGGGACGCCGGCCAGCTCGATGCGCTCGTACTGCTCCACCTCGGAGGAGGCGGCGCGCAGCACGTCGACCAGCGGGACCGGCTGGTCCCAGCGGCGGCCGGGCTCCTCGCCCGCGAGCACCAGGAGGTTCTCGCCGTTGCGGCGCATACGGGTCGCGAGGTGGTCCAGGCGGAAGAGGTTCTCCAGCTGGTCCGGATCGGCCTCGTTGTTCTCCAGGTCGGTGATGAGGGTCAGCTGGCCCTCGATCAGCGACTGGTTGCGGCGCGACAGGTTGGTGAAGATCGCGTTGATGTTGCCGCGGAGCAGGGCCTGCTCGGCGGCGAGCCGGACGGCCTCGCGGTGCACCTGGTCGAAGGCGCGGGCGACCTCGCCGATCTCGTCCGTCGTGACGATCGGGATCGGCTGGATACGGGTGTCCACGCGGCCAGGCTCGGTGCGCGAGAGCTGGTCGACGAGCATCGGCAGGCGCTGCTCGGCCACGTCGAAGGCGGCGGAGCGCAGTCGGCGCATCGAGCGGGACATCTGCCGGGCCATCTGCCCGGCGATGAGGAAGGCGGCGAGCAGGGCGACCACGACGGCGGCACCGATGGTGATCGCCTCGCGCTTGGCGTCGGCGGCGATCGCCGAGGCCTCGGTCACGGCCTTGTCCGCGAGATTCGACTCGATCGTGCGGTAGGCGTCGAACTTCGCGGTGTTGACCGCCCACCAGTTCTCGGGCGTGACGCCCTTCTGGGCGAGCGCGAGCCGGGCGCTCGGCTGGGTGCTGGGCAGGGCCACGATGGCGCCGACCATCTTCGTGGTCTCGGGCGGCGGGACGTACGAGGGGTTCTTGGCCTTGGCCGCGGCTGCCTGCTTGGCGCCGTCGGACTTCAGCTTCTTGATCGTGCCCTCGAGCTTCTGGAGGTCCTCGGCCGTACCGCCGCCCTTGTACTCCTCGATGGCGATGTTCTCGAGGTAGGCGTAGCTGCCGAGCGCGGTGCGCTGGCGGCTCAGGTTCGTGGCGCCGGGGCCCGGCTTCACCAGGAGGTGCATGCCGATGGACCGCTCCAGCGAGAGCGCCGCCTTGGTCAGCGAGATCGCGTAGACGGTGCGGCCGTAGCTGGTGATGTTGCCGGTGCCGAGGCCGAGCTCGTTGGCGAACTCCATCAGCGGGTGCTGGATGGCGACGTAGCCCTCTTCGGTCTGCACGCCGGACAGCCTGGAGGTGTAGGCGGCGGCACGCAGCTTCTTCAGCTGGGGCTCGACCTTGGTGAACTGCGCCATGCGGCGCTGGAGGCCTTCCTTCTGCGGCATGTTCTCGGCCGCGGCGTGGAACTTCTCGGCGGCGGCGTCCGTGGCCTCGCGGGTCTCGGCGACCTTGGGGTCGTCCTTCTTGCCCTGGAGGAGGGGGGCGGCGGTGGTGTCGCGCTCCTCGATGAGGCGGTTGCCGTACGTCAGCGAGGCCTGCACGAGACGTGCGGTGTTCTCGGCGTCCTCGGCCTCCTGCCAGGTGTCGATCGAGTTCGACACCTGGAAGCCGCCCATGACGAGGCCGACGACCACGGGTATGAGGAGGATGGCGTTCAGCTTGGTGGGTACACGCCAGTTACGGGGCGACATGCGCCCGCCCGACGATGCCGGCGCCATGGCCTCGGCCGCCGGTGCGGTCCGCGCCGCGTCGCGCGGGGGCGGGGTGAAGTTGCCCCGCGCCGAGACCGGCTCGGGACTGTTCTTGCTTCGCCTCACTCGACCAACAACCTCTCGGCGTCGGCACCTACGTTGTGCCGCTGTATGTCTCCAGGCCCATTCCTACTGGGCAGTTCAGCGCATTCCAGCACGTCAGGAGGCGCACTTCCAAACAGTCGGAAGCGGAAGCTCCGCGTGACGCATACCCCAGATAAAACGGTCATAAAGAGCGAGCCCCGCCAAAAGGCGGGGCTCTTGTGAGCGCAGTGGAACCGGCTGTGCGCGACGTGTGTCGGTGCCCTGGGAATTCTCTTTCGAAACGTTATGAACAGCACGGCCCGGCGTGTCAAAGGCCACAGGGGTCGCCGAAGGGGGCTACGACAACTGCCGTAAGGATCCAGCCACTTGATGACCGGGATCCGACCGTTTCTGACAGGCGTCCGGCTACTTCAAGCGGGCCATCAGGGCGTGCTCCACCAGCGTGATCAGGCCGCTCTTCGCGTCGGCGCGGTGCCGGGCGTCGGTGGTGATGATCGGGGTGTCGGGGCCGATCTGGAGGGCCTCGCGCACCTCTTCGGGGGTGTACGGCTGTGCTCCGTCGAAGCCGTTGAGGGCGATGACGAAGGGGAGGCCGGAGTTCTCGAAGTAGTCGACCGCGGGGAAGCAGTCGGCGAGGCGGCGGGTGTCGACGAGGACGACGGCGCCGATCGCGCCGCGGACCAGGTCGTCCCACATGAACCAGAAGCGGTCCTGGCCCGGTGTACCGAAGAGGTACAGGATCAGGTCCTGGTCGAGCGTGATGCGGCCGAAGTCCATGGCGACCGTGGTGGTCGTCTTGTCCCCGGTGTGAGTGAGGTCGTCGATCCCGGCGCTCGCCGAGGTCATGACGGCCTCGGTGCGCAGCGGGTTGATCTCGGAGACGGCGCCCACGAACGTGGTCTTGCCGACGCCGAAACCGCCCGCCACCACGATCTTCGCCGAGGTGGTGGCACGGGGGGTCGCGCCCAGCGCGCCGTCAGAGCTTGCGAAGTCCACTGAGCACCCTTTCGAGCAGAGTCACGTCCGGCGCACCGCCGTTGGCCTCGTCGCCGCCCGGCTGGTGAATGGCGACGAGCCCGGCCTCGGCCAGGTCCGCGACGAGGATCCTGGCCACACCGAGCGGCATCGACAGCAGGGCCGAGACCTCGGCCACCGACTTCACCTCGCGGCACAGGTGGCAGATGCGCTGGTGCTCCGGCAGCAGCGTCATCAGGGCCGCGGGGTCGGCCGTCGTGCTCACCAGCGCCTCGATGGCGAGCTGGTAGCGCGGGCGGGTCCGGCCACCGGTCATCGCGTAGGGGCGGACCAGGGGCTGGTCGCCCTCGGGACCGTACGCGGCGTGGGCGGTTGCGCCGTACGGGTCGTATGAGTCGATGGGCGGGGTCATGGATCCTCCGGGCGGGACGACAAGTGCGGGGGCCTGCCGTCTCAGGGTGGGCCGGTGGGGGGATTGTGACGGCGGAACATCGGGTGTGCGGATTGCGTGCGCTGACTGGATTCCTGGGCTGCCGATGAAGCAGACTGCGATGGAGGCCGGGGTTACCGGCCGTTACGGGCCTCAGTGCAGCAGGCTGCCCTGGAGTTCGGCGCGCAGGTCGGGAGTGAGCACAGAGCCCGCCCGGTCGACCATCAGGGCCATCTCGTAACCGACGAGGCCGATGTCGCAGTCCGGGTGCGCGAGCACCGCGAGCGACGAGCCGTCCGAGATGGACATGAGGAAGAGAAAGCCGCGCTCCATCTCCACGACCGTCTGATTCACCGGGCCGCCCTCGAAGATCCGGGACGCGCCGGCCGTGAGCGAGGTGAGTCCCGACGCCACGGCCGCCAACTGGTCCGCGCGATCGCGCGGGAACCCCTCGGACATCGCGAGCAGCAGCCCGTCCGCGGACACCACGACCGTGTGCGAAACACCCGGTGTGTTGTCCACGAAGTTCGTGATCAACCAGTTCAGGTTCTGTGCCGCCTGGCTCATCTGGCTCAACTAACGCTCCTGCTGGTGAGTGGGGCTGGGGTAGCTGCCGGTGTTGCCGGCCTGCCGCCCCTGCTGGATGCCCCGACGGAGATTGGTCAGCCGACCGCGCACCTCGTCGGGCGCGCGCGAGACCTGAGGACCGGTCTGAGTCTGCTGCTCCTGGGCGGTTCCCGCCACAAGGTTCGCCCTCGGCACACGGCGAGGCAGACCGGAGTGGGTGACGCCGCCCGCGGCGGGCTTGCGCACCCGCTCGGCCTGACGCATCAGGTCGTCGTTGGGGGACTGCCGCCAGTTGGCCTCGGCCGGGTCCGGGGACGCGGCGGGGCGTGAGGGGGCGGCAGAGGGAGCCTGTGCCTGCGGCCGCTGCGGGAGACCCTGCTCGGGGCGCCTACTCGGCGGCTGCATGCCCTGGTTCCGGCCCTGACCGTTCTGGTTCCGACCGTTCTGACCCTGGTTCTGACCCTGGTTCTGGTTCTGAGCCTGACCCTGGTTCTGGCTGTTCTGGCCGTGGAACCAGTTCGTCTCCAGCGTGTCGTACAGCGGCGTACGGCCGTCCCCGCCCGAACCGTCGCCCGGCGGCAGGAAGTCCTCCTGCGAGGGCTGCGCCGGGATGCCCTGGTTCTGAGCGCCGTTGCGCTGAGGCGGCTTCGGGGGCGTGAACTCGAACTGACCGGTGGCCGAGCGGCCCTCAGGCTGCACGTACTGGCCGGTGTTCGCCGGATCGCTCGGGGGGCGGTTGTACTGGCCGGTGTTGGCCGGGTCCTGGACGCGCGGGAACTGAGCGGTGCTCGACGGCTCCTGCGGGTTCTGGAACCGGCCGGTGGCCGACGGGTCGCCCTGCTGCTGGCTGTACTGGCCGGTGTTGGCCGGGTCGCTCGGGGGGCGGTTGTACTGGCCGGTGCCGGACGAGGTGTCCTGCGGGCGGGGGAAGCCGCCGCTGTCCGACGGGCCCTGCTGCCGGCCGTACTGACCGGTGTTGGACGGGTCCTGGACGCGCGGGAACTGAGCGGTGCTCGACGGCTCCTGCGGGCGCTGGTGCCGACCGGAGGACGGCTGATTGCCCTGCGGCTGGTTGAACTGGCCGCTGCCGGACGGGTCCTGACGGTCCGTGAGGCCGCCGTCCTGGAAGCCGTTCGCCGTGTCGGGCCCGCCGGTGTTGCCGCCGCGCGGGCCGAAGACGTCCGAGCGGACGAACTGGCCGGAGTCCTGCGAAGGGCCGGGGCCACCCTGCTGGGGCGGGCCCTGGCGGTCGTCGTGGACGCGCGGGAAGCGGGCCGTGGAGTCCGGCTCGTCGTGACCGCGCGGAACGTCCAGGTTCGGCTGCGCGTTCTCGTCGCCCCAACTCGGCGTGCGGGGCTGCGGGTTGCCGCCCGGCAGCTCGGCGCGCGGGCCACCGCGCGGGGGCAGCACCGGGCGCCGGCCACGCGGCTCGTTCGGGTCGCTGTGGGTGCGCTGCTGCGGCGGCACGGGACCGCCGGGAGCCTGCCCCTTGCTGAACACGTCCGGAGCGGAAGGGCCGGAAGGACCGGAGGGGGCGGACGGACCGGAGGGGCCCGAAGGGCCGTTGGCACCGGAACCGGCAGGCGCCTGCGGGCCACCGCCGCGCGCGGGCAGCGCCGCACGCGGCCCACCCGTACCGGCACCGACCTGCGGCCGCCCGCCGGGGGCACCGGAGCCGCCACCGAGGAGACCGGCCGGAGCACCGGAGTTGCCGGGCGCCTGGCCGCGCCGCGCCGCGGCGACACCGGCCGCGGCCTGCGCGGCGGCCGGACCACCGGAACCGGGGCCGCCCTTGCCGGAAGGCTTCTTGCCGCCCTGCGCGACGTCCACGGGAAGCATGACCAGCGCGGTCGTACCACCGGAGTCGGAGGGGCGGAGCTGTATACGGATGCCGTGGCGCTGCGAAAGGCGGCCGACCACGAACAGACCCATGCGGCGCGAGACCGAGACGTCCACGGTGGGCGGCGACGCGAGCCGCTCGTTGATCGCGGCGAGGTCCTCGGGGGAGAGGCCGATGCCGGTGTCGTGGATCTCGATCAGCACACGCCCGTCGGGCAGCGCGTGACCGGTGACCTTCACCTTGGTCTGCGGCGAGGAGAACGAGGTCGCGTTCTCGAGCAGCTCGGCGAGCAGGTGCACGAGGTCGTTGACGACGCGTCCGGCGACTTCGGTCGCGGGCACGGCGGCCAGCTCGATGCGCTCGTACTGCTCCACCTCGGACGCGGCGGCACGCAGCACGTCGACGAGCGGCACGGGCCGCGTCCAGCGGCGACCGGGCTCCTCACCGGCGAGAACGAGCAGGTTCTCACCGTTACGGCGCATGCGGGTCGCGAGGTGGTCGAGCTTGAACAGCGACGACAGCTGGTCCGGGTCGGCCTCGCGGGACTCCAGCTCGGAGATGAGCGAGAGCTGACGCTGGATGAGGCCCTGCGAACGGCGCGAGAGGTTGGTGAACATCGCGTTGACGTTGCCTCGCAGGAGGGCCTGCTCGGCGGCGAGACGCACGGCCTCGCGGTGCACGTCGTCGAAGGCCGCGGCCACCTTGCCGATCTCGTCGCGCGAGTGCACGCCGACCGACTCCACGGACGTGTCGATGTCCTGCGGGTCGGACTCGGACAGCTCCCTGACCAGCTCGGGCAGGCGGTCCTGGGCGACCTTGGTCGCGGTGTCCTGGAGCCGGCGCAGCGAGCGGATCATGGACCGGGCCACGACGAAGGCGCCGACGAGCGAGACGCCGAGCACGAGCAGGATCAGCGCACCGTTGATGATGGCCGAGCGCTCGGAGGCGTTGCGCAGCTCGCGGGCCTGCTGCTCCATCTGGTTGAGCAGGGTCAGCTCGATCTTGGACATTTCCTGGATGCGCGTGGTGTCCGCGTCGACCCAGTCCTTGTACGAGCGCTTGTCCTGCGACCTGATGCCGTCGGACTTCTGCAGCACACGGTTCGCGTAGGTGTCCGCGGCCTTGATCGTGGAGTTGTTCTCCTCGATCGGCTTCAGCAGCTCCTGCGCGGGCACGGCGCCGTAGACGGCCTTGAACGACTGGAGCTGCGACTCCTGGTTCTCGGCGGCCGCGAGACCGTACTGCCGGTCGGTCTCCGAGAGCTTGCCGAACCGGGCGCTGTTGGGCGGCAGACCGGCCGCGATGATGGCGCGCTGCTCGGAGGCGTACTCCTTGGCGGAGGAGAAGGCCGAGAGGGCGCGCGTGCGCTGGATCATCTCGGGGCTGCTGGTCGCCTGCGCCATGTCCGTGGACAGGGAGAGCAGCTCGTCGATGATGCGGGCGTAGGAGTCGACGGTCTGCGAGGAGTTCGACTTGTCGTCGTACGCCCCCTGCCGGATCTTGTTGAGGTTGATCAGCTCGTGGGCGATCTGCACCGCGTGCTCTCGCACACCGTTGAGGCTGCCGGTCTCGCCGTCGGCCTTGATGTCGGTGGTGCTCTGCAGGAACGTGTCCTGGGCGCGGTCGGTCTTCTCCCGCGTCGACTTGACGTTGAAGTCGCGCGTCGAGGAGCCGTTGGACAGCGGGCCCGCCGCCTGGTCGCGCTCCTCCTGGAGCGCCGAGGCCAGCTCGGTGGCCTGCTTGGTCATCTCGGTCAGCAGCTTCATGTTGTCGAGCTGCTGGATGTCGTTCAGGGACTCGGCGATACGCAGCGCGCCCAGCGAGGTCGCGGCGACCACGGGCAGCGCGAGCAGCGAGACGAGACGCGTCGAGATGCGCCAGTTGCGCAGCGCCAGCCGGGAACCGGGCCCCATGGGGCCCCTGGGCTTCGCCGAGGACGGCGTGCCCGAGCCCGAAGCGCCGCTTCGCCCGTCGGCCTCCGAGGTGTCGACGGACGCGGTGCGTCCGGGGTTCTGGGCGTGCGGGGGCCGGGTGCCGCCGGCTGTCGGGCCGGTCCCGCCGCGCGGCTCCGGCTCCGCCGCAGCGCTGCCATCCCTGTTCTTACGTCCCTGCACTAGCGTCGCAACCTCTGGACCAGGCGCCCCGCCCGTATACACGGACAAGACGGTGTCGGCGTCGTTCGGGGGACGACCTGAAACGTCCCCCTGTGGTCGTGAGTGACCGGCGCGGATTCCCCCTGTCCGCCGCTGCTCGGCGCTGCGATGCGCCCGTGTGCGCCGGTTCTGTACCTGCGGCGGTCCACGCGATTCCAGCACAGTGCAGGATCTCCAACAAGGCCCGAGGTGGCTGCCGCACCCTGCGTGACGCGATGTAAGAGGAGAGTCACGGGACGTACAACTCGACCTGCTTCAACCCGGACATTGCGGCGCTTTCCGCGTACGCCAGGGGGGTTCCCTTGTGGCTGTGATCGGGAACGGAATAGTGGCTTCAGTCGCGTAATGTCCGTTTCGTGGACGGGAGTTGGCGGCCCGAAGTGCCCTATTTGCGAGGTGCCCAGTGAGCAAACTCACACACGGGTGATCGTAACTTCCCGGCTTTCGGCGGGAATCGGATGTTTAGCCTGACCTTTTAAAGGGATGGCCCACCAGACTCACCAGACTACGGAGAAGGTTCCCGAGCACCCTCATGACGAAGACGATGATGTTCCAGAACATTGCCAACCCGCGGCGCACGACGCTGGCGCACCTCGCGGACGCCGACGAGATCCAGGCCGGGCCGGCGGTACCGGAACACCCGGCGACGCTCCCCACCAACACGGCCAACCCGAAGCGCACGATCCTGATGGTGGCGCCGGAGACCGCCCCGGCGGCCTAACAGGCGGCACAACGGCGACGGCGCCACCGCGTTAGCCTGGGGCGGTCACATCCCACCGGGCCAACGCCAGAAAAAGGGGCGCAGCAGACCGTGCGCATCGCCAGATTCTCCATCGACGGGAACGTCGCCTTCGGCGCGGTCGAGGGCGACAAGCCAGACGAGCTCGTCCTCGACATCATCAAGGGCATCCCGTTCGCGGACTTCGAACTCTCCGGTACGAAGGTCCCGGTCAGCAAGGTCCGGCTGCTGCCCCCCGTGCTCCCGAACAAGGTGGTCGCCTTCGGCCGCAACTACGCGGAGCACGCGAAGGAACTGGGCAACGAGGTCCCGGACACGCCCTTCGCCTTCTTCAAGCCGTCGACGTCGGTGATCGGCCCGGGCGCCGAGATCCAGTACCCCGGCTTCTCCGAGGAGCTGCACCACGAGGCGGAGCTCGCCGTCGTCATCGGCCGCATGTGCCGCGAGGTCCCGCGCGAGCGCGTCAAGGACGTCGTCTTCGGCTACACGGCCGCCAACGACGTGACCGCCCGCGACGTACAGAAGCGCGAGAAGCAGTGGGCGCGGGCGAAGGGCTTCGACACCTCCTGCCCGCTGGGCCCCTGGGTCGAGACCGACCTCTCGCTGGAGCAGGCCTCCGACCTCACCATCCAGTGCACGGTCAACGGCCAGCAGCGCCAGCTCGGCCGCACGTCGCAGATGATCACGTCCATCGAGGACCTGATCGTCAACATCTCCGAGGCCATGACGCTGCTCCCCGGCGACGTCATCCTCACGGGCACCCCGGAAGGGGTCGGCCCGCTCAGCGTCGGCGACGAGGTCGCCGTCAGCATCGAAGGCATCGGCACTCTCACCAACAAGGTTGTCAAGCGTGGCTAGCGCACCCGTCCCCTCCTCCTCCGTACGTGTCCGTTTCTGTCCCTCGCCCACCGGTAACCCCCACGTGGGCCTGGTCCGCACCGCCCTGTTCAACTGGGCCTTCGCGCGCCACAACCAGGGCACCCTGGTCTTCCGCATCGAGGACACCGACGCGGCCCGCGACAGCGAGGAGTCGTACGAGCAGCTCCTCGACGCGATGCGCTGGCTCGGCTTCGACTGGGACGAGGGCCCCGAGGTCGGCGGCCCGCACGCGCCGTACCGCCAGTCCCAGCGGATGGACATCTACAAGGACGTCGCCGACAAGCTCGTCGAGGCCGGCCGGGCGTACCCCTGCTACTGCTCCACCGAGGAGCTGGACGCCCGCCGCGACGCGGCCCGCGCCGCCGGCAAGCCCTCCGGCTACGACGGCCACTGCCGCGATCTCACCGCCGAGCAGAAGGCCGCGTACGAGGCCGAGGGCCGCAAGCCCATCGTCCGCTTCCGCATGCCCGACACGAAGATCACGTTCAACGACCTGGTCCGCGGCGAGATCTCGTACGAGCCCGAGAACGTCCCGGACTACGGCATCGTCCGTGCCAACGGCGCCCCGCTCTACACGCTCGTCAACCCGGTCGACGACGCGCTGATGGAGATCACCCACGTCCTGCGCGGCGAGGACCTGCTCTCCTCCACCCCGCGCCAGATCGCCCTCTACTGGGCGCTCAAGGACTTGGGGCTCGCCAAGCTGGTGCCCGAGTTCGGCCACCTGCCGTACGTCATGGGCGAGGGCAACAAGAAGCTGTCGAAGCGCGACCCGCAGTCCTCGCTCAACCTGTACCGCGAGCGCGGCTTCCTCCCGGAGGGCCTGCTCAACTACCTCTCCCTCCTCGGCTGGTCCCTCTCCGCCGACCGCGACATCTTCTCCATCGACGAGATGGTGGCGGCCTTCGACGTCAAGGACGTCCAGCCGAACCCGGCCCGCTTCGACCTCAAGAAGTGCGAGTCGATCAACGGCGACCACATCCGCCTGCTCGACCCGAAGGAGTTCGCGGCGCGCTGCGAGCCGTGGCTGAAGGCTCCGGTCGCGCCGTGGGCCCCGGAGGACTTCGACGAGGCGAAGTGGGCGGCGATCGCCCCCCACGCCCAGACCCGCCTCAAGGTCCTCTCCGAGATCACGGACAACGTGGACTTCCTCTTCCTCGCCGAGCCGGTCTTCGACGAGGCGAGCTGGACGAAGGCCATGAAGGAAGGCTCGGACGCCCTCCTGACGACGGCCCGCGAGAAGCTGGACGCGGCCGACTGGAGCTCGCCCGAGTCCCTCAAGGAGGCCGTCCTGGCCGCCGGCGAGGCCCACGGCCTCAAGCTCGGCAAGGCCCAGGCCCCGGTCCGCGTCGCGGTCACAGGACGCACGGTCGGCCTGCCCCTCTTCGAGTCCCTGGAGATCCTGGGCAAGGACAAGACCTTCGCCCGCATCGACGCGGCCCTGGCCAAGCTCACCGCGTAACCACGCGCGCGCAGCCGCAAGGAAGACCCGGAAGCGATCCGCTTCCGGGTCTTCCGGCGTTACGGTCGTGCCATGCCGCACAGCACCGCGATCAAGGCCATCGTCTGGGACATCGACGACACGATCTTCGACTACGCCACCGCCGACACCGTCGGCATGCGGGAGCACCTCGCGGCGGAGGGGCTGCTCGACGGCTACGGCACCGTCGAGGAGGCGCTCGTGCGGTGGCGGGCCGCCACGCGGGAGCACTGGGCCCGGTTCGAGGCGGGGGAGGCCGACTGGGAGGGGCAGCGCAGGGACCGCGTGCGCAGCTTCGTGGGGCGTGCCATGGAGGCCGAAGAGGCCGACGGCTGGTTCGCCCGTTATCTCGGTCACTACGAGGCCGCGTGGAGCCTCTTCCCCGACACCGTCCCGGCCCTCGACACCCTCGCCGACGGCTACCGGCACGCGGTGCTGTCCAACTCCTCGCTGCACAACCAGGACCGCAAGCTCCGCGTCCTCGGGGTGCGCGACCGCTTCGAGGCCGTCCTGTGCGCCGCCGAACTCGGCGTCGCCAAGCCCGAAGCGGCCGCCTTCCACGCCGTCTGCGCGGAGCTCTCCCTGGAGCCGCACGAGATCGCGTACGTCGGTGACCAGCCGGACACGGACGCCCGCGGAGCCGTCGACGCGGGCCTGAGCGGAATCTGGCTCGACCGCGCTGAACTGGGCGGCAGGCCCGAACTCGTACGCATCACAGGGCTTGAGCAACTGCCTGCGCTGTTGGCGGGACATACCCGTTTTGGAGCGCAGTCCACCTTCGGGTAATGTTCTTTCTGCGCCGAGGGGAGCGGGCCGAAAGGTCAGAATCCCGGAAGCGCAAGCCAAGCAAGATCCCCTCGGGGGTTGTGTTTCGGTGGCCTATGGTGTAATTGGCAGCACGACGGTTTCTGGTTCCGTTAGTCTAGGTTCGAGTCCTGGTAGGCCAGCTCGCAGAGCTCATCTGCACCCGTGGACATGGCGTCCACAAAGCCCCCGTTGTGTAGCGGCCTAGCACGCCGCCCTCTCAAGGCGGTAGCGCCGGTTCGAATCCGGTCGGGGGTACAGATCCTTCCCGCGGGGACGGCCTGGGTAGCTCCCACCGACTCTGATGCAGGATCGCTAGGGCCCCCGTTGTGTAGCGGCCTAGCACGCCGCCCTCTCAAGGCGGTAGCGCCGGTTCGAATCCGGTCGGGGGTACGCATTGAGTTCGCGGGCCGCAAGGCCTTGAACTTCAGTGGTCTATGGTGTAATTGGCAACACTACGGTTTCTGGTACCGTCATTCTAGGTTCGAGTCCTGGTAGACCAGCTCGGATTTGCGGCCGTGCAAATGAAGCGCCTGCAAGATCCATGCCCCCGTTGTGTAGCGGCCTAGCACGCCGCCCTCTCAAGGCGGTAGCGCCGGTTCGAATCCGGTCGGGGGTACTCGCGAACGATCAAGGCCCTTCCCGAAGTCGGGAAGGGCCCTTTTTCGTATGCGGTGACATGTGCGGAGGACAACTCCGGCCGGTCGCTGCGGCGTTGGAGCGACCGGCCGGGAACGGGCGGGGAACGTAAGGGGAGTTGGGACGACCGGATCAACCGGTGCGACGCAGGGCCTCGGAGAGGCGTCCCGCGGCGTCGATGACCGCCTGGGCGTGCATACGGCCCGGGTGGCGCGTGAGGCGCTCGATCGGCCCGGAGACCGAGACCGCGGCCACGACGCGGTTGGAGGGGCCGCGTACGGGCGCGGAGACGGACGCGACGCCCGGCTCCCGCTCGCCGATCGACTGGGCCCAGCCACGGCGCCTGACGCCCGACAGGGCCGTCGCCGTGAAGCGGGCGCCCTGGAGGCCGCGGTGCAGGCGCTCCGGCTCCTCCCAGGCCATCAGGATCTGCGCGGAGGAGCCCGCCTTCATCGTGAGGGTCGAGCCCACCGGGACCGTGTCCCGCAGTCCGGAGAGCCGCTCCGCCGCGGCGACGCAGATGCGCATGTCGCCCTGGCGGCGATAGAGCTGGGCGCTCTCGCCGGTGACGTCCCGCAGGTGCGTGAGCACCGGGCCCGCCGTCGCGAGCAGGCGGTCCTCGCCGGCCGCCGCCGAGAGTTCCGACAGGCGCGGGCCGAGAATGAAACGGCCCTGCATGTCACGCGCCACCATGCGGTGGTGCTCCAGGGCCACCGCCAGGCGGTGGGCTGTGGGTCTTGCCAGTCCGGTGGCCGCGACAAGGCCTGCGAGGGTCGCGGGTCCGGACTCCAGGGCGCCCAGGACAAGGGCTGCCTTGTCCAGGACGCCGACGCCGCTACTGTTGTCCATGCGTCGATACTCCCGTCTCACTCTGTGAAACGCAAGTTCAATTTTCCGTGGAACTTGCCACCCTGTACGTCACACCGGCCCGTGGACCAAACGGGCCCGGCCGTTGGCGTCCGGCACGGGGGTACGGGCGACGGCGATCCGAAATCTCTAGTTGGGCCGGCGCACCTCAAGCCGGCCGGAGGGAAAGCGATGGGTAGGACACTCGCGGAGAAGGTCTGGGACGAGCACGTCGTCCGGCGCGCCGAGGGCGAGCCCGACCTCCTCTTCATCGATCTGCACCTGCTGCACGAGGTGACCAGCCCGCAGGCCTTCGACGGCCTCCGCCAGGCAGGTCGTCAGGTGCGGCGCACCGACCTCACCATCGCCACCGAGGACCACAACACCCCGACCCTCGACATCGACAAGCCGATCGCCGACCCGGTCTCGCGCGTACAGCTGGAGACGCTGCGCAAGAACGCCGCCGAGTTCGGGGTCCGCCTGCACTCGCTGGGCGACGTCGAGCAGGGCGTCGTGCACGTGGTCGGTCCGCAGCTGGGCCTGACGCAGCCGGGCACCACCGTCGTCTGTGGCGACTCCCACACCTCGACGCACGGCGCCTTCGGCGGCCTGGCGTTCGGCATCGGCACCTCGCAGGTCGAGCACGTGCTGGCCACGCAGACACTGCCGATGGCCCGCCCGAAGACGATGGCGATCACGGTCGAGGGCGAACTGCCCGAGGGCGTCACCGCCAAGGACCTGATCCTCGCCATCATCGCGAAGATCGGCACCGGCGGCGGCCAGGGCTACATCCTGGAGTACCGCGGCTCGGCCATCGAGAAGCTGTCGATGGAAGCGCGGATGACCATCTGCAACATGTCCATCGAGGCCGGTGCCCGCGCGGGCATGGTCGCCCCCGACGAGACGACCTTCGCGTATCTGGAGGGCCGTGCGCACGCCCCCAAGGGCGCCGACTGGGACTCCGCCGTCGAGTACTGGAAGACGCTGAAGACGGACGACGACGCGGTCTTCGACGCCGAGGTCTTCATCAAGGCCGAGGAACTGGCGCCGTTCGTCACCTGGGGCACCAACCCCGGCCAGGGAGCGCCGCTTTCGGCGAACATCCCCGACCCGGCTTCGTACGAAGACGCTTCGGAGCGCTTCGCCGCCGAAAAGGCCCTGGAGTACATGGGGTTGGAGGCCGGGCAGGCGCTGCGCGACGTCAAGGTCGACACCGTCTTCGTAGGCTCGTGCACCAACGGCCGCATGGAGGACCTGCGCGCCGTCGCCGAGATCGTCAAGGGCCGCAAAATCGCCGACGGGGTACGGATGCTGGTCGTTCCCGGCTCCGCGCGCGTGGGCCTGCAGGCCGTCGAGGAGGGCCTGGACAAGGTCTTCAAGGAGTTCGGCGCCGAGTGGCGCTACGCGGGCTGCTCCATGTGCCTGGGTATGAACCCGGACCAACTCGCGCCCGGCGAGCGCTCCGCGTCCACCTCCAACCGCAACTTCGAGGGCCGGCAGGGCAAGGGCGGCCGCACCCACCTGGTCTCGCCCCAGGTCGCCGCGGCCACCGCCGTTCTGGGCCACCTGGCCTCGCCCGCCGACCTGTCCGACGCCCCTGTCGCCGCTGGAGTCTGAGAGTCATGGAAGCATTCACCACGCACACCGGCCGGGCCGTCCCGCTGCGCCGCAGCAACGTGGACACCGACCAGATCATCCCCGCCCACTGGCTCAAGAAGGTGACGCGGGACGGGTTCGAGCACGGGCTCTTCGAGGCCTGGCGCAAGGACGCCGAGTTCGTGCTCAACAAGCCCGAGCGCGAGGGCGCCACCGTCCTGGTGGCCGGCCCCGACTTCGGCACCGGCTCGTCCCGTGAGCACGCGGTGTGGGCCCTGCAGAACTACGGCTTCAAGACCGTCATCTCCTCCCGCTTCGCGGACATCTTCCGCGGCAACTCCCTCAAGAACGGTCTGCTGACCGTGGTTCTCGACCAGAAGGTCGTGGACGCGCTGTGGGAGCTGGTGGAGAGCGACCCGCAGGCCGAGATCACGGTCGACCTGCAGGAGCGCGAAGTTCGGGCCCAGGGCATCACCGCGCCCTTCGAACTGGACGAGAACTCCCGCTGGCGGCTGCTCAACGGCCTCGACGACATCAGCATCACCCTGCGGAACGAGGAGGACATCGCCGCATTCGAGGCGAAGCGTCCGGCCTTCAAGCCGCGGACGGTCCAGGTCTGAGCCGACCGGGTTCCTACGGCTCCCTAACGGATCCGTAGCCGAGCAAGGCTTATTCAGGCCACATCAGCAGGGCCCTGTACCCCCAATCGTGCACCGGTTGGGGGTACTTCTGTGTCCGGCTCCAGAGCCCCTTCCTGGCCCTGCGCGAGGGGTCGCCGGGGTGCCTCAACTCCCTTGAATACCAAGGGTGTTCCAGGGGTAGGCGTGCGTCGGCGGCGCTCTGGGCGAGCATGTCGCGCGAGGCTCCAGAAGGGCCTTCTGGGGCGGGAGTTGCACCCTGCGGAGGCGACAACTCGCCCCAGATGGCACAATCTGTGCATGGAACACGACGGCCAACTCCAGCTGTATGCGGCGGTCGCGGACCAACTCAAGGAAGCGCACGCCAGAGTGCGCACACTGCAAGTCCCGGAGGGCGTACGGATGGCGCTGACCCGGAAGCTGCTGGCCGTCACGGCCGCGGCCAAACACGATCTCGCCGGTGCGGCAAGGCGTCTGGAGCGATTCATGGCGGACCTCGACGACTTCGAAGAGGGCTCCATCACTGAAGAGGAACTCTGAGACTGTCCAGTTCGTTGCGGCACAAGGGTGATTAGCCCGTTTCGCGTTTGATTTGCGGTATATATCTGCCTAACGTGCGAAAAAGCCGGTGCGAAAGAGATTCGTTCCGGCAATGTCTCCGAAGGGGAAGACGTGAACAAGGCGCAGCTCGTAGAAGCCATTGCCGACAAGGTTGGTGGCCGTCAGCAGGCCGCTGACGCCGTCGACGCCGTACTCGACGCCATCGTGCGTTCCGTGGTCAGCGGTGACCGTGTCTC
Organism: Streptomyces endophyticus; assembly: GCF_035798155.1. Classification (NCBI taxonomy): domain Bacteria; kingdom Bacillati; phylum Actinomycetota; class Actinomycetes; order Kitasatosporales; family Streptomycetaceae; genus Streptomyces; species Streptomyces endophyticus. The sequence goes on along the minus strand of NZ_JAOZYC010000066.1, from coordinate 94,822 downwards.
GGTGACGGGCTTCGGCTCGTTCGAGAAGGTCGACCGCCCGGCCCGCTACGCCCGCAACCCGCAGACCGGAGAGCGTGTCCGGGTCAAGAAGACCTCGGTTCCGCGTTTCCGTGCGGGCCAGGGCTTCAAGGACCTCGTCGCGGGTTCGAAGAAGCTCCCGAAGAACGACGTCGCGGTCAAGAAGGCGCCCAAGGGCAGCCTGAGCGGCGGCGCTTCGGCGACGGTCAAGAAGGCGGCCGCGAAGAAGGCCACCACCGCCAAGAAGGCCGCTGCCAAGAAGGCGGCTCCGGCGAAGAAGGCCACCACCGCCAAGAAGGCCACGGCCAAGAAGACCACCGCCAAGAAGGCGACCCCGGCCAAGAAGGCGGCTCCGGCGAAGAAGGCCGCCACCGCCAAGAAGGCCACGGCCAAGAAGACCACCGCCAAGAAGGCGGCCCCGGCGAAGAAGGCCACCGCCAAGAAGACGGCGCCCGCCACGAAGGCCACCGCCAAGAAGGCGCCCGCCAAGAAGTCGACGGCGCGCAAGACCACCGCCAAGAAGGCGACCGCCCGCAAGAAGTAAGTCGCTTCTCGGGCGTACGCCACAAGGTTGCTCACGCGTCGGGCCGGGCTCCCTTCGGGGAGACCGGCCCGCGGTGTGTCCAGGGGCCCCCACCGGGCCCTACGGGGGTTTTCAGAAGGTCTGCAGGGTCACCAGCGTGATCTGCCGTGCGTCACCCTCGCCCTGCACCTCGATGCGCACCCGTTGCCCGGGGCGCAACAGCCGCAGGCCGCCCGCGTCGAAGGCGGCGGCGTCGAAGGAGACGGGCGTGCCGTCGTCCAGGAGGACGCTGCCGGCACGGGTTTCGGAGTCGTACGTGTACGCGGTGGCCTGCATACGGGCAGCGTACTCAGTGCGTGCTTCCGTGAGGGATTCAGTCCGGGATCAGGAGCCCCGCCGCGGCCTTCGCGGTGTGCGGGCCCACGCCAAGGGCGAGCGCCGCCCGCAGGTCGTCGCCGGTGTCGACGTCCTGGCGTACGGAGTGGACGCCTTCGAGGGGGAGTTCCACGGCGCCGGACGCCGTGTGGCGGGCACGCGATGCACCGCCGAATGCGGGCAGCAATTCCGTGCCGGGGGCCGCGGCCAAGAGTGTTGTGCCGATTCCGGTGGCATCGGGCAGAAATGCGCGGGGAAATGCGGCGGCCGAAGCGAGAACGCGGGCCAATTCTGAGGGGCGCAGAGCCGGGAGATCGGCATTCAGGGCGGCTATGGCGGCGGCCGGGCGTCCGGAGCGCACGAACCCCTCCCCGTGCGCGAGAGCGGCGTTGAGGCCCGCCTGCGGGGTGTCCGGGACCACGTGGGCGCCCAGGGCCGCCAGTTCGCGTTCCGCGCGGGGATCGTCCGTGACGACCACCACATCCCGCACCGCCGCACAGGCTCCCACCGCGGCCACGGTGTCCTGGGCGAACGCCAGGGCGAGGCTTGGGCGCAGGGCGTCTCCCGCTGTCGGGGCCAGTCTGCTCTTGGCCCGCACCAGCGGTTTCAGCGGTATCACCAGGGTCCACTGCACGCGCCCATTGTGACCTGTGCATGAGGTGCGGCTGTCTGTGCGGGCGTACGGTGTTCTCGACAGGCCGGTGGGCCGGGGCGACACTTGTGCGGCCCCCAGGCCCCCCTAGAGGAAGGTGTCCGAGTGTCCCGCCGCAGAATCGGCTTCTGGTACCGCTTCGCCGCGGTCCTCTGCAAACCACCGCTGGTGGTTCTGTTCAAGCGGGACTGGCGTGGAATGGAGAACATTCCGGCCGACGGAGGCTTTATCACCGCGGTCAACCACAATTCGCATCTGGATCCGTTCCTCTACGCGCACTTTCAGTACAACACGGGACGGGTCCCGCGTTTCCTCGCCAAGCACGGCCTCTTCAGGAAGGGGTTCGTGGGCGCCGCGATGCGCGGCACCGGACAGATTCCCGTCTATCGCGAGTCCACGAACGCGCTGAGCGCCTTCCGTGCCGCGATCGACGCGGTGGAGCGCGGCGAGTGCGTCGCCTTCTATCCGGAAGGAACGCTCACCCGCGATCCCCAACTGTGGCCGATGACCGGTAAGACCGGCGTCGCGCGCGTGGCACTGCAGACCAAATGCCCGGTGATTCCGGTCGGCCAGTGGGGCGCCACGGAAGCGCTCGCGCCGTATTCCAAGAAGCCGGACTTCTTCCCCCGCAAGACGCACCACGTGCTCGCCGGTTCCCAGGTCGACCTCTCCGCGTACTACGACAGGGAGATCACGCCCGACCTCCTGAAGGAGGTGACCGAGGTCATCATGACCGCGATCACCTCCGAGGTGGCGGAGCTGCGCGGCGAGAAGGCCCCGCAGAAGCGGTACGACCCGCGTGAGGCGCGCATCGAGCAGCGCCGCAAGGCCCAGGCGGGCAGCGGCAAGTCACAGGCGGAAAGCGGCAGTTCGGCCACGAGCGGTACGACCGAGGAGAGCAGCAAGTGACCCGACCCGTGAAGGCCGCCGTCTTCGGCACCGGCTCCTGGGGCACCGCCTTCGCGATGGTGCTCGCGGACGCGGGCTGCGACGTCACCCTCTGGGCCCGCCGCGCCGAACTCGCCGAGGCCGTCAACTCCACGCGTACGAACCCGGATTACCTGCCCGGCGTGGAACTCCCGGAGAACGTCCGGGCCACCGCCGACCCGGCGCAGGCCGCGGCGGACGCCGATTTCACGGTGCTCGCCGTGCCCTCGCAGACGCTGCGCCAGAACCTGGGGGAGTGGGCGCCGCTGCTCGCTCCCGACACCGTCCTCGTCTCGCTCATGAAGGGCGTCGAGCTCGGCTCGGCGATGCGCATGAGCGAGGTCATCGAGGACGTCACGAAGGTCGGCGAGGACCGCATCGCGATCGTCACAGGACCCAACCTCGCGCGCGAGATCGCCGCCCGGCAGCCCGCCGCCGCGGTCGTCGCCTGCCGCGACGAGGCCGTGGCCCAGCGGCTCCAAGTCGCCAGCCACACCCCGTACTTCAGGCCGTACACGAACACCGACGTGATCGGCTGCGAGCTCGGCGGCGCGGTCAAGAACGTCATCGGGCTCGCCGTCGGCATCGCGGACGGCATGGGGCTCGGCGACAACACGAAGGGCTCGCTCATCACGCGCGGGCTCGCGGAGACGACGCGGCTCGGGCTCGCCATGGGCGCGGACCCGCTGACGTTCTCCGGACTCGCGGGCCTCGGCGACCTGGTGGCCACCTGCTCCTCGCCGCTGTCGCGCAACCACACCTTCGGCACGAACCTCGGCAAGGGCATGACCCTGCAGGAGACCATCGCGGTCACCAAGCAGACCGCCGAGGGCGTCAAGTCCTGCGAGTCGGTGCTCGATCTGGCGCGCCGGCACGGCGTCGACATGCCGATCACGGAGACCGTCGTCGCGATCGTCCACGAGGGCAAGTCCCCGGTCGTCGCGGTGAAGGAGCTCATGTCGCGCTCCGCCAAGCCGGAACGACGCTGAGCGACGGGCCGGCGGCGGGTCTACGACAACTGTGCGACCGGCGCTCTGCGGGCACTGACTCTCGTACTACCAGCAGGTACGCTCAACGCGATATGAGCAGCGAGAACCTCCCCCAGAGCCCTGCGTCCACCGCGGGTGGGCCCAAGCCGCGTGTGGCCGTCGTCTTCGGTGGCCGCAGCTCCGAGCACGGCGTCTCCGTGGTCACGGCCGGCGCCGTGCTGCGTGCCATCGACCGCTCCAAGTACGACGTGTTGCCGGTCGGCATCACGCGTGAGGGGCGTTGGGCGCTGACGGCGGACGACCCCGAGCGGATGGCCATCACCGACCGTCAGGTGCCGGACGTCGCCGATCTCGCCGAGTCGGCCGAGGGCGGCGTGGTCCTCCCGGTCGACCCGAGCTCCCGCGAAGTCGTCTACAACGAGCCGGGATCTGTCCCCAAGGCCCTCGGCGAGGTCGACGTCGTCTTCCCCGTGCTGCACGGCCCGTACGGCGAGGACGGCACCATCCAGGGCCTCCTGGACCTCTCCGGAACCCCGTACGTCGGCTGCGGTGTGCTCTCCTCGGCCGTCGGCCAGGACAAGGAGTACATGAAGCGCATCTTCACGTCCTTCGGACTGAAGGTGGGGCCCTATCTGGTCGTGCGTCCGCGGGAGTGGGAGCAGGATCAGGAAGGCGCCCGCCGCCGCGTCGCCCACTTCGTCGGGGACCACGGCTGGCCGCTGTTCATCAAGCCCGCGCGCGCGGGTTCGTCGATCGGCATCACGAAGGTCGACTCCTTCGACGGGCTCGACGAGGCGATCGAGACCGCCCGTGAGCACGACCCGAAGGTGATCATCGAGGCCGGCATCGTCGGGCGCGAGATCGAGTGCGGGGTCCTGGAGTTCGAGGACGGGCCGCGTGCCTCCGTCCCGGCCGAGATCCCGCCGGCCGACTCCCACGCGTTCTACGACTTCGAGGCGAAGTACATCGACTCCGCGGCCGGCATCGTGCCCGCGCCGCTGAGCGAGGAGCAGACCGCCGAGGTCCGCCGGCTCGCCGTCGACGCCTTCGAGGCCATGTCCTGCGAGGGGCTCGTGCGGGCGGACTTCTTCCTCGACGAGGACGGCGAGTTCGTCATCAACGAGATCAACACGCTGCCGGGCTTCACGCCGATCTCCATGTACCCGCGGATGTGGGAGGAGACCGGCGTCGGCTACCCGGAGCTGGTGGACCGGCTCATCCAGGCGGCGCTGCGGCGGTCGACCGGACTGCGGTAGACCGCGGCTTCCATGACGTGCCTTCTAGTCGGCGATCCCCTTGGGGATCGCCTTCTTGATGGGGCCCGCCAGGTCGACCAGGGAGCCCGCCCCGTTCTTGGACACCTCGTCCTTGGGGAGGGTCACCTCCACGAAGGCGAGGCGCCCGCCCGTCGTCATGCGCTGCGCGCCGTCGTCGAGTTCGTCCGCGACCCAGCCGACGCCGTCGATCGTCGCCGTGTTGCTGCTCGTCTTCAACGCAGCGTCGGGCCACGGCACGCCGCAGCGCAGTATGATCGCGGGGCTTCCCCACGCCGCGGTGAGCTCCGAGCCCGGTTCGGGATCGTTGCGCTCGAGTCCGTCGACCTTCTCCGGCAGGACCTTGTCCAGGTTCCGGCACAGCTTGGCGGCCTTCGCGTCCGGAGTGGGAACCGCCACCTCTGGCGCCTCGCCCGTCGAAGCGCAGCCCGCGGTGGCGATCAGCAAGGAGAGCGAGGGCACCGCGATGGACAGGCGACTCAGCCGGCCGTGCCGGATCCGGTGACGATATGACTTCACCGGCACAGCGTAGACGGGGACTACAGGTGGACGACCGGGCAGGTCAGAGTGCGCGTGATGCCGTCCACCTGCTGGACCTTGGCGACCACCATGCGGCCCAGTTCGTCGACGGTGTCGGCCTGCGCGCGCACGATCACGTCGTAGGGGCCGGTGACGTCCTCGGCCTGGATCACTCCTGGAATCTTCCCGATCAGCTCGGCGACGGTCGACGCCTTGCCTACTTCGGTCTGGATCAGGATGTACGCCTGTACCACGGAACCTCCAGGGCGGCCACGAGGATCATGTGGGGAGAAGGGACGCCACGTTATCGCGTCACCGCTCGCCGCGGGGAGACCCGGTGGCGGCTGTGGCGCCCGACGGACGTGGAAGGCAGGCCCGTGACAAGAACCGTACCCATGACAGAGACGGCCCGCGACCGCAAGCGGGCCGGGGCATACGGCCCTGGCGGGCGGCAGCGAACCGGGGCAGAAAGGGCAGCACGCGCATGAAGGGCACCGTCGGCGAGTTGGGGGAGTTCGGCCTCATCCGAGAGCTGACCTCTCGGCTCACCACCACCCCGGCCGTACGCATCGGTCCCGGCGACGACGCCGCCGTGATCGCGGCGCCGGACCGCAGGGTCGTCGCCAGCACGGACGTCCTCCTGGAGAACCGGCACTTCAGGCGCGACTGGTCCACCGCGTACGACGTCGGGCGCAAGGCCGCCGCGCAGAACCTCGCCGACATCGCGGCCATGGGCGCCGTGCCCACCGCGCTGCTCCTCGGCCTCGTGGTGCCCGCGGAACTGCCCGCGTCCTGGCCCTCGGAGCTGATGGACGGGCTGCGCGACGAGTGCCAGGTGGCGGGCGCCGCCGTCGTCGGCGGCGATGTCGTGCGCGGCGACACGATCACCGTGGCGATCACCGCGCTCGGCGACATGCAGGGCCACGAGCCGGTGACCCGGGCCGGCGCGCAGCCCGGCGACGTCGTGGCCGTGACGGGCTGGCTGGGCTGGTCCGCCGCCGGGTACGCGGTGCTCTCGCGCGGCTTCCGCTCGCCCCGCGCCTTCGTGGAGGCGCACCGCCGCCCCGAACCGCCGTACGAAGCGGGCCCCGCGGCGGCCGGGCTCGGTGCCACCGCCATGTGTGACGTGAGCGACGGGCTCATCGCCGACCTGGGCCACATCGCCGAGTCGAGCAAGGTCCGCATCGACATCAAGTCGGGGCAGGTGGATGTGCCCACGCAGATGAGCGACATCGGTCAGGCCGTCGGCGTCGACCCGTTGCAGTGGGTGCTGACCGGGGGCGAGGACCACGCGATCGTGGCCACCTTCCCGCCGTCCGTGAAGCTGCCCGCCCGCTGGAAGGTGATCGGCGAGGTGCAGGGTCCCTCGGCGCTGTCCCAGGTGACCGTGGACGGAGCGTCCTGGGCGAATCAGGGCGGCTGGGATCACTTCGGAGGAGAGATCGAGTCGTGAGCGCCTGCTCGGCAGCTCCCTAGGGCAAAGAAAAGAGCCGATCCCCGAGGGGACCGGCTCTTTTCAAGCAACCAGCTAGGTGGCCGCGCTAGGCGTAACGTCAGCGCGAGACCTTGCCGGCCTTGATGCACGAGGTGCAGGCGTTGAGGCGCTTCGGCGTCCCACTGATCACGGCACGCACACGCTGGATGTTCGGGTTCCAGCGACGAGGCGTACGGCGGTGCGAGTGGGAGATGCTGTTGCCGAAGCCCGGCCCCTTGCCACAGACGTCGCAGTTGGCAGCCACGGGTCACTCCAAAGACTTCAGATGCTCTTACGGTTGATCCCGGCATGCCGGGATCAGGATCGGAGGATCTGAGTGGCGGTGCCAGGGGATGGCCCGACGAATATCGGGCAACCCGAGCAGCATACAACGGCTGCGTCGGTACAACGAAACTACCATGGCTGGTCGGGCGGCCCGCCCGGGCTCCGGACCAGGTCGGGACCGGCTTTCGGGCCGGGCCCTCTTTCCGGACGCTCACCTTCCGCGGTCTACTCTGCGGTGCCAGTCCAGCTGCTCTAGGAGGCGCAGGTGCCGCAGGTGCTCGACGTGATCGCGGTGCGCGCCTGGTGCTCACTCGCCCTGGAGGCGCTCGGCCGCGACCGTGCGGAGATAGACGCGATCAACGTGTACCCGGTCGCCGACGGGGACACCGGCACCAATCTCTATCTGACCGTCGAGTCCGCGCATCAGGCCGTCGAGGCGGTCTTCGCCGGTCTTGAGGCGGGGCCCGAGCCGGCCGCTCCCACGCTCCCCGAAGTGATGCGCGCCATGGCGCACGGCGCACTCATCGGCGCCCGGGGCAACTCCGGGACGATCCTCGCGCAGCTGCTCCGCGGCATGGCGCAGGTCCTCGCCGCGGGCTCGGACGGCTCGGACGGCTCAGACGGCTCGGACGGTGAGGGAGATCACGTCGCGGGAGCCAGCGCCGACGCCGACGCCCTGCGGATGGCGCTGGGTCGGGCCGCCGAGGCCGCGCGCGAGGCGGTCGCCCACCCCGTGGAGGGCACCGTCCTGACCGTGGCGACGGCGGCCGCGGCGGCCGCCTCCGGGGTCGACGGGGACTGCCGCGACGTCGTCCGGGCCGCCTACGACGGCGCGTGCGTGGCGCTCGACGCGACGCCGGGGCAGCTCGCCGCCCTGGGCAGCGCCGGGGTCGTGGACGCGGGTGGGCGGGGGCTCGTGGCCGTCCTGGGGGCGCTGAGCGAGGCGGTCTCGGGGGAGGCGGCGCCGGTACGCCGAGGTGGAGCGGGCGGCCACGCGCGCGTGGATGCCGTCCCCGATGGCGTGCTGCTCGAATGCCCCGAGGACGAGGGCGCCGCGGGCCCCGCCTTCGAGGTCATCTACCTGCTGGAGGCGGAGGACGGGCCGGTGGCCCGGCTGCGGACCCGGCTCGACGCCCTCGGGGACTCGCTGGTCGTCGTCGGCGGGGACGGCCTGTGGAACGTCCACGTACATGTCGACGACGCGGGCGCGGCCGTGGAGGCGGGTGTCGAGGCCGGGCGCCCGTACCGCATCCGCATCACCCACTTCGGGCTCGGAGACGTGCACGCGACGCACGCCTCGGCGCCGCGGGAGCGGGTGCAGCGGGCCGTGGTGGCGGTCGTGCCGGGTGACGGGCTCGCCGGGCTCTACCGGGAGGCGGGCGCCACGACCGTGCCCGACCGGCCCGGGGAACCGCCCGCCAGCGGGGAACTCGTCGACGCGATACGGCGGGCCCACGCGCGCGAGGTGGTGCTGTTGCCGAACGACGCCGAGCTGCGGCACACCGCCGCGGCGGCCGCCGAGCAGGCCCGCTCCGAGGGGCTGCGGATCGCGCTCATCCCGACCCGCTCGGCGGTCCAGGGCATCGCCGCGCTCGCCGTCCACGAGCCCGACCGGCGCTTCGACGAGGACGTCGTCGCGATGACCTCGGCCGCGGGTGCGACCCGGTACGGCGAACTGGCCGTCGCCGAGCGGCAGTCGTGGACCATGGCGGGCATCTGCCAGGCGGGCGACGTCCTCGGCCTCATCGACGGCGACGTGGCGGTCATCGGCGGCGAGGTCCCGGCGACGGCCCGCACCGTCCTCGACCGGATGCTCGCGGCGGGCGGCGAACTCGTCACGCTCGTCCTCGGCGAGGAGGTCTCCGACGAGGTCGCGGCGGGGCTCGAACAGCACGTGCGCGAGTCCTACCTGGCCGTGGACACGGTGGTGTACCGCGGTGGGCGGCAGTCGGCGCTGATGCTGATCGGCGTCGAGTAGGGCGACTCGTACCTCCCCAATCACATACACAAGCCTTGTCTACGTACGTAGACGCGTGCCAGTATCCCGTCATGTCTGACACTGAGAAGCACCGGATCTCCGAGGTGCGGGTGACGCCGGTGGCCTTCCGCGACCTTCCGCTGCTCAACTCCGTAGGCGTGCACGAGCCGTTCGCGCTCCGCTCGGTCGTCGAGGTCGTGACCGACAGCGGCCTGTGCGGGCTCGGTGAGTCCTACGGGGACCTGCCGCATCTGCGCCGCCTGGAGCGGGCCGGGCAGCACCTGGTCGGCACAGATGTCTTCGACCTCAACGGTGTCTGGCGCGGGGTCAACGAGTCGCTGGCCGCCGACAGCGGCGTGGGCGGGCACGGGATGAGCGGGATGGTGACCGACAGCTCCCTCGCCGACCGGGTCGTCTCGCCCTTCGAGGTCGCCGCGCTCGACCTCCAGGGCAAGGCCGTCGGCCGCCCGGTGAGCGACTTGCTGGGCGGCGCCGTGCGCGACCGCGTCGCCTACAGCGCGTACCTCTTCTACAAGTGGGCCGGCCACCCCGGACAGGAGGACGACGAGTGGGGGGCCGCGCTCGACCCCGATGGTCTGGTCCGCCAGGCGCGGCGGATCATCGACGCGTACGGCTTCGGCGCGATCAAGCTGAAGGGCGGCGTCCTCCCGCCCGAGGAGGAGATCGAGGCGGTCCGGGCGCTGCGCGCCGCCTTCCCCGGGCTGCCGCTGCGGCTCGACCCCAACGGGGCCTGGAGCGTGGCCAGTTCGGTCAAGGTGGGGCAGGAGCTCGACGGGGTCGTCGAGTATCTGGAGGACCCGACGCCCGGCATCGAGGGCATGGCCCGCGTCGCGCGCGAGGTGTCGATGCCGCTCGCCACCAACATGTGCGTGGTCGCCTTCAAGCACCTGCCGCCCGCCGTGCGCCAGGACGCCGTCCAGGTGGTGCTCTCCGACCACCACTTCTGGGGCGGGCTCCGGCGGTCCCAGCGGCTCGGCGCGATCTGCGAGACGTTCGGCATGGGGCTCTCCATGCACTCCAACTCGCATCTGGGCATCAGCCTCGCGGCCATGACCCACCTCGCCTCCGCCACCCCGAACCTCGACTACGCCTGCGACACGCACTGGCCGTGGAAGGACCCGGCCGAGGACGTCGTCGTGCCGGGCGCGCTCACGTTCGAGGACGGCGCCGTCGCGGTGCCCACCGCCCCCGGACTCGGCGTCGAGCTCGACCGTGACGCGCTCGCCCGGCTGCACGAGCAGTACCTCACCAGCGGCATCCGCGAGCGCGACGACACCGCCTACATGCGCCGCTTCCGGCCGGAGTTCGACCCGACGGTGCCAAGGTGGTGAGCGGGGGAGCGGGGCGGCCGCTGGAGGTCCTCGTCACCGAACCGGTCATGGGGCGGTTCAGGGACGTGCTCACCGAGGGCGGCGCGCACCACTGGACCTTCGCGTACGGTGACGATCCCGCGGCCCGAGCCGCTGCCGCGGCCACCGCCGACGTCCTCGTGTGCTCCGCCGCCGACCGCGAGCTGCTGGCCGGGATGGAGCGGCTGCGGCTGCTGCACGTCACCGGGGCCGGCTACGACAAGATCCTGCTGGCCGCGCTGCGGCCCGGGGTGCGGGTGGCGAACACCTTCCACCACGGCCGCTCCATCGCCGAACACGTGGTGATGGTGTCGATGATGCTGCTGCGCGACGTGGCGCGCGGCGAGCGGGACATGCGGGCCGGCGTCTGGCGCAACGCCGTCGTCGACCGGTCCTACGCCTTCGGCGGCATCCTCGCCGGGCGCACCCTCGGCGTCCTCGGGATGGGCGAGATCGGCGGCGAAGTGGCGCGTGTGGCAGGCGCGTTGGGCATGCGGGTACGTACCGTGCGTCGCGATCCGACCGCGCCGCCGCCTCCCGGGGTGGACCTGGAGTGGGTGGGCGGGCAGGACCGGCTGCACGAGATGCTCCGTGCCTGCGACGTGGTCGTGGTGACGGTGCCGCTGAGCGAGGAGACGCGCGGGCTCGTGGACGCCGCCGCGCTCGCCGCGATGAAACGCTCCGCCGTGCTCGTCAACGTGGCCCGGGGCGCGGTCGTCGACGAGAAGGCGCTGCACGCGGCGCTGAGCGACGGCACGATCGCCGGGGCCGGCCTCGACGTCTGGTGGCGCAACCCGCGCGAGCCCGCGGCGCCGCCGCCCTCGCACCTGGACTTCACCGGGTTCGACAACGTGGTGCTCACGCCGCACCAGTCGGGCCACACCGAGGAGACCTTCCGCGGCCGGGCCGAGGACATCAGGGCCAACGTCGAGGCGCTCGCGGAAGGGCGGCCGCTGCGCAATCTGGTGCGGAGCTGACGGTCGTACCGAAGGGCACACCGGAAAGGGCACACCGGAAAGAGCCACCAGAAGGGGTCACACCAGCTGCTCGCCGATCAGCAGCACCGCCCCCAGCGCCGACACCCCGATCGCGGCCCAGCGCAGCCGTCGCGCGTCCATGAAGCGGTTGACGTAGCGCGAGAGCACGTAGCCGATGACGGACGCGGGAGCCAGCACGGCCGACATCCGGAGCGTGTGCGCGCCGATGGAGCCCGTGGCCGCGAGCGTCGCGACGGACAGCACCGAGCCGATCAGGAAGAACCCGCTCATGGTGCCGCGCAGCACAGGGGCGTCCTTGCCCTGCCAGACCAGGGCCATCGGCGGGCCGCCGATCGAGGTCGCGGTGCCGAGGAGCCCCGACGCGGACCCGGCCAGGACCAGGACGGGACGGTGCGGTCGCGGGGCCCAGCCGAAGCAGGTCAGGACGACCCCCAGGAGCACCACGCCGGACAGCATCAGGGCGAGGCCCCGGGGTGGCAGCGCGGCGACGAGCAGCGCTCCCGCGACGGTGCCGGGCACCCGGCCGACCAGCGCCCAGCCGGTGCCCCGCAGATCGATGTGCTGCCGCTCGGTCACCGTCACCAGGAGGGTGAGCACGCCCGCCTGAATGATCAGCGTTCCCGGTACGAGGGAGGGGTCCACGACGGCGACCACCGGCGCGGCGAGCATCCCCATGCCGAAGCCGATGGACGCCTGCAGACAGGCGGCGAGCACCACCGCGACCGCGATGACCAGACAGCCGGTGAGCGTCACCGACCGTCCCCGCCCGCGGCCACCAGGCCGGAGGCGTCCTCCAGCGGATGGAAGCAGGCCGCCGTGTGCCCCGGATCCCGTGGGTCGACGGCCGCCTCGGGCGCGGCCGAGGCGCACGCGTCGGTCGCCTTCCAGCAGCGGGTGCGGAAGCGGCAGCCGGACGGCGGCGAGAGCGGGGAGGGCAACTCGCCCTGGAGGACGATGTGTTCGCGGCGCGCGTCGGCGTCGAGCGACGGCGCGGCCGACATCAGCGCCGCACTGTACGGGTGCAGGGCGCGGTTGAAGACGGACTCCGTGTCGCCCTGTTCCACGATGCCGCCCAGGTACATCACCAGCACGCGGTCCGCCACGTGCCGGACCACCGACAGGTCGTGGGAGATGAAGAGATAGCTGACGCCGAGCTGTCGTTGCAGGTCGTTGAGGAGGTTGAGCACCTGCGCCTGCACGGAGAGGTCGAGCGCGGAGACCGGCTCGTCGCAGATGATCACGTCGGGGGAGAGGGCGAGCGCGCGGGCGATGCCGATGCGCTGGCGCTGGCCGCCGGAGAACTCCTGCGGGTAGCGCTGCTCGTCGCCCTTGCGCAGCCCCACGAGGTCGAGCAACTCCCGTATGCGGGCTGAGCGTTCGCCTGCCGTGCGGTGCAGGGACCTGTGGGTGCGCCACGGTTCGCCGATGATCTCGCCGGCCGTCATCCGGGCGTTGAGCGAGGCGAACGGGTCCTGGAACACCATCTGCACCCGGCGCCGCCATGCCAGCAGCTCCGCCCCCTTGAGCGCGAACGGGTCCACGCCGTCGAAGCGGACGCTGCCGCCGTCGGGCCGCTCCAGCATGAGCAGCGTGCGGGCCAGCGTGGACTTCCCGCAGCCCGACTCCCCGACGAGGCCGAGGGTCTCGCCGCGCTTCAGATCGAAGGAGATGCCGTTCAGGGCGCGCAGCCCGCGCCCCTTGCCGGCGCCCGGGACCTGGAACGTCTTGGTGAGGTCGCGTACTTCGAGCAGGGGTGTGTCGGTCATCGGGTCACCTCGTCGGAGAAGTGGCAGGCGGCCGTGCGGCCCGGCGCGACCTCGGCGGGTTCGGGGCGCCGCGCGCGGCACAGGTCGCGCACCAGCGGGCAGCGGTCCTGGTAGACACAGCCGGACGGGATCGAGTGCAGGTCCGGCGGGGCGCCGCCGATGGACCTCAGCTCCTCGCCACGGGCGGCGTGCACCGGCACCGAGTCCAACAGGCCCTTCGTGTACGGGTGGTGGGGCGCGCCGAACACCTCGCGCACGGGACCCGACTCGACGACGGTGCCCGCGTACATCACCACGACCTCGTCGGCCTGCTCGGAGACGAGGGCCAGATCGTGGGTGATCAGTACGACGCTCATGTCCCGCTCCGTGCGCAGCTCCCGCAGCAGCTGCATGATCTGCGCCTGCACGGTCACGTCGAGCGCGGTCGTCGGCTCGTCGGCGAGGAGTACGGACGGGGAGAGCGCGACCGCGATGGCGATCAGGAGGCGCTGGCGCATCCCGCCGGAGAACTGGTGCGGATAGGCGTCCGCCCGGCCCTCCGGCTCCGGGATGCCGACCCGCGCCATCAGCTCGATCGCTTCCCTGCGGGCCTGCTTGCGGGACATGCCGCGGTGGATCCGGAACGGCTCGGCGAGCTGGGTGCCCACCGTGTAGACCGGGTTGAGGGCGGTGAGCGCGTCCTGGAAGACGATGGCGAGTTCAGGTCCCGCGAGCGAGCGCCGGGTCCGTTCGTCGGCCGCGACCAGGTCGGTGCCGTCGAGCAGGACCCGGCCCCCGCTCACCTCTGCGGCCGGGTCGAGCAGCGACACGATGGCCTGCGCGGTCATCGACTTGCCGCAGCCGGACTCGCCGAGCAGCGCGAGCGTCCGGCCGCGCCGCGCCTGGAAACTGACCGTGTCCACGGCGCGTACGGTGCCGTGCGGGGTGCGGATGTCGACGCTGAGGCCGTCCACCTCAAGGGCGGTGTCCGTGGCGGTGGCGGTCACGAGCTGGCCTCCTGGGGAGCGGTGCGGGCGGCGCGGCGCCGCGCCTTGCGGGGCAGCGCCAGGCGCCAGCGCTGAGCGGGGTCGGTGGCGAGCCGCGCCCAGGACGCGAGCACGGTCGCGGAGACCGTCGTGATGACGATGGCGAGCCCGGGGAAGAAGGTCAGCCACCACGCGCTCTGCAGATACGTCCGTCCCTGCGAGACCATCAACCCCCAGCTGACATCGGGAGGTTGGATGCCGATGCCGAGGAAGCTCAGCGAGGACTCCGCGAGCATCACGTAACAGAATTCGAGGGTGGCGAGGGTCAGCAGCGTCGGCAGCACGACCGGGAACACGTGCCGGCGGATGATCGCCCCGCTGGACGTGCCGAAGGTCCGCGCCGCGTCGACGAACAGGCGGCTCTGGAGCTCGGACGACTCCGACCGGGCGGTGCGCAGATAGACCGGGAGCCGGGTGACGGTCAGCACCAGGACGAGATTGGCGACGCTCGGCGAGAAGACGTACAGCACGACGACCGCCATGAGCAGCGAAGGGAAGCTCATGATGACGTCGGCCACGCGCATCGCGACCGTCTCCCGGCGGCCGCGGTGGTACCCGGCCCACATGCCGATCACCGAGCCGACGGCCAGCGCGAACAGCACCGCGGGCACGGCCACGCTGAACGTGGTGCGGGCGGCGACGATCAGCCGGGCCAGCATGCTCTGGCCGAGCGGATCGGTGCCGAGCACGCCGAGCCAGCCGTGGTCGAGCGAGAAGGGTGCCTGGTTGGCGTTCTTCAGGTCCTGGTCGGTGGCGGAGCCGCCGAGCAGCGGCGGGCCGAGGACCGCGGTGAGCGCGATCAGGACCAGCAGCACGGCCGCCACGGTGGCGACCCGGTCGCGCAACAGCATGCGCCACAGGGGGACTTGGCTGCCGCGCGGCGCCGCTTCTTCGGCCTCCGTGGGAGGTGTGTCGGAGGCGGGCTTGTCGATCGAGGTACTCACGGCGTCCTCCTCAGGCCGTCGCCGTCTCGCGCACGCGCGCGTCGAGCAGCGCGTAGCAGACGTCGATGACGATGTTGAGCGCGAAGATGGTGATCGCGGTGATCAGCACCGCGGCCTGCAGCACCGCGAAGTCGCGGCCCAGGATGGAGTCGATCATCAGCTTCCCGATGCCCGGCCAGCCGAAGATCGTCTCCACCACCACGGCGCCGTTGACCAGCGATACGGCGAGGTCGCCCGCGACGGTGAGCGCGGGCGCGGCGGCGTTGCGCAGCGCGTGATGGCTGACCACGCGGACGTTGCCGGCGCCCTTGCTGCGCGCCAGACGCACGTACGGGGCGGAGAGCGCGGAGACCATGGCGCCGCGCACCACCTGGGTGAGCACGCCGAGCGGCCGGATCACCAGGGTCGCCACCGGCAGCACCCACGAGAGCATCCCGTCGGTGACGCCCGAGGTGGGCAGCGCGCCCAGGGTGACGGCGAAGATCCATACGCCGGTGATCGCGAACCAGAAGTCGGGGACGCTCGCGGCGGTCATGGACAGGAACGAAGAGACGCGGTCGGCAAGGGAGTTGGGCCGGAAGGCGGCCCAGCTGCCGATGATCACCGCGCCGATGACGGCGATCAGCATGGTCGCGAAGGCGAGCTGCAGCGTGGCGGGGAAGGCCCGCAGAGCCATCGTCGCCGCGGACTCGCCGGTGCGCAGCGACTCGCCGAAGTCGAGCTGGAAGACGCCGCCGAAGTAGTCGGCGATCTGCTGCCAGATCGAGTCGTCGAAGCCGTTGCGGGCGGCGAAGGCGGCGCGCTGGGCCGGGGTTGCGGATTCGGGCAGGTACAAGGACGACGGATCGCCGGTGAGCCGCGCGAGGACGAAGACCCCGAGGAGCACCGCGAGCAGCGGCAGGATGCTGGTCAGCGTGCGGCGGCGAAGGAAGGGGAACATCGCTGTCCCTAGGTCGGAGGACGGGTGGGCACTTTCAGCCCCTGCGGCGATTGAGCAGCGGGGTCCGGGGCGGAGCCCCGTGACGTGGGATCAGTCGACGTGGCTGAACTCGGCGAGCCGCATCTCATCCCCGGTCGCGGAGTTGGGCTCGTACCGAACCTCCGGAGCGAGCGCAGCGATCCCGTACATGTGCGCCACATACGCGTACTGCGTGATCTCGTCCGGCTCCCGGGCGAAGACCCGGCCCAACGCCCGCTGCCGCGCGTCCCCGGTGAGGGCCTCCGCCGCCCGGATCCTCCGGTCGAAGGCGGCCGTGCCGCCGGAACTCTGGAACCCCTTGCTCAGCAGGTACTGGTCCATGGAGAAGGCCGCGTCACCGGCCTGGTTCCCGTGCTGGATGAGCAGCAGGTACGGGCCCGTGTTCTTGGGGAAGGGCCGCTCCTGGAACTCGGTGCTGCCCGCGGTGTCCTTCATCTGGATCTTGACGTTGAGCCCGATCCCCGCCAGCTCGTTCTGCATGACCTGGACGGTCTCGTCGACCTTGGGGAAGAGCGCGGTGCGGCTGATCAGCCGGATCTGCTTCCCGACGTCGACGCCGTCGGCCTTCGCCTCCGCGAGCAGCTTCCTCGCCTTGGCGAGATCGGTCGGCCAGGGCTTGAGCCCCTTGTCGTACCCGGTGATCCCGGAGGGCACGAGCTGGGACGCGACCTTGGCGTCGCCCTGGTACAGGGAGTCGACGATGCCCTTGCGGTCGATCGCGTAGTTGATCGCCTTGCGCACCCGCTCGTCGTTCAGCGGCGCCTCACCGAGCTGCATGCGCAGCGCGGTGGTCTCGTTGTTCGGATACGTGACCGCGGTGTCGCCCGCCCCGTCCTGCGGGCCGAGCGACGTGGCCACGTCCGCCTCGCCGTTGGTGACCATGGCGGCGCGGACACTGCCTTCGGGGCGCCACTGGTAGAGGGCCTTGCGGTAGTCGGGGGCCCGGCCCCAGTACCGCTTGTTGGCGGCGAGGGAGAGCCGCAGACCCGGCTCCCAGTCGGCTATCCGGTACGGGCCCGTGCCGATGGGCTCACGCACCTTCTTCTTCGCGTCGGTCGACGTCGGCACCATCTCGATGAACGAGAGCCGCAGCGGCAGGATCGGGTCCGCCTCGGGGGTCGTCACCTTCAGGGTGCGGGCGTCGGGCGTCGACAGCTTCACGTCCATGTCCCCGAAGACGTAGCCCTCGACATTGCAGCCGAGCTTCGAGTTGACCGCGCGGTCGATGGAGTACGCGGCGTCCTTCGCGTCGAACCGCGAACCGTCGCTGAACCGGACGCCCTCGCGGACGGTGTACGTCCACTGGGTGTCCGAGGTGCGCTTCCAGGCGGTCGCGAGCTTCGGTACCAACTTGCCCGAGTGCGGGTCGCGTTCGGTCAGCGGCTCGGTGATGTTGGAGCGCACCACCACGCCGGTGGAGGTCAGCGAGGACTCGCAGGGTTCGAGGGTGGGCGGCTCCTCCGGCAGGACCACGCGCAGCGTGTCCTTGCCCGCCGTCACCGACGCGCTGTTGGCCACGGTGCAGCCGCTCGCGGCGAGCGTGCAGACGAGCGCCAGAGCGAGAGCCCGACCGGGGATGGGAACAGGGGGCATGGGGCTTCCTCCACCGCGACAGGCACCAGCGTGTCCACGGATGTAGACGCCGTTTCAATTTGTGGACGCACGGTAAGTGTGGGTTCTGAGACGCGTCAAGAGATTGCGCAGGCAGGGAAGTTGGACGCGCAGGATGAGCGGAGAGGGAGTGGAGTTCGTATATGTAGACACCATTCCTGTCCATGATCAAGTCTGCTAGCTTGCGGCCAGCCGGCCTCATCCGCCCGACGACCCTGGAGATGCCCCATGGCCCGTTTCTCGCCCGATGATCTGCGCCGCGTCCTGGGCTCCGGCCTGCTGTCCTTCCCCGTCACCCACACCACGCCCGACCACGCCTTCGACGAGCCGGCCTACCGCACGCATCTCCAGCGCCTGGCCGGGTACGACGTGGCGGGCCTCTTCGCCCCGGGCGGCACCGGCGAGTTCTTCTCGCTCAGCCACACCGACGTCGACGCGGTGCTGCGGGCGACGGTCGCCGAGGCGCGGGACGGGCTGCCGGTCATCGGGGCGGCCGGATACGGCACGGCGACCGCGGTGGAGATGGCCCGGCGGGCGGAGGAGGGCGGGGCCGACGGCCTCCTGCTGCTGCCGCCCTATCTCACCGAGGTCGGGCAGGAGGGGCTCTACGAACACGTGGCCCGGGTCTGCGCGGCCACCTCGCTCGGCGTGATCGTGTACCACCGGGCCAACGCCCGCTTCAAGGCGGCGACCGTCGACCGGCTCGTCGCCCGGTTCTCCAACTTCATCGGGTTCAAGGACGGCGTCTGCGACATCGACCTGATGGCCCGGCTGCACGCCGAACACGACGGCCGGCTCGTCCTCATCGGCGGCCTCCCGACCGCCGAGACCTACGCGCTGCCCTATCTCGAACTCGGCGCCACCACCTACTCGTCGGCCATCTTCAACTTCGCCCCGCAATGGGCCTGCGACTTCTACGCGGCCGTGCGCGCCCACGACACGGCGCAGGTCTACGACCGGCTGCGCGAGTTCGTCCTGCCGTACATCGCGCTGCGCGACCGGCAGCCCGGCTACGCGGTGTCGATCGTGAAGGCCGGCCTCACCGTCTCCGGCCACGGCGCGGGCCCGGTGCGCCCGCCACTGACCGACCTCACCGAGGCCGAGCACACCGAACTCGCCGCGCTCGTCAAGAAAGTGATCTGAACCGGCCCTGGACCGCGAACCGGTCCAGGAAGGAGTCCCCGCATGACCACGTCCACCGCCGCCGTCGGCCGCATCCTCGCCGTCGGCTCGCTCAAGCCCTCGCTCGCCCAGACGCTCAGCACCACGTACGACGCTCTCGTCCTTCCGAAGGAAGGACCGGAACGCGACCGCTTCCTCACCGAGTACGGGGGTGAGATCGGCGTCGTCGTCACCTCGGGCCGCGCGGGGGTCGCCGCCGAGCTCATGACCGCACTGCCGCGCCTCGGCGCCGTCGTCAACTTCGGGGTCGGCTACGACACCACCGACGTCGCCCTCGCCCTGGAACGCGGCATCGTGGTCAGCAACACCCCCGACGTGCTCACCGACTGCGTCGCGGACACCGCGCTCGGGCTGACGCTCGACGTACTGCGCGGGCTCTCCGCCGCCGACCGCTACGTACGCGCGGGCCGCTGGCCGGGCGAGGGCCCCGTCCCGCTGGCGCGGCGGGTCAGCGGGGCCCGGATCGGCGTGCTCGGACTCGGCCGGATCGGGCGGGCCATCGCCACCCGGTTCGCCGCCATGGGCTGCCCGATCAGCTACCACAGCCGCCGCGAGGTGCCCGGCGTCGACTACGCGTACGCGGCCTCGCCCGCGGAACTGGCCGCCTCCGTGGACGTGTTGGTGGTCGCCACCTCCGGCGGCGCCGCCACCAGCGGCCTCGTCTCCCGAGAGGTCCTCGAAGCGCTCGGCCCCCAGGGCTACCTCGTCAACATCGCGCGCGGCAGCGTGGTCGACGAGGCCGCGCTGGTCGACCTGCTGACCAACGGCGGACTCGCGGGCGCCGGGCTCGACGTCTTCGCCGCCGAACCGCACGTGCCGGAGCCGCTGCTCGCCCTGGACAACGTGGTGCTCACACCCCATCTGGCCAGTGGCACCGTCCAGACCCGCGACGAGATGGAACGGCTGACCCTGGACAACCTGACCGCGTACCTCGCGCACGGGAAGCTGGTGACGCCGGTGCCCGAGATGGGCTGAGGCCCGTTTCGGGGCCGTGTTCGGCCATTGTCAGTGGCGTGGTGTGCAATGGATCTCGTGCCCGCGCTCGAAGAACCACTGAAGAAGGTGCTCGGTCCCGCCACCGCGAAGGTGATGGCCGAGCACCTCGGCCTGCACACGGTCGGCGACCTGATCCACCACTACCCGCGCAGATACGCGGAGCGGGGCGAGCTCACCCGCCTCGCGGAGCTGCCGCTCGACGAGCACGTGACGGTCGTCGCGCAGGTGGCCACGGCCCGCATCCTGAAGTTCAACGGCGGCAGGGGCCAGCGCCTCGAAGTCACCATCACCGACGGCAGCGGCCAGCTCCAGCTCGTCTTCTTCGGCCGCGGCATCCACAAGCCGCACAAGGACCTGCTGCCCGGTACGCGCGCGATGTTCGCCGGCAAGGCATCGGTCTTCAACCGGAAGATGCAACTGGCGCACCCCGCCTACCAGTTGCTCAACGCCGAGTCCTCCGACGAGGCGGCCGAAGCCGTCGGCTCGTGGGCCGGGGCCCTGCTGCCGATCTACCCGGCCACGGCCAAGCTGGAGTCCTGGAAGATCGCCAAGGCCGTCGACCTGGTGCTGCCCAGCGTGCCCGAGGCCGAGGACCCACTGCCCGAGTCGCTGCGCGAGGGCCGCGGCCTCGTCCCGCTGCCGGAGGCCCTGCTCAAGATCCACCGGCCGCACACCAAGGACGACATCGCCAACGCCCGGGACCGCCTCAAGTGGGACGAGGCGTTCGTCCTCCAAGTGGCCCTCGCCCGGCGCCGCTTCGCGGAGACCCAGCTGACCGCCGTCGCCCGCGTACCGCAGGAGAGCGGCCTGCTGACGGCCTTCGACGCGAAGCTCCCCTTCACGCTCACCGACGGCCAGCAGAAGGTCTCCAAGGAGATCTTCGACGACCTGGCCACGGAGCACCCGATGCACCGGCTGCTCCAGGGAGAAGTGGGTTCCGGCAAGGCTCAGCCACTCGACTCACTGGTCCTGACACCGGAGGGTTATACGAGGATGGGGGACGTCGCTGTTGGAGACGAGGTCGTTGTCCCAGGTGGTGAAATCGCCGTGGTCGACGGGGTTTTCCCGCAGGGTGAGCGCGACGCATGGCGGTTGATTCTCTCGGACGACAGCGTCGTCGAGTGCGATGACGAGCACCTGTGGATCGTCGGCACCAGCTGCGCCTGGTTTCGAGGGCAGGCCCCGAAGGTCTTGACGACTCGTGAGATCAGAACTGATCTCCACAAAGCCGATGGCTCGTCGAAGTGGTACATCCCGGCGATCACGCCGGTGGACCTCGGAGGCGGAGCAGAGCCTTCTCTGGACCCCTACCTCTTCGGGGTCCTGACGGGGGACGGGTCATTCCGGCACAACCTCAGGATTTCATCGATCGACGACGAGATCCTCAGCGCAGTCCGCGCCGCGGTGGCTCCGGGGTGCGAGGTGGTGCCCGTGCCGGGGAACAACTGCGACTACACGCTTCGCATGCTCACACCGAGGGGCGGCACACGACGGAACCCCCTGATCAGAGCCCTGCGTTCCATGGGCCTTTGGGGCGTGACCTCACACGACAAGTTTCTCCCCGATGAGTTCAAGAACACGGCGATCAAGAATCGGCTCGCGGTGCTCCAGGGACTCATGGATACGGACGGCACTGTGGACGCGCAGGGCTTGAGTGTTTCTTTCTGCTCGGCCTCGCGGCGTCTGGCGGATGACGTGGCGTGGCTTGCCAGGTCCCTTGGCGGCACGGCGCGTGTGCTGGCGAAGAAGGAAGCTTTCAACGTGTCCATTGCCCTCCCCGACGCGTACCCACCCTTCCGGCTGACGCGTAAAGCACAGCGCATGAAGGCGCGGCCCAAATACAACACGTTCCGTCGGGGAATCCGCGCTGTCGAACATGTAGGGCGCAAACCGGTTCAGTGCATCAGCGTCGCGCATCCGAGCCATGCCTATGTGACCGACCACTTCACCGTGACCCACAACACGATGGTGGCGCTGCGCGCCATGCTCGCCGTCGTCGACGCGGGCGGTCAGGCCGCGATGCTCGCGCCCACCGAAGTCCTCGCCCAGCAGCACCACCGCTCCATCACCGAGATGATGGGCGAGCTGGCGCAGGGCGGAATGCTGGGCGGGGCCGAGCACGCCACCAAGGTCACCCTGCTCACCGGTTCCATGAACACCGCGGGGCGCCGCCAGGCCCTCCTCGACCTGGCCACGGCCGAGGCGGGCATCGTCATCGGCACGCACGCGCTGATCGAGGACAAGGTGCAGTTCGACGACCTGGGCCTGGTCGTCGTGGACGAGCAGCACCGCTTCGGCGTGGAACAGCGCGACGCCCTGCGCTCGAAGGGCAAGCAGCCGCCGCACCTCCTGGTCATGACGGCGACGCCGATTCCGCGCACGGTCGCCATGACGGTCTTCGGTGACCTGGAGACGTCCGTCCTCGACCAGCTCCCGGCCGGCCGCTCGCCGATCGCCAGCCATGTCGTGCCCGCCGCCGACAAGCCGCACTTCCTCGCGCGCGCGTGGGAGCGCGTACGCGAGGAGGTGAGCAAGGGGCACCAGGCGTACGTGGTCTGTCCCCGGATCGGCGACGGCGAGGACGAGAAGCCCAAGAAGGGCAAGAAGCAGTCCGCAGAGGACGAGGCGGAGAAGCGGCCGCCGCTCGCCGTGCTCGACGTCGCGGAGGAGCTGGCGCGCGGCCCGCTCCAGGGCCTCAAGGTAGAGGTCCTGCACGGCCGCATGCAGCCCGACGACAAGGACGCCGTGATGCGCCGCTTCGCCGCGGGGGAGACGGACGTCCTGGTGGCGACGACCGTCATCGAGGTCGGTGTGAACGTGCCGAACGCGACGGCGATGGTGATCATGGACGCCGACCGGTTCGGCGTCTCGCAGCTCCACCAGCTGCGCGGCCGCGTCGGCCGTGGCTCGGCTCCGGGTCTGTGTCTCCTGGTCACCGAGATGCCGGAGGCCGCTCCCGCGCGCGCCCGCCTCGGCGCCGTCGCCTCCACGCTCGACGGGTTCGAGCTGTCCCGGATCGACCTGGAGCAGCGCCGCGAGGGCGATGTGCTCGGCCAGGCCCAGTCCGGAGTGCGCTCCTCCCTGCGGATGCTCGCCGTGATCGAGGACGAGGAGATCATCGCCGAGGCCCGGGAGGAGGCCACCAAGGTGGTCACGGCCGACCCGGAGCTCGACCACCTGCCGGCCCTGCGCATCGCCCTGGACGCACTGCTCGACGAGGAGCGGGAGCAGTACCTCGACAAGGGCTGACCCCATCAAGCCCCGCCGGCGTTTGAGGCGCGGGGTCCGGGGCGGAGCCCCGTGGCGCAGGGGCGGTCGGCCTCCACCCTCCACCGCCCGGCAGGCGCGGCATGACGGCGTCCTGACAGACTGGACCTGCAGTGACGTGACCGCAGAAGTCGTACGGAAGACAAGGACGTAGCGCGATGACCCGCGTGATCGCCGGGACCGCCGGCGGACGCCGCCTCGCGGTGCCGCCGGGCAACGGCACCCGGCCCACCTCCGACCGGGCGCGCGAGGCCCTCTTCTCCACCTGGCAGGCGCTGCTCGGCGGCAGCCTCGACGGCACCCGCGTCGCCGACCTGTACGCGGGCTCCGGCGCCGTCGCCCTGGAGGCGCTCTCCCGCGGCGCCGCACACGCGCTGCTCGTCGAGGCGGACGCCCGCGCCGCCCGCACCATCCGCGAGAACATCCGCGCGATCGGCCTGCCGGGAGCAGAGGCACGTACCGGAAAAGCGGAGCAAATCGTCGCGGGCCCGCCCCCGGCCGACCCCTACGACCTGGTCTTTCTCGACCCTCCGTACGCCGTCTCCGACGATGATCTTCGAGAGATCCTGCTCACACTCCGGACGCGGGGCTGGCTCACGGACGAAGCGCTCGTCACCGTGGAACGCAGCACCAGAGGCGGCGAATTCCGGTGGCCGGACGGCTTCGAGGGCCTGAGGTCCCGTCGCTATGGCGAAGGCACGTTTTGGTACGGTCGCGCCGCCTTGAACACCACCCTCACGTGCGACGACGCACGATGACCGGACCGGAGAGCGAGGGACTTCCCGTGCGCCGCGCAGTCTGTCCGGGGTCGTTCGACCCCATCACCAACGGCCACCTCGACATCATTGCCCGAGCCTCCAAGCTCTACGACGTCGTGCACGTCGCGGTGATGATCAACCAGTCCAAGAAGGGACTGTTCGAGGTCGAGGAGCGGATCGAGCTGATCCGCGAGGTCACGGCCGAGTTCGGCAACGTGGAGGTGGAGGCCTTCCACGGCCTCCTCGTCGACTTCTGCAAACAGCGCGACATTCCGGCCATCGTGAAGGGCCTGCGCGCCGTCAGCGACTTCGACTACGAGCTGCAGATGGCCCAGATGAACAACGGCCTGTCCGGTGTGGAGACCCTCTTCGTCCCCACCAACCCGACGTACAGCTTCCTGTCGTCCTCCCTGGTCAAGGAGGTCGCGGCCTGGGGCGGCGACGTCTCGCACCTGGTTCCGGTGCAGGTCAACGAGGCATTGGCGGAGCGCCTTCCCAAGAAGTGACGCGCACGTCCACGTTGGGCTTACAGTCGTCTCGTCCGTCTCCAACACCCCAGCCAATCCGGCGTCTAGACGAGAGAGTGGCGAGCACACGGTGGACGTGCAGAAGAAGCTCGACGACATCGTCGGCACGGTCGGCGGCGCGCGCTCGATGCCCATGTCGGCCTCGTGCGTGATCAACCGCGCCGACCTGCTCGCGATGCTCGAAGAGGTGCGCCAGGCGCTGCCCGGCTCCCTCGCCCAGGCCCAGGAGCTCATCGGCGGCCGCGAGCAGATGGTCGAGCAGGCCCACGCGGAGGCCGAGCGGATCATCGAGGGCGCCCGGGCCGAGCGCGGCACCCTGATCTCCGACACGGAGATCGCCCGCCGCGCCCAGGCCGAGGCCGACCGGATCCTCTCCGAGGCCCGCCAGGAGGCGGAGGAGGTCCGCGCGGAGGCCGACGACTACGTCGACTCCAAGCTGGCCAACTTCGAGGTCGTCCTCAACAAGACGCTCGGCTCGGTCGGCCGTGGCCGCGAGAAGCTGCTCGGCACCGGTCCGGGCGTCGACGAGGCGGGCTACGAGGACGAGGACGCCCCCGAGCGCAGCCACGACCCGGAGACGCTGCGGCGGGACGCCGACTCGTACGTGGACACCAAGCTCGGCGCGTTCGAGGCGGTGCTCGCCAAGACCCTGGACGCCGTCGGCAAGGGCCGGCAGAAGCTGCACGGCCGCATCGCCAGCGACGACCTCGGCACGCTGACCGTGGACGGCGAGGGGCAGCCGCACACCAGCGACGCCGACTACCTCGCGGGCCTCGCCGGGATGGGCGACGCCCAGATCGGGCAGCCGGCCGCCCCGCAGATGCCGCAGCCCCCGCAGGTCCCCCAGATCCCGGCCCAGGCCCCGGAGCCCGCGCCCGCGTACGCGCAGCAGGCCCAAGACCCGTACGGCGGCTACCAGCAGCAGCCCTACGGCCAGCAGGACGCCTACGGCACCTACCAGCAGGACCCGTACGCGGCGTACCAGCAGGATCCGTACGCGTATCAGCAGCCCCAGCAGCAGGACCCGTACGCGTACCAGCAGCATCAGCAGGAACAGCAGTTTCAGCCGCAGCCGGCCCAGGACAGTGCGCTCGACGAGACGAGTCTCTTCGACACGAGCATGATCAGCCTGGAGCAGATGAGGCAGTACGAACAGGGGCGCTGAGCCGGCCCCGGGGGCTGATTGGGCCGTGAGCGAAAGGTCCAGTACCCTGGTTCTTCGGTCGCGCGTAGCACGTGCGTTCCGAGCTGCCCGGAAATTCGGGGCGGCAACCCCCACATGAGCTTCGAAGAACGAAAGCAGGACCAGCCCTGAACACCCACCTCGACCACCGCAACCCATTCGTGTTCGATACGCACGAGCTGGGTCGGCGTCCTGGTGCCATGCAGCGGCTGTCCCGCACGATCGACGCTCCCAAGGAGTTCGGCCTCCTGGGAGTCATCGAGGTGCCGGAAGGCGCCCCGGTGGAGCTCGACCTCCGCCTGGAGTCGGTCATGGAAGGGGTGCTTGTCACAGGCACCGCCCGTGCGTCGGCCAAGGGGGAGTGCGTAAGGTGTCTGGAGCCGCTCGTCCAAGAGGTCGACGCGGGCTTCCAGGAGATGTTCTCGTACCCTGACGCCGACGACCGGGGCCGCGTAAAAGCGGATCCGGCCGACGACGCCGAGGAAGACGAGGACAGGCTCTTTCTCGAGGACGGCTTGTTCGACCTCGAGGCAGTGCTGCGTGATGCGGTGGTGCTCGCACTGCCGATGCAGCCGGTGTGCCAGGAAGACTGTGAAGGTCTGTGCTCCGAGTGCGGAGTGCGGCTTTCGGACGAGCCGGGCCACCACCACGACGCCGTCGACATCCGTTGGGCGGCATTGCAGGGACTCGCTGAATCCATCCAGGACGGCGAGAAGGACGAGATGAGCGGCGCCGAAGCGCAAGCGGGCGTCGACGAGAAGCAGGAGAAGTAGCCGTGGCTGTTCCGAAGCGGAAGATGTCGCGCAGCAACACGCGCCACCGCCGGTCGCAGTGGAAGGCTGCGGTCCCCACCTTGGTTTCGTGTGAGCGTTGCCAGGAGCCCAAGCTGCAGCACATCGCGTGCCCGGCTTGCGGCACCTACAACAAGCGCCAGGTCCTCGAGGTCTGAGCGGCTGGTGAGAGGCACAGTGTCGAGCCCCAAGAAGGCGGATGACGCCAAGAAAAAGGTGGACACCACAGCCTCGTCCCACACGCTTCTGGAAGGGCGGCTCGGGTACAAGCTCGAGTCCGCCCTTCTGGTGCGTGCGCTGACGCACCGTTCGTACGCGTACGAGAACGGCGGCCTGCCGACGAACGAGCGCCTGGAATTCCTGGGCGACTCGGTCCTCGGTCTCGTGGTCACCGACACTCTCTACCGCACCCACCCCGACTTGCCGGAAGGCCAACTGGCCAAACTGCGGGCCGCTGTGGTCAATTCGCGTGCACTTGCGGAGGTCAGCCGCGGGCTGGACCTGGGCTCCTTCATCCGGCTCGGCCGTGGTGAAGAGGGAACGGGCGGCCGGGACAAGGCGTCGATCCTCGCCGACACCCTTGAAGCGGTGATCGGTGCGGTCTACCTGGACCAGGGTCTGGACGCGGCGGGCGAACTCGTCCACCGTCTGTTCGACCCACTCATCGAGAAGTCCTCGAATCTCGGTGCCGGCCTGGACTGGAAGACCAGTCTCCAGGAGCTGACGGCGACGGAGGGACTCGGCGTGCCCGAGTACCTGGTCACCGAAACCGGCCCGGATCACGAGAAGACCTTCACTGCTGCCGCCCGCGTCGGAGGCGTCTCGTACGGCACCGGCACCGGCCGCAGCAAGAAGGAAGCGGAGCAGCAGGCCGCTGAGTCCGCGTGGCGTGCGATTCGCGCTGCCGCGGACGAGCGGGCGGAGGCTGCGGCTGCGGCGGTCGATACGGCCCCGGGGGCGTAACCGCCCCGCTTCCTGAGCCCGCCCCACCGGTTCGCCGGAGGGGCGGGCGTCGTATTTTCCCCGCTCCTGGGGCCCCGCCCCAGACCCCGCTGCTCAAACGCCGCAGGGGCTTGAAAATGGAGGAACCCGTGCCAGAGCTGCCCGAAGTGGAGGTCGTCCGGCGCGGTCTTGAGCGGTGGGTGGCGCATCGGACCGTCGCGGAGGTCGAGGTGCTGCACCCGCGGTCCGTACGCCGGCACATCGCGGGCGGCGCGGACTTCGCGTCCCGGCTCAAGGGGCGGACGATCGGCGAGCCGAGCCGCCGCGGCAAGTATCTGTGGCTGCCGCTGGAGGGCTCGCACACCGCCGTCCTCGCCCACCTCGGCATGAGCGGCCAGCTCCTGGTGCAGCCGCACGACGCCCCCGACGAGAAGCACCTGCGCATCCGCGTCCGCTTCGCCGACACGCAGACATCGGCCGCTACCGCGGCGGGCGACACCGAGCTGCGCTTCGTCGACCAGCGCACCTTCGGCGGCCTCTCGCTGCACGACACCGATGCCGCAGGACTGCCCGACGTCATCGCGCACATCGCCCGCGACCCGCTCGACCCGCTCTTCGACGACGCCGCGTTCCACACCGCGCTGCGCGCGAAGCGCAGCACCATCAAGCGGGCCCTGCTCGACCAGTCCCTCATCAGCGGCGTCGGCAACATCTACGCGGACGAGGCACTGTGGCGCGCGAAGCTGCACTACGAGCGCCCACGGAGACGTTCACCCGCCCCCGCACGGCCGAACTCCTGGGCCACGTAAGGGATGTGATGAACGCGGCGCTGAGCGTCGGGGGAACGAGCTTCGACGCCCTGTACGTGAATGTGAACGGGGAGTCGGGATACTTCGACCGGTCCCTCGACGCGTACGGGCGCGAAGGGCTGCCGTGCGGGCGCTGTTCGACGCCCATGCGCCGGCGCCCGTGGATGAACCGGTCCAGCTACTACTGCCCGCGCTGCCAGCGCCCGCCGCGCACGGCGGCGTGAGCCTCGTCGTAGGGCGTCAGTAGCCGAAGTCCTGCGTCCACCACGGCCCGCCCGAGCCGAAGTGCACACCGACGCCCAAGGTCTTGAAGTCGCAGTTCAGGATGTTCGCCTTGTGGCCGGGGCTGTTCATCCAGGAGTCCATGACCGACTGGGCATTGGCCTGGCCGCGGGCGATGTTCTCGCCGCCGAGGTCCGTGATGCCCGCTTCCTTGGCGCGGTCCCAGGGGGTCGCCCCGTCCGGGTCCGTGTGGTCGAAGAAGTCCCGCGAGGCCATGTCGTCGCTGAACGCCGTGGCGAGCGAGGCGAGGCCGCTGTCGGCCGTCACCGGGGAGCAACCCACCTTGGAGCGCTCCCGGTTGACGAGGGCGAGGACCTGGGCCGATGCCGCCTTCTCCGACGTGGTCGCCGAGCCGCCCCCACTGCCGGAGGGCGTCTTCGTCCGCGCCGGTGACGACGGGGCGGACGTCGGTGGGGCCGCGCTCTTCGTCTTCGTGGCGCTGTCGCCGGAGGACCGGGACGGCTGCGTGCGCTTGGACGACGGCTCGGAGGACCGCGGCGCGGCGCTCGAAGCGGACCGGGACGGCGTCGCGGACGGAGTGGCCCGCTCGGTCCCGCGGTTCGCCGCGGACGGCGCCCGGTCGTCGACCGCACCGCCCGTGCCGCCCTGCGCCGTGACGTCGGGGGAGTCGGCGGCCTGTATCTCGTTGCCGCCGCCACCACCGCCGAACGTGAAGCCCCCGCCCCCGGGTATCAGCCCCGTGGTCACCGCGACCGCGCCCATCGCGACCGCGGCCGAGGCACCGAGCAGACCGGTGCGCAGCGGGACGCCGTCGCGCTTCTTGCGGTGGTGGGAGGTGTCGGGTTGTGCGGGAGGCGAGGGGTGCGGCGGGTACTCCGCGTAGCCCTGCGCAAAGTCGCTCGCGTGCGGGCGGCCGGCGGCGGAGCGTCGGTGGCGTCCCATGTCCTGGCCTTCCTGGTCCTCTGGTCGTCACTGTGGTGCGTGCTTCTCACTCGTACGAGTGAGGTGCGATGGTCGGGGACGCTACCCCAACTCCCCAGTGCAGGAAGTGCTCCGAGTGCTTTTGGCCGGTTAGCGTGCACTCATGAACGAAGAAGTACGGCTCACCGCCTGGGTGCGCGGACGTGTCCAACGTGTGGGTTTCCGGTGGTTCACCCGTGCGCGTGCCCTGGAGATCGGCGGCCTGAGTGGTTTTGCTCTCAATCTGGACGACGGGCGTGTCCAAGTGGTCGCCGAGGGACCGCACGGCGAATGCCAGCAATTGCTCGACTGGCTCCATGGCGACGACACACCCGGCCGGGTCGACGGTGTGACTGAGATCTGGGACACGCCCCGTGGCGGCTACGACGGGTTTGCCATCCGCTGAGTCGTTACCGCAGGCGGGCCCGGGTGAGGGCGCTCGGGAAGTGCCGCGGGCACCTGCGTGCGGCAGAAACTCCCTGGTGGTTGCCAAGAACGGGGACTCGTGGCAGGCTCCCCGGGAACGGATGATCTCTACGCCCCCGGGCCCCGAACGTGAGGCCGTACCGCAGGTTCTGCGGCGCGAAGCCCCCGGTTTGCCCGCCAATACGGGGCGTGATCGTGTTGACCGTCAAACTTTTTGGTGAGACTCTGGAAGTCCCCGCGCACCTTAGCTGTTTGGCATGTGAGAACGGCAGCAATACAAGAAGTGCCAAGCACCGCGGGTGCGATTCCCTCACGACCCACACCGCTTCGGTCGGTCACTCATTGTGGAGGACCATCCATCATGGCAAAGGCGCTTCTCGGTTACGTCGGCGGCAGCGACCCGCGACTTCTCTCCGAGATGCGACGGCTCCAGCAGCGCGTCCAGGACCTCGAATCCGAGCTCGGCCGTATTCAGGCCGAGAACGACGCGCTCGCGGCTGCCGCTTCTCACGACTCTCTCATCGAGGGTATCGACGTACCCCAGGCGGAGCCTGCGCTCACCTGACCACCCCCAGCGACTTGGGTGGTCGGGCACCGCCCGTAACCAGCCGCTCGACTCGACAGAGCTATCCAAGGGACGCTTCGGCGTCCCTTTTTCTCTTCTCGCCCGTACTTCCGGGTGCCCCCGCGCACCGGTTTCCCTGACGTTCTTTACGTCTGATGTGCCCTGCATGTTCACGGGTGAAACCGTGGGTTCATGGAGTGAGACAGGGGTGCCGGGTAGAGTCCGACGGCGTGCACCTCAAGGCCCTGACCCTGCGCGGGTTCAAATCGTTCGCCTCGGCCACCACGTTGCGGTTCGAGCCGGGCATCACCTGTGTCGTGGGTCCCAACGGTTCGGGCAAGTCCAATGTCGTGGACGCCCTGAGCTGGGTCATGGGCGAGCAGGGCGCCAAGTCGCTGCGCGGCGGCAAGATGGAGGACGTCATCTTCGCCGGCACCACCGGGCGCCCGCCGCTCGGCCGCGCCGAGGTCTCGCTCACCATCGACAACTCCGACGGCGCGCTGCCCATCGAGTACGCCGAGGTCACCATCACGCGGATCATGTTCCGCAACGGCGGCAGCGAGTACCAGCTCAACGGCGACACCTGTCGACTTCTCGATATCCAGGAGCTGTTGTCGGACTCCGGCATCGGCCGCGAGATGCACGTCATCGTCGGTCAGGGCCAGCTCGACGGCGTGCTGCACGCCGACCCGATGGGCCGCAGGGCCTTCATCGAGGAGGCCGCGGGCGTCCTCAAGCACCGCAAGCGCAAGGAGAAGGCGCTGCGGAAGCTGGACGCGATGCAGGCCAACCTCTCACGCGTACAGGATCTGACCGAAGAGCTGAGGCGGCAGTTGAAGCCGCTGGGCAGACAGGCCGCCGTCGCCCGGCGGGCCGCCGTCATCCAGGCCGACCTGCGCGACGCGCGGCTGCGGCTGCTCGCGGACGATCTCGTACGTCTCCGTGGAGCGCTCAGCGCCGAGGTCGCCGACGAGGCGGAGCTGAAGCGGCGCAAGGGCGCGGCCGAGGAGGAGCTGAAGAAGGCGCTGCTGCGCGAGGGGCATCTGGAGGACGCGGTCCGGCAGTTGACGCCCCAGCTGCAGCGGGCGCAGCAGTCCTGGTACGAGCTGTCGCAGCTGGCCGAGCGGGTGCGCGGAACGGTGTCGCTGGCCGACGCGCGGGTCAAGAGCGCCACGGCGGCGCCCGCGGAGGAGCGGCGCGGGCGTGAGCCCGAGGAGCTGGAGCGCGAGGCCGCGCGGGTGCGGGAGCAGGAGGCCGAGCTCGAAGCGGCCCTTGAGGCGGCGCAGGTCGCCCTGGACGAGACGGTCACCCACCGGGCAGAGCTTGAGCGGGAGTTGGCGGTCGAGGAGCGCCGGCTCAAGGATGTCGCGCGGGCCATCGCCGACCGGCGGGAGGGCCTCGCCCGGCTCCAGGGGCAGGTCAACGCGGCGCGCAGCAGGGCCGCCTCCGCGCAGTCCGAGATCGACCGGCTCGCCGCCTCCCGCGACGAGGCGCAGCAGCGGGCGGCCGCCGCGCAGGAGGAGTACGAGCAGCTGCAGGCCGAGGTCGACGGGCTCGACGCCGGTGACGAGGAGCTGTCCACGCGGCACGAGGAGGCCAAGGCCGCGCTCGCCGAGGCGGAAGCCGCGTTGAGCGCCGCGCGGGAGGCCGCCACGTCGGGGGAGCGCAAGCGCGCGGCGCTCGCGGCCCGGCACGAGGCGCTCGCGCTCGGACTGCGGCGCAAGGACGGCACTGGCGCGCTGCTGGGCGCGAAGGACCGGTTGACCGGGCTGCTCGGCCCCGCCGCCGAGTTGCTGTCGGTGGCGTCGGGCTACGAGGTGCCGGTGGCGGCGGCGTTCGGCGCGGCGGCCGACGCGCTCGCGGTGACCACGCCCGCGGCGGCCGCCGAAGCGATCCGCCTCCTGCGCAAGCAGGACGGGGGGCGGGCGTCCCTGCTGTTGGCCTCTCAAGCCCCTGCGGCGTTTGAGCAGCGGGGCCCGGGGCAGAGCCCCGGCGGTGCCGCGCAACCTACCCCTCAGGGCCCACCACCCGCCGCCGATCTGGTCCGCGGCCCCGCCGAGCTGATGCCCGCCGTGCAGCGGATGCTGCAAGGCATCGTCGTCGTCGGGACGCTCGAGGACGCCGAGGATCTGGTCTACGCGCGCCCCGAGTTGACCGCGGTGACCGCCGAAGGGGATCTGCTCGGGGCGCACTTCGCGCACGGTGGCTCTGCCGGGGCGCCGAGCCTCCTGGAGGTGCAGGCGTCCGTCGACGAGGCCGCCGCCGAGCTGGAGGAACTGGCCGCCCAGTGCGAACAGTGGGCCGAGGCGCAGCACGCCGCGGCCGAGCGGCGCGGCGAATGCGCGGCGCTCGTCGAGGAGTTGGGGCAGCAGCAGCGGGTCATAGAGCGTGAGCGCTCCGGTCGCGCCCAACAGCTCGGCCGACTCGCGGGGCAGGCCCGCGGCGCCGCCGGCGAGGCGGAACGCAGCGCCGCCGCCGCGGCCACGGCGCAGGACGCGCTGGAGCAGGCCGTACAGGACGCCGAGGAGCTGGCCGAGCGGCTTGCCGTGGCCGAGGAACAAGCCGCCTTTGGGGAAGGAGGGGACGAGGAACCCGACACCTCCGTGCGCGACCGCCTCTCCGCCGACGGAGCCAACGCGCGGCAGACGGAGATGGAGGCGCGCCTCCAGGTACGTACCCACGAGGAGCGCGTCAAGGGGCTCGCGGGGCGTGCCGACTCGCTCGACCGGGCCGCCCGCGCCGAACGCGACGCACGCGCGCGTGCCGAGCGACAGCGCGCCCGCCGCCAGTACGAGGCGGCCGTCGCCGAGGCCGTCGCCTCCGGCGCCCGCCGGCTGCTCGCGCACGTCGAGGTGTCCATCACCCGGGCCGACGAGGAGCGGACCCTCGCCGAGCGGGCGAAGGCGGCGCGGGAGCAGGAGCTCGGAGCCGAGCGGGCCCGCGGCCGCGATCTCAAGGCAGAACTCGACAAGCTGACGGATTCGGTCCACAAGGGCGAGGTACTCGGCGCCGAGAAGCGGCTGCGGATCGAGCAGCTGGAGACCAAGGCGCTGGAGGAGCTCGGTGTCGAACCGGCAGGACTCGTCGCGGACTACGGTCCCGACCAGCTCGTGCCGCCCTCGCTCCCCGCCGAGGGCGAGGAGCTGCCGGACGACCCGGAGCACCCGCGCAACAGGCCCCGTCCGTTCGTCCGTTCGGAGCAGGAGAGTCGGCTCAAGTCCGCGGAGCGCGCGTACCAGCAGCTCGGCAAGGTCAACCCGCTTGCTCTTGAGGAGTTCGCGGCACTGGAGGAGCGCCACAACTTCCTCAGCGAGCAGCTGGAGGACCTGCGGAAGACCCGCGCCGACCTGCTTCAAGTGGTGAAGGAGGTCGACGAGCGCGTCGAGCAGGTCTTCACCGAGGCCTACCGGGACACGGCGCGCGAGTTCGAGGGCGTCTTCAGTCGGCTGTTCCCGGGCGGTGAGGGACGCCTCGTCCTGACCGACCCCGAGAACATGCTCACGACGGGTGTCGATGTCGAGGCCCGCCCGCCGGGCAAGAAGGTCAAGCGGCTCAGCCTGCTCTCGGGCGGCGAGCGGTCCCTGACCGCGGTGGCGCTCCTCGTCGCCATCTTCAAGGCGCGGCCGAGCCCGTTCTACGTGATGGACGAGGTGGAGGCCGCGCTCGACGACACCAACCTGCAACGCCTCATCCGCATCATGCGGGAGTTGCAGGAGGCCTCGCAGCTCATCGTGATCACGCACCAGAAGCGCACGATGGAAGTCGCGGACGCGCTGTACGGCGTCTCCATGCAGGGTGACGGGGTGTCCAAGGTCATCAGCCAGCGGCTGAGCTAGGACCCGGGCCCGCCCGACCGGGCCGCCCCTCTACCAGTGTTCAAGTCTTGAACTCGGTACGACACTCGCATGCCTGAAATTCACAGCACCCGAAGTGTTGACTTCAAAACATGAAGGCATAGTCTCTGCAACGTTGCTTTTACCTTCAGGTGGTGGGCGGCGTGAAGTTGTGCGCCACTGGAATCGCATCTGAAGGGCTCGCCCCCACCCCCGGCAGCGAGGCCGGTGGCCCGAGGAGTACATGTGACCAGTAGTGCGGCACCCAAGTCCGGAGCCCGGGAAGCCAGGCCCGAGCATCTGAGCCATGTCATCTTCATCGCGGCCGCCGCCGCGATGGGCGGTTTCCTCTTCGGCTACGACAGCTCCGTGATCAACGGTGCGGTCGAGGCCATCCGTGACCGGTACGACATCGGCTCTGCCGCGCTCGCCCAGGTCATCGCCATCGCCCTGATCGGCTGTGCCATCGGCGCCGCCACCGCGGGCCGGATCGCCGACCGCATCGGCCGCATCCGCTGCATGCAGATCGCGGCGGTCCTCTTCACCATCAGCGCCGTCGGCTCGTCCCTGCCCTTCGCGATCTGGGACCTCGCCTTCTGGCGGATCATCGGTGGCTTCGCCATCGGCATGGCCTCGGTGATCGGCCCGGCCTACATCGCCGAGGTCGCCCCGCCCGCCTACCGTGGCCGGCTCGGCTCCTTCCAGCAGGGCGCCATCGTTATCGGCATCGCCATCTCGCAGCTCGTCAACTACGCGCTGCTGCAGGCCGCAGGCGGCGACCAGCGCGGCAAGCTGATGGGCCTCGAGGTCTGGCAGGTCATGCTCGGCGTGATGGTCGTCCCGGCCGTCATCTACGGGCTGCTCTCCTTCGCGATCCCCGAGTCGCCGCGCTTCCTGGTCTCCGTCGGCAAGACCGACCGTGCCAAGCAGGTCCTCGAAGAGGTCGAGGGCACGGAGGTCGATCTCGACGCCCGCGTGGCCGAGATCGAGCACGCGATGCACAGCGAGCACAAGTCCTCCTTCAAGGACCTGCTCGGTGGCAGCTTCTTCTTCAAGCCGATCGTCTGGATCGGTATCGGCCTCTCGGTCTTCCAGCAGTTCGTCGGCATCAACGTCGCGTTCTACTACTCCTCGACGCTGTGGCAGTCGGTCGGTGTCGACCCGACGGACTCGTTCTTCTACTCGTTCACCACGTCGATCATCAACATCATCGGTACCGTCATCGCGATGATCTTCGTCGACCGCATCGGTCGCAGGCCGCTGGCCCTGATCGGTTCGGTCGGCATGGTGATCGGTCTGGCGCTCGAGGCCTGGGCGTTCAGCTTCGACCTGGTGGACGGCAAGCTGCCGGCGACGCAGGGCTGGGTGGCCCTCGTCGCGGCGCACTTCTTCGTCCTCTTCTTCGCCCTGTCGTGGGGTGTGGTGGTCTGGGTCTTCCTCGGCGAGATGTTCCCGAACAAGATCCGCGCCGCGGCGCTCGGTGTGGCCGCCTCGGCCCAGTGGATCGCCAACTGGGCGATCACCGCGAGCTTCCCGTCGCTGTCCGAGTGGAACCTCTCCGCGACCTACGTGATCTACACGATCTTCGCCGCGCTCTCCATCCCCTTCGTGCTCAAGTTCGTGAAGGAGACGAAGGGCAAGGCGCTGGAGGAGATGGGCTGACACCGGCTCCTCCCCGGGACCCGGGGAGATGGGTCAAGTCCCCGCTGCCATCTCCCCGTCGGCGTCACTGCCCCGGCCGAAGGACCTACGACTGGTCCTTCAGCCGGGGCAGTACGTTTTCGCAGTACAACTGCAGGCTGCGGCGGCCCTCGTCCAGGGGCATGCCGCCGGAGAGCG
Source organism: Streptomyces endophyticus (assembly GCF_035798155.1). NCBI lineage: Bacteria > Bacillati > Actinomycetota > Actinomycetes > Kitasatosporales > Streptomycetaceae > Streptomyces > Streptomyces endophyticus. Next base: position 58,794 of record NZ_JAOZYC010000066.1, on the reverse strand, counting down.
GATGCAGGATGTAGTTGTCGAGCCCCTGCGCCACGCACTCGTCGGGCGTGAGGATCCGGTAGACGCCCTCGGCGCGCAGCTCCTCCACCGTCCCGGCCCCCGACTTCACCGCGGACTTGATGTCCCCCGACTGCCAGGACGCGTACGTCCGCGCCTCGTGCAGGAAGTGCTTCCCGTACGTGGCCCAGGTGCGGTCCGGGTCCTCGGACAGGTGCAGGAGCGGGGTCACCTTCCCGGGCATCATGGTCCAGCCCTCGGTCCCGTACTCCTGAAGGCGCTCGTTGTAGTACGCCTCGAGCTCGGGCAGATGCGCGCTCGGGAAGAACGGGAGGCCGAGCCGTGCCGCCCGGCGGGCGGCCGCCTGCGAGGAGCCGCCGACCAGGAGCAGCGGGTGCGGCTGGGTGAACGGGCGCGGGGTGACACGGACCCGGCGGCCGCGGAAGGTGAACTCCTCGCCGGTCCAGGCCTTGAGCAGGGTTTCGAGCAGCTCGTCCTGGAGCTTGCCGCGGCGCTTCCACTCCACGTCGAACTGCGCGTACTCCTCGGGCCGGTAGCCGATCCCGGAGACCGTCACCAGGCGGCCGCCGCTGACCAGGTCGAGCACGGCGATGTCCTCGGCGAGGCGGAGCGGGTCGTGCAGCGGGCCGATGATCGCGGAGACGGTGACCGCGATGCGCTTCGTGGCCCCGAGGACGGCGCCCGCGAAGGTGAAGGGCGAGGACAGCCAGTTGTTGGCGACGCCGTGGTGCTCCTCGGTCTGCACCGTGTCGATGCCCTGCTCGTCGGCGTAGCGGGCCATCTCGACGGCCGCCTGGTAGCGGGCCGCGAGCGTTTCGGGTGTGCCGGCGGGGTCGACGAGGTTGAACCGTACGACGGACACGGGCATGGAAAAGTCCCCCTCCGCGAGGCGTGGAGCCGGATGCGTGGAGGGGGACGTTAGCTGACGGAGCGTCAGGAGGCCATGGCCTCGGCGGCCTCGGACTCGTCCGGGGCCGTGGTGGTGTCGGCCGGCTTGGGCAGCGCCAGGTACAGCAGGCCGGAGACGACGATCGTGACGACCCAGCCGAGGCCGTACTCACCGAGGAAGTTGTTCGCGGCGAGCGGTCCCGAGAACCAGGTCGACGACGTGAACAGCAGGCCGACGACCAGGCCGACCGCCCACGCGACACACGCGGCGGGGGAGAAGCCGCCCTTGTACCAGTAGGCGCTGGCGCGGGTGGTGTCGATCAGGGCCGCGGCGTCGTAGTGCTTGCGCTTGAACATGTCCGCGCCGAAGACGCCGACCCAGGCGGAGAAGGCCACGGCGAGCAGCGAGAGGAAGGAGATGAACGAGCTCATGAAGCTCGTCGCCACCAGCATCAGGATGGCGCCGAAGATCAGCGAGATCACCGCGTTGATGGAGACGGCCCAGTGGCGCGGCACCTTGAAGCCGAGGGTCTGCGCGGTGAAGCCGGCCGAGTACATCGACATGGCGTTGATCAGCAGCATGCCGACCAGCGCGATCAGCAGGTACGGCACCGCGATCCACATCGGCAGGATCTCGCCGAGGAAGGAGACCGGGTCCTGGGCGGAGGCCAGGTCCGGGGTGGAGACCGCCATCACGGAGCCCATCAGGACCATCGGCAGCACGACGATGCCGGCGCCGCCGATCGAGTTCCCGATGATGCCCTTGGTGGAGGCGGTGCGCGGCAGGTAGCGGGTGAAGTCGGGGGAGGACGGGATCCAGCTGACGCCACCAGCGGCGATCATGCCGATGCCCGCGACCATCAGCGACGTCTTCCCGGCGGGCTGCCCGAAGACCTCGGACCAGTCGGTGTTGATGATCAGGTAGACGAGCACCAGGACCGAGAAGATGCCGAACAGGTACGTCGCGTACTTGTTGCACATCTGCACGACGTTGATGCCGAGGCCCGAGATCGCGAACGTGACGCACACGAACAGCAGCAGGGTGAGGATCACCAGGAAGTTGTTCTGCTTGATGCCGAACAGGATGTCCAGGACGGTGAGCACGGCGTACGCACCGGTCACCGCGTTGATCGTCTCCCAGCCCCAGCGTGCGACCCAGATCAGCGAGCCGGGCAGCAGATTGCCGCGCTGACCGAACACCGCGCGCGACAGCGCCATGCCGGGCGCGCCGCCGCGCTTGCCGGCGATGCCGATCAGGCCCACGAGGCCGTACGACACGATGGGCGCCGCGATGGCGACGACGATGGCCTGCCAGAAGTTCAGCTTGTACGTCACGACGAGGCTCGCGCCCATCGTGAGCAGCAGCACGCTGATGTTGGCGGCGACCCAGGTCGGGAAGAGCTCGCGGGTCTTGGCGGTGCGCTCGGCGTCGGGGACGGGCTCGATGCCGCGTGTCTCCAGCGCGCCTTCGGCTTCGGCGGTCTTGCTCATGCGGTGGGGTTCCGTGCCTCTCGCTCGGCTCGGCCGCGGGGGACGGAGAGAGCCGGTGGGGGGTGACGGGCCCGCAGGGCCCTTGTGACGAGTTGTCGCGATGGTCGAGGTGTCGTGATCCGGACGTGGCGTCCTGATCGCGTTGGACTCTACGCGCGTTGATGCGACGACTGCCATCGTACTTTAGTCCGAGTCGAACCCGTCAGAGGCCTTTGTCCTTTGGAGGAAGGCACGAACACGGCTTGGGCGGGGCCCATGACTGATACTGGACGGGTTATGGAAACCGTCATCCTTGCTGTAGTCATCGCCGTGGTCGTGATCGGCGCGCTCGGCGGGCTCGTGATCGGCAGCCGCAAGAAGAAGCAGCTGCCCCCGTCCCCGCCCTCGGCGCCCGACATCACCACCGCCCCGCCCACAGAGCCGCACGTCGGCGACGAGGCCGAGACGCCGCGCGACGAAGCGCGGCGCACGATCGAAGAGGTCGACCTCCCCGCCACCGAACCGGCCGTAGAGGAGGAACCCGAGGCCCCGGCCGCCGAGGCGCCCGCCGCTCCCGAGGTCGAGGTACCGGAGCCCACCGAGGGCCGCCTCGTGCGGCTGCGCGCCCGCCTTTCCCGGTCGCAGAACGCGCTCGGCAAGGGCCTGCTCACCCTCCTGTCCCGCGAGCACCTCGACGAGGACACGTGGGAGGAGATCGAGGACACGCTGCTCACCGCCGACGTCGGCGTGCAGCCCACCCAGGAACTCGTCGACAACCTCCGCGAGCGCGTCAAGGTGCTCGGCACCCGCACGCCGGACGAGCTGCGCGCGCTGCTGCGCGAGGAGCTCCTCAAGCTGCTCGTCCCCGAGTTCGACCGCACCGTGAAGACGGAGGGTCTCACCACCGAGGGGACGACGCCCGGCATCGTGATGGTCGTCGGCGTCAACGGCACCGGTAAGACCACCACCACCGGAAAGCTCGCGCGCGTGCTCGTCGCCGACGGCAAGAGCGTGCTGCTCGGCGCCGCGGACACCTTCCGTGCGGCCGCCGCCGACCAGTTGCAGACGTGGGGCGAGCGCGTCGGTGCGCGCACCGTGCGCGGCCCCGAGGGCGGCGACCCGGCCTCCATCGCCTTCGACTCCGTCAAGGAGGGCATCGAGGAGGGCGCCGACGTCGTCCTGATCGACACCGCCGGCCGGCTGCACACCAAGACCGGGCTGATGGACGAGCTCGGCAAGGTCAAGCGGGTCGTGGAGAAGCACGCTCCGCTCGACGAGGTGCTGCTCGTCCTCGACGCGACGACCGGGCAGAACGGCCTGGTGCAGGCCCGCGTGTTCGCCGAGGTCGTCGACATCACGGGCATCGTGCTGACCAAGCTGGACGGTACGGCCAAGGGCGGCATCGTCATCGCCGTGCAGCGGGAGCTGGGCGTGCCGGTCAAGCTCGTCGGTCTCGGCGAGGGTCCGGACGACCTGGCGCCGTTCGAGCCGGAGGCGTTCGTGGATGCGCTTATCGGCGAGTAGACGCTCCGCTTCGGTGCGGGAGGCCGCGGTCGTGACTGCTCATTTGTGAGCGGGCGCGGCCGCGGCTTTTCTGCGTCCGGAGTCTGAAGACAGCCCCTAGCGGGGCGCTCGGTGTGCCACGTAGGCCAAGGTTCCCAACAGCAGCCTTGCCTGCGGCGGCTGGCTTGCGGTGTCCAGGGACGGCGGGCGCAGCCAGGTCGTCGGGCCGAGGCCGCCGCGGTCCGAGGGCGGGGCCGTGACGTACGAACCGGCGCCCAGCGCGTGCAGGTCGAGGGCGGCGTCGTCCCAGCCCATCCGGTAGAGCAGCGTGGGGAGTTCGGCCGCGGCGCCCGGTGCCACGAAGAAGTGGGCGCGGCCCTGCGGGGTGGCGATGACCGGTCCGAGGGGGAGGCCCATGCGCTCCAGGCGGATCAGGGCGCGGCGCCCCGCGGCCTCCGGTACGTCGATCACGTCGAAGGCCCGGCCGACCGGCAGCAGCACCGCCGCGCCGGGGAACCGGCCCCAGGCCTCGGCCACTTCGTCGAGCGTGGCCCCCGCCGGGACCACCGCGGCCGGGTCGAGGGGATGGGCTCCGGGGGCCGGGCAACCGGCCTTTCCGCAGGAGCACTCGGAGCCGGCGGCGCGGGCGCCGGGCGCCACGTCCCAGCCCCAGAGGCCGGTGAACTCCGCCACCGTGGTGCAGTCCGAAGCGCGGCCGGACGTGCGGCCGCGGCGACGCGTGCCGGTGCGCATCTCGCGCATGCCGCCGATCGTGAAGCCCATGCCCCCTCCAACACATCCTGTGCGCCGGTGGTTACGTGGCGGAATCGGATCGTTACCCGATGCGCACGCCGCTCCGGTCGGACCGGAGCTGATTCGCATTCGGGGTGGTGCGCCCGGTGTTGCGCGCCCCCGCTCACCCTGGTCCGCCTACTTCCGGCTGTCCTATGTCAAGTGAATCGTGTGGGGCCGCTGCTGGGTTCATTCGAAGGGGTGGCGAATGGTGGCGTTTCCGTGTTCGCCCTCGCCGGAGGGGTGATCGTAGGATTACTTTCAGTGCACGGGCCCTGAGGGTACGTGTACTCGTGGGTATGCCGCAGGCAAGTCGGTTTCCTGTTCGAGGAGTGACAACTGCCGGACGGGGAGCCTGGTTTGACGGCATCCTGGTAGGGCTTGCGGGCAAGAGTGCGGAGAACGGCGGTCGACGGGACTTCGCACACAGCGTCATAGGTGACTCAGGGATGGGGGCGTTCCAGTGGGCGGCAGCGGCGGTGGCGTCACGAACGCCGAGAAGCGCCCGAACGAGCTGCTTGGGTCGTGGTTCGTGCGCAGTGGCTGGTCCAAGGGCGAGCTGGCGCGCCAAGTGAACCGACGTGCCCGGCAGTTGGGTGCGAACCACATCTCCACGGACACCTCGCGCGTGCGCCGATGGCTCGACGGGGAGAACCCGCGCGAGCCGATCCCGAGGATCCTCAGCGAGCTGTTCTCCGAGCGCTTCGGCTGCGTCGTCGCCGTCGAGGACCTCGGACTGCGCGCCGCGCACCAGGCGCCCTCGGTGTCCGGCGTCGACCTGCCCTGGACCGGTCCTCAGACCGTGGCGCTCATCGGCGAGTTCTCGCGCAGCGACCTGATGCTCGCGCGCCGCGGCTTCCTCGGCAGCTCGCTCGCGCTCGCCGCGGGCCCCTCGCTGATCGAGCCGATGCAGCGCTGGCTGGTGCCGACTCCCGGCGCCTCGGCCAGGCCGGAGCCGGAGCCGGTCTCGCAGCGCCGGGGGAACCGGCTCTCGAAGCCGGAGTTGGACCTCCTGGAGTCGACCACGGTGATGTTCCGCCAGTGGGACGCCCAGTGCGGCGGCGGCCTGCGCCGCAAGGCCGTCGTCGGCCAGCTCCACGAGGTGACCGACCTGTTGCAGGAGCCCCAGCCGGAGGAGACGACGCGGCGCCTGTTCAAGGTCGCCGCCGAGCTCGCCGAGCTGGCCGGCTGGATGAGCTACGACGTGGGCCTGCAACCCACCGCCCAGAAGTACTTCGTGCTCGCCCTGCACGCCTCCAAGGAAGCGGGCGACAAGCCGCTGGGCTCGTACGTGCTCAGCAGCATGAGCCGGCAGATGATCCACCTCGGCCGTCCCGATGACGCCCTGGAACTCATCCACCTCGCCCAGTACGGCAGTCGCGACTGCGCCAGCCCTCGCACCCAGTCCATGCTGTATGCGATGGAGGCCCGCGCGTACGCGAGCATGGGGCAGCCCGGCAAGTGCAAGCGCGCCGTGCGGATGGCCGAGGACACCTTCACGGACGCCGACGACTGGGACGACCCGGATCCCGACTGGATCCGCTTCTTCTCGGAGGCCGAACTGAACGGCGAGAACAGCCACTCGTACCGGGATCTCGCCTACGTGGCGGGTCGCAGCCCCACGTACGCGTCGATGGCCGAGCCCGTCATGAAGCGCGCCGTCGAGCTGTTCGGGAAGGACGCCGAGCACCAGCGTTCGTACGCGTTGAACCTGATCGGGATGGCGACGGTGCACCTCCTGCAGAAGGAGCCCGAGCAGTCCACGGTGCTCGCGGGGCAGGCCCTGGAGATCGCCAGGAAGGTGCGCTCGGAGCGGGTCAACACGCGGATCCGCAAGACCGTCGACAACGCGACGCGGGACTTCGGTGATGTCGCCGAGGTCGTCGATCTCACCGAACTGCTCGCGCTCCACCTGCCGGAGACCGCCGAAGCGGCGGTCTGACACGGCGGGGGAGCACCCCCCCAAGACGCCGGCCACGGCCACCGTCCCGAAACAGCCCGACTCGGCTCCCCTACGCCAGGTCATCGCGGACGGAGGTCGTGGCCGGTCCCTTTTTCCGGTCCGGTCGCGTCACCGTAACGAGCGCCCCGGACGCAATCCGGCATTTCATCCACCCGTAACACCCGCGACCTCTTCGTCACTGCGGCGAAACACCGAGGGGCCCGAACGGAAACGGCGCTGCGCCAATGTCATGGCGCATAACCGGCCCACCCCTCATGACCGCTCAAGGCTTCGCCCGCACGGGGCCGTACCAACGACGAGGAGACGCCGATGGCTCCAGCCATCACGCTGGCGGCAGACGCACCCACACTGTCGCCCGCCAACACAGGCTTCATGCTGATCTGTTCCGCCCTGGTGATGCTGATGACCCCGGGCCTGGCCTTCTTCTACGGAGGCATGGTCCGCGTCAAGAGCACTCTGAACATGCTGATGATGAGCTTCATCAGCCTCGGGATCGTGACGATCCTGTGGGTTCTGTACGGCTTCTCCGTAGCGTTCGGCACCGACAAGGGCTCGCTCATCGGCTGGGACGGCGACTTCGTCGGGCTCAGCGGGATCGGCCTCACCCAGCTCTGGGACGGCTACACGATCCCGGTCTACGTGTTCGCGGTCTTCCAGCTGATGTTCGCGGTGCTCACCCCCGCGCTGATCAGCGGCGCGCTCGCGGACCGCGTGAAGTTCAGCGCCTGGGCGCTGTTCATCGCGCTGTGGGCCACGATCGTGTACTTCCCGGTCGCGCACTGGGTGTGGGGGACCGGCGGCTGGGCCTTCGAGCTCGGCGTGATCGACTTCGCCGGTGGTACGGCCGTGCACATCAACGCGGGCGCCGCCGCGCTCGGCGTGATCCTCGTCATCGGCAAGCGCGTCGGCTTCAAGAAGGACCCGATGCGGCCGCACTCGCTGCCGTGGACGATGCTCGGCGCCGGCCTGCTGTGGTTCGGCTGGTTCGGCTTCAACGCCGGCTCGTGGCTCGGCAACGACGACGGCGTCGGCGCGCTGATGTTCATCAACACACAGGTCGCGACCGCTGCCGCCATGCTCGCCTGGCTGGCCTACGAGAAGATCCGGCACGGCGCGTTCACCTCGCTCGGCGCCGCGTCGGGTGCCGTCGCCGGTCTTGTCGCGATCACTCCTTCCGGTGGTTCCTGCTCGCCGCTCGGCGCGATCGCCATCGGCGCCGTCGCCGGAGTGCTGTGCGCGATGGCCGTGGGCCTCAAGTACAAGTTCGGCTACGACGACTCGCTCGACGTCGTCGGCGTCCACCTCGTCGGCGGCGTCGTCGGCTCCCTGCTCGTCGGCTTCTTCGCCACGGGCGGCGGCCAGTCCGACGTCGCGGGCCTGTTCTACGGTGGTGGCCTCGACCAGTTCTGGAAGCAGTGCGCCGGCGTCGGCAGCGTCCTCGCCTACTCGCTGATCGTCTCCGCGGTCCTCGCCTTCGCCCTCGACAAGACCATCGGCATGCGGGTCGACGAGGACGACGAGGTCTCCGGCATCGACCAGGCCGAGCACGCCGAGACCGCGTACGACTACAGCGGCGCGGGCGGTGGCACCGCGGCCCGCCAGGCGGTTCCCGCCCCGGCCGCAGCCACCCCGAAGGACCCGCAGAACACGAAGAAGGTCGACGCATGAAGCTGATCACCGCGGTCGTCAAGCCGCACCGGCTCGACGAGATCAAGGAAGCCCTCCAGGCCTTCGGAGTCCAGGGCCTGACCGTGACAGAGGCCAGCGGATACGGCCGTCAGCGCGGGCACACCGAGGTCTACCGTGGCGCCGAGTACACCGTCGACCTGGTACCCAAGATCCGGATAGAGGTCCTGGTCGAGGACGACGACGCCGAGGAACTGCTCGATGTCGTGGTGAAGGCCGCGCGGACCGGCAAGATCGGTGACGGCAAGGTCTGGGCGGTCCCCGTCGAGACGGCCGTGCGGGTGCGCACCGGCGAACGTGGCCCGGACGCGCTGTAACGGATCTTTCATGGACGGAACGGGAGTCGCCGGGTGACGAGCGTGAACGACGTACGTGCTGAATCAGAGGATTCCGGACCCGGCGGCTATGCGGCGGCCCGGCTGCGCCTTCTCCAGGGGGAGGCGCGGTCCGGGCCGCCGCGCCGTGCCGCGCTCGCGGGGCTGACCGACGACTGGCTCGCCGGGCTCTTCGGCGCCGGGGCGCCGGGCGTCTCGCTCGTCGCGGTCGGCGGGTACGGGCGCGGCGAGCTCTCCCCGCGCAGCGACCTCGACCTGCTCCTGCTGCACGACGGCTCGGCGGACCTGGGGGAGGTCGCCGCGCTCGCCGACCGCATCTGGTACCCGGTGTGGGACCTGGGCCTCGCCCTCGACCACTCCGTCCGTACTCCGGCGGAGGCGCGCAAGACCGCGGGTGACGACCTCAAGGTGCAGCTCGGCCTGCTCGACGCCCGGCATCTCGCCGGTGACCTCGGGCTTACGGCGGGCCTGCGCACCGCGGTGCTCGCGGACTGGCGCAACCAGGCGCTCAAGCGGCTGCCCGAACTGCGCGAGCTGTGCGAGGAACGGGCCGAGCGCCAGGGCGAGTTGCAGTTCCTGCTCGAACCCGACCTGAAGGAGGCGCGGGGCGGACTGCGGGACGCCACCGCGCTGCGTGCCGTCGCCGCCTCGTGGCTCGCGGACGCGCCCCGCGAGGGTCTCTCCGACGCGCGGCGCCGGCTCCTCGACGTACGGGACGCCCTGCATCTGGCCACCGGGCGCGCCACCGACCGGCTCGCGCTCCAGGAGCAGGACCAGGTCGCCGCGGAACTCGGCCTGTTGGACGCCGATACGTTGCTGCGGCAGGTGTACGAGGCCGCGCGCACGGTGTCGTACGCCAGTGACGTCACCTGGCGGGAGGTGGGCCGGGTGCTCAAGTCCCGCTCCGCCAAGCCCCGTCTGCGGTCCCTGCTCGGTGGCGGGAAGGCCGCGCCGGTCGAGCGGTCGCCGCTCGCCGAGGGCGTCGTCGAGATGGAGGGGGAGGTGGTGCTCGCCCGTGCCGCCAAGCCCGAGCGCGACCCGGTCCTGCCGCTGCGCGCCGCTGCCGCCGCGGCCCAGGCGGGCCTTCCGCTGTCCCTGCACGCGGTGCGCCGGCTGGCCGCGGCCGCCCGCCCGCTGCCCGCGCCCTGGCCCGCCGAGGCCCGCGAGCAGTTGGTCACGCTACTCGGCGCGGGCCGCCCGACCGTCGAGGTGTGGGAGGCCCTTGAGGCCGAGGGGCTGATCACCCGGCTGATCCCCGACTGGGAGCGGGTGCGGTGTCGGCCGCAGCGCAATGCCGTGCACACGTGGACGGTCGACCGGCATCTCGTCGAGACGGCGGTGCGGGCCTCCGAGCTGACGCGCCGCGTGCACCGGCCCGACCTGCTGCTCGTCGCGGCGCTGCTGCACGACATCGGCAAGGGCTGGCCGGGGGACCACTCGGTCGCGGGCGAGATCATCGCGCGGGACGTCGCCGCACGGATCGGCTTCGACCGGACCGATGTCGCCGTGCTCGCCTCCCTCGTACGGCACCACCTGCTGCTCATCGAGACCGCTACCCGGCGCGACCTGGAGGACCCGGCGACCGTACGGTCCGTCGCGGACGCGGTCGGCTCGGCAGGCACGCTCGAACTGCTGCACGCGCTGACCGAGGCGGACGCGCTGGCGACCGGGCCCGCCGCCTGGTCGTCCTGGCGCGGCTCCCTCGTCACCGATCTGGTCAAGCGGGTCTCCGCGGTGCTCGCGGGGGACGATCCGGGCGCCGAAGGAGCCGCTGCCGCCGCCGAGCCGACGGCCGAGCAGGAGCGGCTCGCGGTGGAGGCGCTGCGCACCGGCGGGCCCGTGCTCGCGCTGCGGGCGCAGACGGATGCGGTGCCGACCGAGAGCGACGGGGCCGAGGAACCGGAGCCGCTCGGCGTCGAGTTGGTGATCGCGGTGCCGGAGCAGGACGGGGTGCTTCCGGCCGTCGCCGGGGTGCTCGCGATGCACCGGCTGACCGTGCGGACGGCGGAGCTGCGGGCGCTGACACCGCCGGAGGGCGTGGAGGGCAGTGCGCTGCTGCTGGACTGGCGGGTCGCCGCCGAGTACGGCTCGCTGCCGCAGGCCGCGCGGCTGCGCGCCGATCTCGTACGGGCGCTCGACGGCTCGCTCGACATCGCGGCGCGGCTAGCCGAGCGGGATGCCGCGTATCCGCGCAGGCGTGGCGTGGTGGCGCCGCCGGCCCGGGTGACGGTGGCCTCCGCGGGCTCGCGGCGGGCGACGGTGATCGAGGTGCGGGCGCACGACGCGCCGGGTCTGCTGCACCGCATCGGGCGGGCCCTTGAGGTGGCCGGGGTGCGGGTGCGCTCGGCGCACGTGTCGACGCTGGGCTCCAACGCGGTCGACGCGTTCTACGTGGCCGGGGCGGACGGGGGGCCGCTGGCTTCGCAGGAGGCGGTGTCCGTGGCGCGGGGCGTGGAGGAGGCGCTGCGGGGGCGGGGCGTGTGAACCCTGGCCCCCGCCGCGTCACTTGCCGATGAAGCCGTTCGTACGCAGGAAGTACAGCGCGGCCTGATCCGCGCTCTTGCCTTCCAGGTCGACCAGGCCGTTGAGCTTGATGATGGTCTTCTCGGTGAGCGCGTCACCGAGCTTCTTCGCGAGCTTCGCGAGCTGCGGATGCTGCTTCGCGGTCTCGTCGCGCACGGTCAGCGCGGCCAGCTCCGTCGTGAAGTGCCCCTTGTCGTCGTCCAGGACCCTCAGGTCCAGGGACTTCAGGCGGGCGTCCGTGGTGAACACCTCGGCGAACTTGCAGGGGCTGCCCTTCGCCACGTTCACGAAGTTCAGCGCGAACGCGTTCTGGTAGACCTGCGGCGCGCCGAACTTGAGCTTGTACGGGCTCTGCTCCAGCGCCCCCAGCTCACGGTCCAGGAACTCCGAGGCGCCGCACAGCGTGGCGTCCTCCGGGTGGTCCTTCGCCAGTTTCGCCAGGTCGCTGATCGAGTCGACCTTCCCGGCGCGGCCCTTCGCGTCGGAGGCGCGGGCCATCGTGTACTGGTTGCCGAACTTCGCCGGGCCCAGCCACTTGATCCTGTGCTTCTTCAGGTCCTCGCTCGATGTGGCCCTGAACTGCGCGGCGCTGCCCTGCACGGGCTTGTCGTGCTGCAGGAACTGGGTCCAGCCGGTGCCGGAGTAGTCCCAGTACATGTCGATGTCGCCGCCTTGCAGGGCGCTGCGCGCGATCGATGTGCCCTGCAGGCCCGTCTGGTCCGTCGTCCGCGCCCCGGCGGCCTCCAGCGCGTACTTCGTGATCTTGCCGAGGATCTGCTGCTCGGTGAACTCCTTGGACCCGACCGTGAAGTGCGTGCCCTTCAGGTCCACGTCCTTGGCGATCGAACCGCTGTCGAGCTGCTTCTTGCCCGCCGTCCGCGGCAGGTTGTCGGACCCGCCCGATCCGCCGGATCCAGCGGTGTCCGTGCAGCCGGTCAGCGCGGCGCCGCCGAGCAGGGCCGCGCACAGTGCGACCGAGACCTTGGCGCGCGCCGTGGCCCGTCGGCTTCGTATGGGTGTCTTCACTTCTCTCACAGGCCCCTTCTCACAGACCGCGCGGGCGCAGCAGGTTCTCGACGATCCCGGCGACCCAGTCCACGAGCAGCGCGAGGACGGCCACGAGCACACTTCCGGTGACCAGGACCAGGTTCCGGCTGGAGTTGATCCCGTTCGAGATCACATCGCCGAGGCCGCCCGCCCCGATGAACGTCGCGAGCGCGACCGTGCCCACGGTGATCACCAGTGCCGTACGGATACCGGCGAGCATCACCGGCACCGCGAGCGGCAGTTCGATCCGGCGCAGCACCTCCCACCGGGTCATGCCCATGCCCTGCGCGGACTCGAGGATCGCGGGATCCACCTGCTGGAGGCCCGCGATGGTGTTGCGCAGCACCGGCAGCACCCCGTACGCGACGAACGCGATCAGCGCGATCTGCGTCACCCCGAGGCTGACGAAGGCCACCGCGAGCAGCACGATCAGGCCGAGCGAGGGGAGCGCCTGCCCGATGCTGGCGACCGCGAGGACGGGACCGGCGAGGGGGCGGGCCCAGCGGCGGGTGAGCAGCACGCCGAGCGGGATGGCGATCACCAGGATGAAGACTGTGGCGACCGCGGTCAGTTCGAGATGCGTGAGGGTGCGGCTGAGCAGGTAGTCCGCGTTCAGGCTGCGCAGCTCGATCTGGTCCTTCTCCTGCGCGGAGACGTACCAGGCGAGCAGTGCGAGGACCACCGCGAGGGCGAGCGGGGTGAGGGCGAGGCGCCACAGCGGCGGCAGTACGCGGGTGCGCTCCGCGGGTTTCGCGTCCCGTGCGGTGGCCGGGAGTCCGTCGACGAGTGCCTGGGTCACGTCCTGGCCCCCTGCAGCAGACCGGAGCCGCCGTTGGTGTGGATCAGCGTCCGCAGGGTGTCCAGGGAGACGACGCCCCGGTAGCGGCCGATGTCGTCCACGACCGTCAGCGCGGACGCGTTCACGGCGAGCATCTCGTCGAGCGCGTCGTACAGGCTCGTGCCCGGGCCGAGCGGGGAGATCAGCGGCAGTCGGGTGCCACCGTCGGAGGGCAGCCAGCCGACCGGGCGGCGGTCCTCGTCGAGTACGACGACGAACTCGCGGTCGCTGTCGGCCGCCGCGTCCTGCTGCTCCTCGGCGCTCGCCGATTCGGGGACGGTGGGCCACAGCGGTACGTCGACGGTCCCGAGCTTGGTCAGCGAGAGACGGCGCACAGCGGCGCCCGCCCCGATGAAGTCCGTGACGAATTCGCTCGCCGGCTCGGCGAGGATCTTCTCCGGGGTGTCGTACTGGACGACGTTGCCGTGCTCGGCGAAGACGGCGATCTTGTCGCCCATCTTCACGGCCTCGTCGATGTCGTGGGTGACGAAGACGATCGTCTTGCGCAGCTTCGACTGGATCTTGAGGAACTCGTTCTGCAGCGCCTCGCGGTTGAGCGGGTCGATCGCGCCGAACGGCTCGTCCATCAGCATCACCTGCGGATCGCCACCGAGCGCGCGGGCGACGCCGACGCGCTGCTGCTGGCCGCCGGAGAGCTGCTTCGGGTAGCGGCCGCGGTACGTGTCCGGGTCCAGGCCCACCATGTCGAGCAGCTCGTCCACGCGCGCGTGGACGCGTTTTTTGTCCCAGCCGAGCAGGCCGGGCACGGTGGCTATGTTCTGGGCGACCGTCTGGTGGGGGAAGAGCCCGGACTGCTGGATCGCGTAGCCGATGCGGCGGCGCAGCTCGTGCACCGGGATCTTCGTGACGTCCTCGTCCGCGAGGTGGATGCGGCCGGACGTCGGCTCGATCAGCCGGTTGATCAGCTTCATCGTCGTCGTCTTGCCACAGCCGGAGGGGCCGACGAAGACCACGATCTTTCCCTCGGGGACCTCCAGCGTGAGGTCGTCCACCGCCGGACGCTCCTGCCCCGCGTAGGACTTGGTCAGCCGGTCGAGCCGGATCATCGGGTGGCCCCCTTCGGAGTGGTCAGGCGGTTGAGCAGGGCGAAGAGCAGATCGAAGAGCAGCGCCAGGACGACGATGGCGAGCGCGCCCTCGAGCGTCAGATAGACGGCGAACGGGGTGCCCGCGCTGGCGAGTCCGTCGAGGATGAGCTTGCCGAGGCCGGGTCCGTTCACGGCGGCGGCGATCGCGGCGATGCCGAGCAGCATCTGCGTCGCGACCCGCAGGCCGGTGAGGACCACGGGCCAGGCCAGCGGGAACTCGATGGTGGCGAGCACCTTCAGCCGGGTCATGCCCATCGCGTTCGCGGACTCCACGACGGCCGGGTCCAACTCGCGCAGGCCGACCACGGTGTTCCGGATGACGGGCAGCAGCGCGTACAGCGTCAGGGCCACCACGGAAGGGCCCGTGCCCAGGCCGAGCGGCGTGATCAGCAGCCCGAACAGCGCGTAGGACGGGATCGTCAGAAGCAGCCCGGCCGCCCCGAGCACGGCGGCGCGCGGCGCCCGTGTCCGGTAGGTCAGGATCGCCACCGGCACGCCGATGAGCACCGCGAGGGCGAGTCCTTCGAGGACCAGCAGGATGTGCGCGAGCGTGGCGTCGAGCACATCGGGCCAGTTGCCCTGGAAGTAGTCGAAGAAGTTCACGCCGGCCTCCCTCGGGGGGCCGGTGGCCTACGTACCGGCCGAGTCGGCCGGTCCATAGAGGGGGCGGGGGAGGTCATCTGTGAGTTCCTGTTCGCGTCGGAGGTGGATACGGCGGTTCGCCGTGCGGCTGGTGGTGGCGGTTTCGGGCGCGACCGGGCACGCCCCGGCCCGGGGCTAAGGAGAGGGGTGGTGTCCAAACCTGCAAGCGCCTACCCAGTCGGGCGCCACTGATGTGCACGGATTTACGGAACCGCTGGGGCCGTAATTATGGACCCGCGGGACGCATCGGGACCGGGCCACAGACCACGGCGCCGCGGGCGGATACCCTGGAGGGCGACCTGTCCCTATAGCCCCCGACCCGAGGATTCGCGACCGCCGTGTTCGACACTCTCTCCGATCGCCTCGCAGCGACATTCAAGAATCTCCGCGGCAAGGGGCGCCTCAGCGAGGCGGACATCGACGCCACGGCGCGCGAGATCCGGATCGCCCTCCTTGAAGCCGACGTGGCGCTGCCCGTCGTCCGCGCCTTCATCAAGCAGATCAAGGAGCGGGCGACCGGCGTCGAGGTCTCCCAGGCCCTGAACCCCGCCCAGCAGGTCATCAAGATCGTCAACGAGGAGCTCGTCGGCATCCTCGGTGGCGAGACCCGCCGGCTGCGCTTCGCCAAGACCGGCCCGACCGTGATCATGCTCGCGGGTCTGCAGGGTGCGGGTAAGACGACCCTCGCGGGCAAGCTGGGCCGCTGGCTCAAGTCCCAGGGCCACTCGCCGCTGCTCGTCGCCTGTGACCTCCAGCGCCCGAACGCCGTGAACCAGCTGAGCGTCGTCGCCGAGCGGGCGGGCGTGGACATCTACGCGCCGGAGCCCGGCAACGGCGTGGGCGACCCGGTCAAGGTGGCCAAGGACTCCATCGAGCACGCCAAGGCCAAGGTCTACGACGTCGTCATCGTCGACACCGCGGGCCGCCTCGGCATCGACCAGGAGCTGATGCAGCAGGCCGCGGACATCCGCGACGCCGTCAGCCCCGACGAGGTCCTCTTCGTCGTCGACGCCATGATCGGTCAGGACGCGGTCAACACGGCCGAGGCCTTCCGTGACGGCGTCGGCTTCGACGGCGTGGTGCTCTCCAAGCTCGACGGTGACGCCCGTGGTGGTGCCGCCCTGTCGATCGCGCACGTCACCGGCAAGCAGATCATGTTCGCCTCCAACGGCGAGAAGCTGGACGACTTCGACGCGTTCCACCCGGACCGCATGGCGTCCCGCATCCTCGGCATGGGCGACATGCTCACGCTGATCGAGAAGGCCGAGCAGACCTTCTCGCAGCAAGAGGCCGAGAAGATGGCCTCCAAGCTGGCCTCCAAGAAGGGCCAGGACTTCACGCTCGACGACTTCCTGGCGCAGATGGAGCAGGTCAGGAAGATGGGCTCCATGTCCAAGCTGCTCGGCATGCTGCCGGGCATGGGGCAGATGAAGGACCAGATCGCCAACCTCGACGAGCGCGACGTCGACCGCACGGCCGCCATCATCAAGTCGATGACCCCGGGCGAGCGCCAGGAACCGACGCTCATCAACGGCTCGCGCCGCGCCCGTATCGCCAAGGGCTCCGGCGTCGAGGTCAGCGCGGTCAAGAACCTCGTCGAGCGGTTCTTCGAGGCCCGCAAGATGATGTCCCGCATGGCCCAGGGCGGCGGCATGCCCGGGATGCCCGGCATGCCGGGCTCGGGTGGCGGCCCCGGCCGGCAGAAGAAGCAGCAGAAGAAGGCCAAGGGAAAGCAGCGCTCCGGCAATCCGATGAAGCGCCAGCAGCAGGAGCAGGAGGAGGCCGCCCGGCGTGCGGCCGCCGCCGAGCAGGGCGGTGCGCTCGGCCTGCCCGGCGCCGGCCAGCAGGACGCCAAGGACTTCGAGCTCCCCGACGAGTTCAAGAAGTTCATGGGCTGACACGTCAGCCGCTGCACGCGTAAGGGGCGTCCGCCATGGCGGACGCCCCTTACGCGTGCCTCCCGCATGTCCACGAGTGGCGGGCCCCTGGCAACTGTGCGGTCATGGGCGGAAGGCCTCGGGGCCGTGACCGCCCCGGAGGACGGCAGGCTGTAGGAGGAGAGGCAGGCGTGGCGAACCCGGTACCCCCGCGCGATCGGACGGATCAGCCCTGGCGTTCCGAGGGCGCGCCGCCCCCTCCGCCCCCGCCGGGGCCCAAGCGCAAGATGCCCGGCGGCTGGGGCGGCCTCATCCTGACGGCCCTGATCGTCTATCTCATCGCCAACCTGGTGCTGTCGTTCTTCAACGAGGGCGACGAGCCGACGGTCTCGTACACCGAGTTCAGCAAGCAGGTCGAGGCCGACAACGTCACCAAGATCTACTCCAAGGGCGACGCGATCCAGGGCGAGCTCAAGAAGGAGAAGCCCACCCCCAAGGACAGCGACAGCAAGCGCAAGAACTACACCAAGTTCACGACGCAGCGCCCGGCCTTCGCCGATGACGACCTCTGGGCCAACCTGGAGAAGCACGACGTCACGGTGACGGCCGAACCCGTCGTCCAGGAGCGCAGCTTCCTGTCCAACCTGCTCATCTCGCTCGCCCCGATGCTCCTCCTGGTCGTGCTGTGGGTGGTCATCGCGCGGCGCATGGGCCAGGGCATGGGCGGCGGCGCGGGCGGCATGCTCGGCCGCAAGCAGCCGCCCAAGCCGGTCGAACTCGAACCGGGCAAGAAGCGCACCACGTTCGAGGACGTCGCCGGCATCGACGAGGTCGAGGGCGAGCTCAACGACGTCGTCGACTTCCTCAAGAACCCCGACGACTACCGCACGATGGGCGCCAAGATGCCGCGCGGCGTGCTCCTCGCGGGCTCGCCCGGCACCGGCAAGACGCTGCTCGCCCGCGCGGTCGCGGGCGAGGCCGGGGTGCCGTTCTTCTCCGCCTCTGCCTCGGAGTTCATCGAGATGATCGTCGGCGTCGGCGCCTCACGCGTACGCGAGCTGTTCGCCGAGGCCCGCAAGGTCGCCCCGTCGATCATCTTCATCGACGAGATCGACACCATCGGCCGGGCCCGCGGCGGTGGCGGCGGCATGGGCGGCCACGACGAGCGCGAGCAGACCCTGAACCAGATCCTCACGGAGATGGACGGATTCACCGGCTCCGAGGGCGTCATCCTCATCGCCGCCACCAACCGCGCCGACGTCCTCGACCCGGCCCTGACCCGCCCCGGCCGCTTCGACCGGATCGTCAACGTGTCCCCGCCCGACCGCGGCGGCCGCGAGGCCATCCTCAAGATCCACACCCGCGACATCCCGCTCGCCCCCGACGTCGACCTTGGCCAGGTCGCCCGTACGACCCCGGGCATGACCGGCGCCGACCTCGCGAACCTGACCAACGAGGCCGCGCTGCTCGCCGTCAAGCGCAAGCAGAAGCAGGTCGGGCAGTCCGACCTCTCCGAAGCGCTCGAAAAGGTCCAGCTCGGCGCCGAGCGGCCGCTGGTGATGCCCGACGAGGAGCGCCGCCGCACCGCCTTCCACGAGAGCGGCCACGCCCTCCTCGGCATGCTGCAGCCCGGCGCCGACCCCGTCCGCAAGATCACGATCGTGCCGCGCGGCCGCGCCCTCGGTGTCACGCTCTCCACCCCGGACTCCGACAAGTACGCGTACACGGAGGAGTATCTGAGGGGCCGCATCATCGGCGCCCTCGGTGGCATGGCGGCCGAACACGTCGTCTACGGAGTCATCACCACCGGCGCCGAGAACGACCTGGAGCAGGTCACCAACATCGTCCGCGGCATGGTCGCCCGCTGGGGCATGAGCGAGAAGGTCGGCCGCCTGTCCGCCCTCCCGAACGACTCCCAGCAGGCGTACGGACTGGCCGCCGCCCCCGGAACCCTCGACACGATCGACGGCGAAATGCGCCGCATCGTGGACGAGTGCTACGAGGAGGCCTGCCAGAAGCTGGGCGACAACCGGGACAAGCTCGACGCGCTGGCCGAGGCGCTCATGGAGAACGAGACGCTGGAGGAGGCGGACGCGTACCGGATCGCCGGCGTCGCGCGCTTCACCAAGGACTGAACCGGCAGCCTGCCGCTCGGGCCCGCACGCCGCACGGCGTGCGGGCCCTCGGCTTGCGGCGTCTCACCGCGTGCGGGCTATCAAGTACCTGAAGACATTGGGCATCCACACGGTCCCGTCGGCGCGCACATGGGCCTGCAACGCTTCCGACACCTCCTTGTCGACCTGTGCCAGATCCGTCGCCTCCACCGCGGCGTCGAACAGGCCCGTCGACAGCAGCCCGCGCACCGCGCTCTCGGCGTCCGCGTACCCGAAGGGACACGCCACCCGGCCGGAACCGTCGGGCCGCAGCCCCGCCCGCTGAGCGACCTCCTCCAGGTCGTCACGTAGCGCCGGGCGCCAACTCCCCGTACTACGTAGTGGGTCGGTGAGTTTTGTGGCCACCCGCAGGACGGACGACGTGGCACAGCGCTCCGGAGGGCCCCAGCCGACCAGCACCACGGCGGCGCCCCGGCCCGCCAGCGGGGCCACGCTCTCCAGGCGCGCGGAAAGCCCCTCGGAGTCCCCGGCCACACACCCGATCGGCTGAAAGTCGGTGATCACGTTGTACGGGGCTCCGCCAGGGTCTGTCGCGGTGAGATCGGCGGCATCGGCCGTCGTGAGCCGGGCGTCCGCGGCCTCCCGCGGCTGGGCCGCGTCGGGCAGCAGCCGTTCCTCGGCCAGGGCGAGGAGCTCGGGATCCGATGGCTCGACGCCGGTCACGGCCGCGCCGCGCGACGCCGCCATCAGGAGCGCGAGCCCGGCGCCGCAGTCGAGCCCGAGGAGCCGGGTGCCAGGGCCGATCTCCAGTCGCTTGTACACCGCTTCGTAGAGCGGCACCAGCATCCGTTCTTGAATCTCCGCCCAGTCACGCGCGCGTGCGCACAAGTCCGTCCGCGGCGCGGGGGCCGTGTGAGGGAGGTGCCGCCGCACGAGCGTAGGTGTCATCGAAAGTGCCCCAATCCACCGAGAGATGCCGAGAGTTGTCGCCGTGTCGCCAGACCGTTCGCGTGGCGTCCGACCGTGTTCGCGCGCTGCTCGCACTCCCCCCGTATGCCAGAAAACTCCGCAACGTCCGCCGCGTCTAGGGGGTGCTTGGCAGGCGCGGCAACAATGCGCGTGTGCACCGTCGTGCGCCCCCGGGCGGTCATATGACGGACGCACGCCGGCATCCGGGCGAAAAGGATTCGAGTGCTCCACGGTCCGCGCCGTAGCATCCGCGCCATGGCCAAACCCCGCGTTCTCACACCCCGGACGGAAGACTTTCCGCGCTGGTACCAGGATCTGATCGCCAAGGCCGAGCTGGCCGACAACGGTCCGGTGCGCGGCACCATGGTCATCCGACCGTACGGCTACGGCCTGTGGGAGCGGATGCAGCGGGAGATGGACGACCGGATCAAGGAGACGGGCGCGCAGAACGCGTACTTCCCGCTCCTGATCCCGCAGTCGTACCTCACCAGGGAGGCCGACCACGTCGAGGGCTTCGCGCCCGAGCTGGCCGTGGTCACGCACGGCGGCGGCAAGGAGCTGGAGGAGCCCGCCGTCGTCCGCCCCACCTCCGAGATGGTCGTCAACGCCTCCTTCGCCAAGTGGGTGCAGAGCTACCGGGACCTGCCGCTGCTCATCAACCAGTGGGCGAACGTGGTCCGCTGGGAGCTCAGGCCCCGCCTCTTCCTCCGTACGACGGAATTCCTCTGGCAGGAGGGACACACGGCGCACGCGACCTACGAAGAGGCGCGCGACTTCGCGGCGCGCATCCACCGACACGTCTACGCGGACTTCATGGAGAACGTCCTCGCGATGGACGTCCTCCTGGGACGCAAGACGCGCAAGGAACGCTTCGCCGGGGCCATCAACACCCTCACCCTCGAAGGGATGATGGGCGACGGCAAGGCCCTCCAGATGGGCACGAGCCACGAGCTCGGCCAGAACTTCGCCAAGGCCTTCAACACCCGCTACCTGTCCAAGGGCGGCACGGAAGAGCTGGTCTGGCAGACCTCCTGGGGCTCGACGACCCGCATGATCGGCGCGCTGGTGATGATGCACGGCGACGACAACGGGCTGCGCGTTCCGCCCCGCCTCGCCGCCACCCAGGTGGTCGTGCTCGCCGTCAAGGACGACGAGGCGGTGCTCCACAAGGTGCGCGAAATCGGCGACGTACTTAAGAAGGCGGGAATCCGTGTCCACGTGGACGACCGCACCGACACCCCCTTCGGGCGCCGCGCCGTCGACTGGGAGCTGAAGGGCGTGCCCGTACGCGTCGAGGTCGGGCCCCGCGACCTGGAGAACGGCACCGGGATGCTCGCCCGGCGCATCCCCGGCGGCAAGACCCCGGTCGCCCTGGAGGCGCTCGTCAAGGTGCTGCCCAAGATCCTGGACGAGGACCAGGCGCTGCTGCTCGCGCAGTCACGGGAACGCCGGCAGCTGCGGACGACCGATGTGGCCACGGTCGCCGAGGCCCTGGAGGCGACCTCCACGGGCGGCTGGGCGCGCATCCCGTGGGCCACTCTCGGGGAGGCGGGCGAGGACGAGCTCGCCGGGCACGGCGTCTCCGTACGGTGCCTGCTCACACCCGAAGGGGCGGTGCCGGACGCGGACGACGCGGCCGGTAACGTCGCGGTCGTGGCACGCGCGTACTAGGGCCAGCCCTGGAGGCCGCCTGCCGAGGGCGTACATGCCACTACGCACCACCTTGTTGTGAGCTGTGCGCCTTCTCCGTACATCTGCGCACCCGCCCTCCTCGGGACGCATCAGTGGGAACTGACTGGTACGTGCAAATTATTTGGGATGCCCCGGAATAGGAACACGGAGGCACCCCGGCTCGTTGTCACGACGTGAGCACGACACCACCTGTTCTCGCCGCAGAACTGGCAGGGGCGTGGGCCGACATTCAGCGGCACCACTCCGAGCTGCCGGATCTTGCCGCGCCCGAATCCCTGATCGGCGAGTCGTCGTCCGCCTGTGGACGCGAGCTCTCCTTCGAGCGACTCCTTCACGAGGCAGTCCACGGCATCGCAGCCGCGCGCGGAATCCGCGACACATCGCGCGCCGGCCGCTATCACAACCGCAGATTCCTGGCCATCGCCGAGGAGTTGGGCCTCGACCATCCCGAGGAGCCGCACCCCAGCAGTGGCTTCTCACTGGTCACGCTCAACCCGGAGGCGAAGCAGCGTTACCGGCAGACGATCGAGCGGATCCAGCGCGCCCTGAAGGCGCACACCGTGGCGACCGCCGCGGACACCAAGCGAAGCTTCCGCGGCCCCGCCGCGCGGCACGGCTCCTCCGGGGGCGGTGTCCGCGTCAAGGCGGTCTGCGACTGCGGGCGCAACGTCCGTGTGGTGCCGTCGGTGCTCGCACAGGCCCCGATCATGTGCGGCGGATGCGGAAAGCCGTTCCGCATCCCGGAGATCGTCGGCGTCGCCGCGGGCTGAGCCCTCCTGGCCGGGTGGCCGAGGGGGGATTCGGCTGCCCGGGAGACGTTGTGGCACAATGGCTAGCTGTACTCGACAGTCGCATAGGACCCCTCTCTCCTCCGGCTGACGCGTCCGTCGGGCACTCGGGTACCGCAACCCCACGCGGCAATCTCGCCGTGCCCACCCACGTCAAGACCAGGAGACACCACTCCCGTGGCAGTCAAGATCAAGCTGAAGCGTCTGGGCAAGATCCGCGCGCCTCACTACCGCATCATCGTCGCCGACTCCCGTACCCGCCGTGATGGCCGGGCCATCGAGGAGATCGGCCTGTACCACCCGGTGCAGAACCCGTCGCGCATCGAGGTCGACTCGGAGCGCGCGCAGTACTGGCTGGGTGTCGGCGCGCAGCCGACCGAGCCGGTCATGGCCATCCTGAAGCTCACCGGTGACTGGCAGAAGCACAAGGGTCTGCCCGCCCCCGCGCCGCTGAAGGTCGCCGAGCCGAAGGCCGCCCGCCCCTCCTTCGAGGCGCTGGCCACCGAGGACGGGCCCAAGGGTGAGGCCATCACTCAGAAGAAGAAGGCTGAGAAGAAGGACGAGGCCGAGGCCGCGTCCGAGTCGACCGAGGCCTGAGCATGCTCGAGGAGGCTCTTGAGCACCTCGTGAAGGGCATCGTCGACAACCCCGACGACGTGCAGGTCGCTTCGCGCGACCTGCGCCGGGGGCGCGTCCTCGAGGTCCGGGTCCACCCCGACGACCTCGGCAAGGTGATCGGCCGTAACGGCCGCACCGCTCGCGCTCTGCGTACTGTCGTGGGTGCCATCGGCGGCCGTGGTGTCCGCGTCGACCTCGTCGACGTCGACCAGGTTCGCTGAGAACAGTTGAACACCGGCTCGGGCCGGGGAGGGCTTACGAGCCGTCCCCGGCCTTAGTCGTATGAGCCCTCTGGTGGGCTGACAGGAGAGTTTCCGACGTGCAGTTGGTAGTCGGGCGCATCGGTCGCGCCCACGGCATCAAGGGTGAGGTCACCGTCGAGGTGCGCACCGACGAGCCCGAGCTGCGGCTCGGCCCCGGCGCGCGACTTGCCACCGACCCGGCCTCCACAGGGCCGCTCACCATCGAGACCGGCCGGGTGCACAGCGGCCGGCTGATGCTGCGCTTCGAGGGTGTACGGGACCGGACCGGGGCCGAGGCGCTGCGCAACACCCTCCTGATCGCCGAGGTGGACCCCGAGGAACTGCCCGAGGAAGAGGACGAGTTCTACGACCACCAGCTCATGGACCTCGACGTCGTCATGGCCGACGGCACCGAGGTCGGCCGGATCACGGAGATCTCGCACCTGCCCTCGCAGGACCTGTTCATCGTGGAGCGGCCCGACGGCAGCGAGGTCATGATCCCGTTCGTCGAGGAGATCGTCACCGAGATCGACCTCGAGGAGCAGAAGGCCGTCATCGACCCGCCGCCCGGCCTGATCGACGACCGCGCCGAGATCGCGTCGTCGCGCGACGAGGAAGAGGGCGAAGCGCGCGAAGAGGGGGACGGGTCCGCATGAGGCTCGACGTCGTCACGATCTTCCCCGAGTACCTGGAGCCGCTGAACGTCTCCCTCGTCGGCAAGGCACGTGCGCGTGGTCAACTCGACGTCCATGCGCACGACTTGAGGCAGTGGACCCACGACCGGCACAACACGGTCGACGACACCCCCTACGGCGGCGGCCCCGGCATGGTCATGAAGACCGAGCCGTGGGGCGACTGCCTCGACGACGTGCTCGCCGAAGGGTACGAGGGCGGCGCCCAGGGGCCCGTCCTGGTCGTCCCCACGCCCTCCGGGCGCCCCTTCACCCAGGAACTCGCCGTGGAGCTCTCCGAGCGCCCCTGGCTGGTCTTCGCGCCCGCGCGCTACGAGGGCATCGACCGTCGTGTCATCGACGAGTACGCGACGCGTATGCCGGTCTACGAGGTCTCCATCGGCGACTACGTCCTCGCGGGCGGAGAGGCCGCCGTGCTCGTGATCACGGAGGCCGTGGCGCGCCTGCTGCCCGGAGTCCTCGGCAACGCCGCGTCGCACGAGGACGACTCCTTCGCGCCCGGCGCCATGGCCGACCTCCTGGAGGGGCCCGTCTACACCAAGCCTCCGGAGTGGCGCGGCCGGGACATCCCCGACGTGCTGCTCAGCGGCCATCACGGCAAGATCGCGCGGTGGCGCCGCGACGAGGCGTTGCGCCGCACCACGCACAACCGGCCCGATCTCATCGAGCGCACCGACCCCAAGGCCTTCGACAAGAAGGACCGCGAAATGCTCTCGATCCTGGGCTGGGGGCCGCGTCCCGACGGGCGATTTGGGCCGACGCCCGAGATCGTGGAAGAATAGGCCGCTGCTGTACGTCCAGCCTGCGCCCCTGCCACAGGGGGAACGACGCAAGGCCCGACGCGAACAGCTACCGAAACTCATCATTTACCTCCCGTCGATGACCTGTGGCATCGGCGAAGAAAGCAGACGATCATGGCAAACCTGCTCGATTCCCTTGACTCCGCGTCGCTGCGCGACGACGTCCCGGCCTTCCGCCCGGGTGACACCGTCAACGTCCACGTCCGCGTCATCGAGGGCAACCGCTCCCGTGTGCAGCAGTTCAAGGGCGTAGTCATCCGCCGCCAGGGCGCCGGCGTCCGCGAGACCTTCACGGTCCGCAAGGTCTCCTTCTCCGTCGGCGTCGAGCGCACCTTCCCGGTGCACACGCCGATCGTCGAGAAGATCGAGCTCGTCACCAAGGGTGACGTCCGCCGCGCCAAGCTGTACTACCTCCGTGACCTGCGCGGCAAGGCCGCGAAGATCAAGGAGAAGCGCGAGCGCTGAGCCGCTCGGCGCCCCTCGAGGGCGCCGGCGTATCTCGCCTGCGGCGTCCACAGGGCAGCCGGATAGCATCTGGCCTCGATGGACACCGAAGCACAGCATGAGGAGCGCGACCGCTCCTCCGAGCCCCATGAGAACACCTCACAGGGCGAGGAGGACCGGTCGCGCTTTTCGTTGCTCTCCGGGGTGGCCGACTGGCTGCCGGGCGGCCGCATCACCCTGACCCTGCTGCTGTGCCTGGCGTGCCTGCTGGCCTTCAGCGTCTTTGTGATGCAGCCGTTCCAGATCCCGAGCGGCTCCATGGAGAGCACATTGAGGGTCGGGGACCGCGTTCTCGTAAATAAGTTGGCGTACCGTTTCGGTGCCGAGCCGACCCGTGGCGACGTGGTCGTCTTCGACGGCAGCGGGTACTTCGGGGACGGCGACTACATCAAGCGCGTCGTGGGCACGGGGGGAGACCGGGTGGTCTGCTGCGACAGCAAGGGGAGGATCGAGGTGAACGGGAAGTCCGTTGACGAGCGCTCCGTGCTGCACGCCGCGGACGCGCCTTCGGAGGTGCCGTTCGACATCGTGGTTCCCGAAGACACCCTCTTCCTGCTTGGTGACCATCGCAGCGACTCCCGTGACTCCCGCGACTACTTGGGCGCACCCGGCGGCGGGTTCGTCCCCGTGGACCAGGTGATCGGCAAGGCCAAGTGGATCGCGTGGCCGACCGGACACTGGCACTCCTTGTCCCGTGCGGACGTCTACGCGCGTGTGCCCGCACCCGGCGGCGCCCATGGGTAGGCGGGGCAAAACGCGCAGCCACCGCGGCGACGAGCGGCTGCCCACCGGCAGTCGGCCCACCAGCGGCCCCGAGCAGCAGGGGAGGGCCGAGCGGCGCAGGCTCGCGCGCAAGGTGAAGCGCCGTCGA
This sequence comes from Streptomyces endophyticus, assembly GCF_035798155.1. Lineage (NCBI taxonomy): Bacteria > Bacillati > Actinomycetota > Actinomycetes > Kitasatosporales > Streptomycetaceae > Streptomyces > Streptomyces endophyticus. Next base: position 32,814 of record NZ_JAOZYC010000066.1, on the reverse strand, counting down.
AGGCGCTCCGTGCTCAAGGAGATACCCCTCCTCATAGGCGTGGCCCTGGCCATCGCCCTCGTTCTGAAGACGTTCCTGGTGCAGGCCTTCGTCATCCCGTCGGGCTCCATGGAACAGACGATCAGGATCGGCGACCGGGTCCTGGTCGACAAGCTCACTCCCTGGTTCGGCGCGCAGGTGCAGCGCGGTGACGTCGTCGTCTTCAACGACCCGGGGAAGTGGCTCGAGCAGGAGGCCGGTCAGAAGAAGGAAGCCCCGGTCGGCGTGAAGCAGGTCAAGGAAGGCCTGACCTGGATCGGGCTGCTGCCGTCCGACAACGAACGCGACCTCATCAAGCGCGTCGTCGGCGTCGGCGGCGACACCGTGAAGTGCTGCGACACCCAGGGCCGTGTCACGGTCAACGGGACACCGCTCGAAGAGCGTGCGTACATCCATCCCGGCAACGCTCCCTCGAAGTTCGACTTCTCGGTGAAGGTGCCCAAGGGGCGCCTGTTCGTGATGGGGGACCATCGCGCCAACTCCGCGGATTCCCGCTATCACCTCACCGAGGCCTTCAACGGGACCGTGTCCGAGGAGTCCGTCGTCGGGCGGGCCCGGTTCATCGGGTGGCCGATCGGTCACTGGACCTCTCTGTCGGAGCCGCCGACCTTCGCCGCCGTGGCCGACGCGCAAGGGGGCGGGGCGACCGCTGCCTCGGAAACGTCGCATAGGGTGGCCTCCACGTACGGTGCCGGACCGGGCTCGAACGCTTCGGATTCGGACGGATTTATCCCCCTCCCGACCCCTGCGGAACTCCCGCTCGTTATGGGAGTGGTGGGCCTGCATCGGATACGGGTCAGGCAGCGGCACGGAGTGAGGAGTGGATGTGGGGGACTTGGCGGTCGGCGCACGGTCAGGGCATGGTCCCGAAGAGGAGCCCGGGCGATCCGACGACGCGGCGGGTCCGGGTCCCGCGGGCCGGGTGCCCGAGGCGGGTGACGCCTCGGCGGCCGATCCCAGGAGCGAGGCGGAGTCGAGCGGCGGGTCCAAGGGCGGACCCAAGAAGCAGCGTTCCTTCTGGAAGGAACTGCCGCTCCTCATCGGCATCGCGCTCATCCTCGCGCTCGTGATCAAGACGTTCCTGGTCCAGGCGTTCTCGATCCCTTCGGCGTCGATGGAGAACACGCTGAAGATCGGCGACCGGGTCCTGGTCGACAAGCTCACCCCGTGGTTCGGTTCGGAGCCGGAGCGCGGCGAGGTCATCGTCTTCCACGACCCGGCGAGCTGGCTGGAGGGCGAGCCGACGCCGGAGCCGAACGCCGTGCAGACGGTGCTCAGTTGGGTCGGTCTGATGCCGTCCGCCAACGAGAAGGACCTCATCAAGCGCACCGTCGGCGTCGGTGGCGACACCGTCGAGTGCAACGGCACGGGCCCGCTCAAGGTCAACGGCAAGGCGCTGAACGAGCCCTACGTCTACCCGGGCAACACCCCGTGCAGCGACGACAACGCCGGTGGAACGTTCAAGGTGAAGGTTCCCGAGGGCAAAGTTTGGGTCATGGGTGACCACCGCCAGGACTCCATGGACTCGCGCTACCACCAGAACGACAAGAACGGCGGCTTCGTCCCCGTGGACAACGTCGTGGGCCGCGCCATCGTCGTAGCCTGGCCGCCCACGCACTGGTCGACGCTGCCGGTGCCGGACACCTTCGACCAGTCGGGTCTGGGCGCCGTGGCGAACGTGGCTCCGGGCGCGCTCGGACTCGCGGGAGCGGCACCGCTGGTGCTGTGGCGCAGGCGCAAGATCAATCAGCGTGTTACCGAGGGCAACACCAGGGTTTCTGCGGCTGGTGGCGCCCGGTAGGGTGCCGTCCCAGATCGCCGATCTTCCGTGGTCCGCACCGTTCCGGGGCTGGTTCGACGAGATCGACTTCTCCGAACCGCGGGAGCAACTGGGATGAGCAGGACGCGTCGTACGAATGAGGGTCACGGCAAGGTCGGCAGCGCGCTGTCCGGCATAGCCGTGGCCCTCGGCTGTGTGTTGTTCCTCGGCGGGTTCGTCTGGGGCGCGATCCTGTACCAGCCCTACACCGTGCCCACCGACTCCATGGACCCGACGATCAAGGCGGGTGACCGGGTGCTCGCGGAGCGGATCGACGGCAGCGAGGTCAAGCGCGGTGACGTCGTCGTCTTCCAGGAGGCGTCCTGGGGAAACGTTCCGATGGTCAAGCGCGTGGTCGGTGTCGGCGGTGACAAGATCGCCTGCTGCACGGAGCAGAAGCTGACCGTGAATGGCAAGCAGATCGACGAGCCGTACCTTCCGAAGGGCGAGAGCGCCTCGCTCACCGGCATCAGGACCACGACCGTCCCGCAGGGCCGGCTCTTCCTGCTCGGTGACCACCGCGCCGACTCCCTGGACTCCAGCGCGCACATCGGCGACAGCGAGAACGGCTCGGTGGAGCGCGGCGCCGTGCAGGGCCGGGTGGACGCCCTGGCGTGGCCCATGGCCGGGATGCAGAAGCCCACCGGGTTCGAGGCACTGGCGGGCGGCATCTCGCAGCCGGGGCCGGTGAAGGCGGTGCTCGCGGCCATCGTGGCGGGCGCGGTGCTGGTGCTCGGCGGAGCGGCGTACGGGCCGATCGCGAAGCGCTCGGGGCGCTCGCGCGGCGCGTCCCCGGAGCCCGCCCGTGTCTGACCCCGGCCGCGAACTGCGCAAGGTCGCCCGCGTCGTGCTGCTCGACCCGGAGGAGCGGATCCTGCTCCTGCACGGGCACGAGCCGGGCGACACGGCGGACGACTGGTGGTTCACGCCGGGCGGCGGCCTGGAGGGCGATGAGACGCGTGAAGAGGCCGCCCTGCGGGAACTGGCAGAGGAGACCGGTATTACCGACGTCGAACTGGGGCCTGTGCTGTGGCAGCGGATCTGCTCCTTCCCCTTCGACGGTCGGCGCTGGGATCAGGACGAGTGGTACTTCCTGGCCCGTACGAGGACGGCCTCGGCGGAGCTCGGGGAGCTCAAGGGGATGGGCCTGACCGACCTGGAGCGCCGCAGTGTCGCGGGAGCACGCTGGTGGACGTGCCGGGAACTGTCCGAGGCGCATGAGACGGTGTATCCGACCAGACTCGCCGGGCTGCTGAAGCGGCTGCTCGACGAAGGTCCCCCGAGCCGGCCCGAGGTCCTCGACACGGAAATCGTCTAGAGGCGTACGAGGCTGGCGCACAATAGGGGGACGCACGGCTGAAGGGGAACATGCCATGAGCGCCGAGGACCTCGAGAAGTACGAGACCGAGATGGAGCTGAAGCTCTACCGGGAGTACCGCGACGTCGTCGGTCTGTTCAAATACGTGATCGAGACCGAGCGGCGCTTCTACCTCACCAATGACTACGAGATGCAGGTGCACTCGGTCCAGGGTGAGGTGTTTTTCGAGGTGTCGATGGCGGATGCCTGGGTCTGGGACATGTACAGGCCCGCTCGATTCGTGAAGCAGGTCCGGGTACTCACGTTCAAGGACGTGAATATCGAGGAGCTGAACAAGACCGATCTGGAGCTTCCCGGCAGTTGACGGGTGAGCGGTGGCGGGTGACGGGTGGCGGGTGACGGGGTTTTCCACAACCCGTAAGTAGTTCACCAAGATCCACTTCTTTCCTGCCCGGGCCTCAGCGTGGGTACCGGAGGTGGTGCCGACATGAACGCACGGGGAGCACTGGGGAAGTACGGCGAGGATCTGGCCGCGAGGCGGCTGACCGAGGCCGGGATGACGGTGCTCGCGCGCAATTGGCGCGCGGGCAGGTCCGGCGAGATCGACATCGTGGCGCGGGACGGCGACGCGGTCGTCGTGTGCGAGGTCAAGACCCGCAGCGGACCGAGCGGCGAGGCCGGGGCTTTCGAGCACCCGATGGCCGCGATCACGCCGGTCAAGGCGGCGCGGTTGCGCGATCTCGCCGAGCGCTGGGTGCAGGAGCACGGGGGAGCGCCGCCCGGCGGCGTCCGCATCGATCTCATCGGCGTGCTGCTGCCGGAGCGCGGAGCGCCCCGCGTCGAGCATGTGCGAGGGGCGTTCTGATGGGCTTCGCGCGTACGTGTTCCGTGGCCCTCGTGGGAGTCGAGGGCGTCGTCGTCGAGGTGCAGGCGGATCTGGAGCCGGGCATCGCCGCGTTCACGCTGGTGGGGCTGCCGGACAAGAGCCTGGTGGAGAGCCGCGACCGGGTCAGGGCGGCGGTGGTCAACTCCGGGGGCGAGTGGCCGCAGAAGAAGCTCACGGTGGGGCTGAGCCCGGCGTCCGTGCCCAAGGGCGGCTCGGGTTTCGATTTGGCCGTCGCCTGCGCCGTGCTCGGCGCCGCGGAGCGGATCGATCCGAAGATCCTCGCCGACATCGTGATGATCGGGGAGCTGGGCTTGGACGGGCGGGTGCGGCCGGTGCGCGGCGTGCTCCCGGCCGTGCTCGCGGCGGCCGACGCCGGTTACGAGCAGGTGGTGGTCCCCGAGGGCACGGCGGGGGAGGCGGCCCTCGTGCCGGGGGTATCGGTCCTCGGTGTGCGCAGCCTGCGTCAGCTCATCGCCGTGCTCACGGACGAGCCGGTGCCGCAGGAGGAGGCGGACGAGTCGGGGCGGCCCGATCCGCTGCTCGCCGGCCTGAGCATGCCCGGCAGCGGTGTGGGCACGGGCCTCGGCGGCTCCGCGCACGACGGGCAAGGACTCGATCTCGCGGAGGTCGTCGGGCAGTTGTCCGCCCGCACGGCGATCGAGGTCGCGGCGGCAGGCGGACACCACGTGATGCTGTCGGGGCCGCCGGGTGCGGGCAAGACGATGCTGGCCGAGCGGCTGCCCGCCATCCTGCCGCCCCTCACCCGTGAGGAGGCCCTGGAGGTCACGGCGATCCACTCGGTCGCGGGAATGCTGCCGCCGGGCAAGTCGATGATCGACACCGCGCCGTACTGCGCCCCGCACCACTCGGCGACCATGCAGTCCCTCGTTGGGGGCGGCCCGGGGGTGGCCCGGCCGGGCGCGGTGTCGCTGTCGCACCGGGGCGTCCTGTTTCTCGACGAGGCCCCCGAGTTCAGCGGGCAGGCGCTCGAAGCGCTGCGACAGCCATTGGAAGCGGGACATGTGACGATCGCGCGCAGCGCCGGGGTGGTGCGGCTGCCGGCGCGGTTCCTGATGGCGCTTGCCGCGAACCCCTGCCCCTGTGGGCAGTACCGGGCGCTGGGCGGCGAGTGCGACTGCCCGCCGGCCACGGTCCGCCGCTACCAGGCCAGGCTCTCGGGGCCGCTGCTGGACCGGGTCGACCTCCGCGTGGAGGTCGACGCCGTCACACGCAAAGAGCTGGCGGGGTACGGACAGCGGGGCGAGAGCACCAAGGTCGTCGCGGACCGGGTGCGGGAGGCCAGGGAGCGGGCGGCGGCCCGGTTCGCGGACACCCGATGGCGGACCAACAGCGAGGTCCCGGGCCACGCCTTGCGCACCCGCTGGCCCGCCGCGCCCGGCGCCCTCGACGAGGCGGAGCTCGACCTGGAGCGCGGCTTCCTCACGGCGCGCGGTCTCGACCGGGTGCTGAGGGTGGCCTGGACCGTGGCCGACCTCGCCGGCCGGGACCGCCCGTTCGCCCAGGACGTGGCACTCGCCCTGCAACTGCGGACCGGGATCTCGCGTGGGGTGCCGATGACGATCGGGGCGGGTTCGTGACAGGGGGCGGGGGCGGGGCCGAGGGCTCGGAGGCCGAGGCTGAGCGTGCGGGTTTGGAGATCGGGGACGTGGCCTGGGCCGGGGGCCAGAGCTCGGAGGCCGAGGCCGGGTGTGCGGGTCTGGAGGTCGGGGCCGGGGCCTGGGGCGAGAGCTCGGAGACCGGGGCCGAGTGTGCGGGCTTAGGGGACGGGGCTGAGGCCGGGTGTGCGGGCTTGGAGGTTGGGGCCGGGGATGGAGCCGAGGGCGAGGGCGAGGAGGAGGGCTGGGAGGCTGAGGCCAGGTGTGCGGCCTTGGAGGCCGGGGCCTGGGCCGGGGACGGGGCTAGGGGCGAGAGCTCGGAGGCCGAGGCCGAGTGTGGGGGCTCGGGGGCCGGGGCCGAGTATGCGGGCATAGGGGGCGGGGCTGAGGCCGAGCGTGCGGGCTTGGAGGTCGGGGACGAGGCTGAGCGTGCGGGCTTGGAGGCCGGGGACGGGGCCGAGCGTGCGGGCTTGGAGGTCGGGGCCGAGGCCAGGTGTGCGGGCTTGGAGGTCGGTGAGGTCGGAACCGGGGACGAGCATGGGGGCTTGGAAGCCGGACGGCTCGCGCCGGGCATGGGCGTGGGCTTGGGGCAGGGCGGGGCCGGTCGGCTCGTGTGGGGTGTGGAGCCGGGGCGGGAGGTGGTCGCTCCGGGTGGTGTGTGTGGGGCGGCCGAGGTGTCGGCCGGTGCGGGGCGGGGTCCCGCGTGGGGTGTTGGTGCTGAGGTGTCGGCCGGTGTGGGCCGAGGGCCCGCGTGGGGTGTTGGTGCTGAGGGAGGGTGGGGCGTGATGGGTGTGGAAGGTGGGGACGATGTGCGGCTCGCGCGGGTGCGGCTCACGCGGATCGTGGAGCCGGGCTGGGAGGTGGCGGGGCAGTGGCTGCGCGAGTTCGGGGCCGTGGAGACGGTGCGGCGCATCGAGGCGGGCGGGACGGAGGAGCCGCTGCCCGGGGTGCGGGCCGGACGCTGGGAGGGGCTTGTCGCGCGGGCCGCGGACGCGCCGCCCGCCGAGCGGGATCTGACGCGGGCGGCGGCGGCCGGGGCGCGGTTCGTGTGCCCGGGGGATGCCGAATGGCCGGGACAGTTGGACGACCTGGGAGACGGGCGGCCGGTGGGGCTCTGGGTGCGGGGCGGGCCCAACCTGCGGATGTGGGCGCTGCGCTCGGTCGCCGTGGTGGGCGCGCGGGCCTGCACGGACTACGGGGTACGGATGGGCGCGAGTCTCGGGGCCGGGCTCGCCGAGCGGGGTTGGGTCGTGGTCTCGGGCGGGGCCTACGGGGTCGACGCCGCCGCGCATCGTGGGGCACTCGGAGCGACCGGGGCGACGGTGGCCGTGCTCGCCTGCGGCATCGACCGGATCTATCCGCGGGGGCACACCCAGTTGATCGACCGGGTCGCGGAACAGGGACTCGTGATCGGGGAGTTGCCGCCCGGGGACCATCCGACGCCCAGCCGGTTCATCCTCCGGAACCGGGTGATCGCCGCGCTCACCAGAGGCACCGTCGTGGTGGAGGCGGCCTACCGCAGCGGAGCGCTGGGCACGGTCCGTTGGGCGCAGCGCCTCGGGCGGCACGCGATGGGCGTTCCGGGGCCCGTGACCAGCAGTGTCTCCGCGGGAGTGCATGAACTGCTGCGCAAGGAGGCGGTGCTGGTGACCGACGCGGCGGAAGTCGTGGAGCTGGTCGGGGAGATGGGCGAGCTCGCACCCGAGCGCCGTGGCCCTGTGCTGCCCCGCGATCTGCTGCCGACCGGCGCGGCGCGGGTGCTCGCCGCGCTTCCCGCGCACGGGGTGTGCAGCGTCGCCGAGGCCGGCCGCGGCGCGGGGACGAGCCAGGACGAGACGATCGGGAGGTTGTACGAACTGCGCTCTTTGGGGTTCGTCGAACGACACGGCGATGGCTGGCAGTTGACACGCCAGGCGATCGAATCGGTCTTTCCCGGAGGGGAGCTGTTCTGACGCGGTGCGTTGCGCCGTCCGGATGACACCCCGATGACCTTGGCAATTCCGGCAGTTGGCGCCCTGTCGTGATCGGTCGGGGTGACGGAACCGGCCACGCGAGTCGACGAAGGGAACGTATCTGCGCAACGGTGATCTCACACCCTTCGCACACTGCGACGCTCCAGTCACGCTACGCTCACCAGGATCCGGGTTCGTCCCCTCCATCCGGAATCAGGTGGGTAGCTCGGTACCAGTCATCACCAGACGGGCAACACGGCATCTTCACAGGCAGAGCGATCACAGCGACCAGTACGTCAAGCACCCTCGGTTTCCTGGGGACGCAGCAGCAGAACGGCACAAGGCGGCGCATGCCACAACACACCTCAGGGTCCGACCGGGCGGCGGTTCCCCCCGCCGCGCGCGGCTCCAGCGTGCGGCCTCCGGCTCCCTCCTCCCTTGAGGAGCTGTGGAGGTCGTACAAGGCGACGGGCGACGAGCGGCTCCGGGAGCAGCTGATCCTGCACTACTCGCCGCTGGTGAAATACGTGGCGGGCCGCGTCAGCGTGGGGCTGCCGCCCAATGTGGAGCAGGCGGACTTCGTCTCGTCCGGGGTCTTCGGGCTCATCGACGCGATCGAGAAGTTCGACATCGAGCGGGAGATCAAGTTCGAGACGTACGCGATCACCCGGATTCGCGGCGCGATGATCGACGAACTGCGCGCGCTCGACTGGATTCCCCGGTCCGTGCGGCAGAAGGCGCGCAACGTGGAGCGCGCCTACGCCACCCTCGAGGCCCAGCTGCGGCGCACTCCTTCGGAGAGCGAGGTGGCCGCGGAGATGGGGGTCGCGCTCGAGGAACTGCATGCGGTTTTCAGTGCGTTGTCGCTGGCGAACGTGGTGGCGCTGGAGGAACTGCTGCACGTCGGGGGCGAGGGCGGTGGGGACCGGCTCAGCGTCCTGGACACGCTCGAGGACCACGCCGCGGACAATCCGGTGGAGGTCGCGGAGGACCGGGAGCTGCGGCGGTTCCTGGCGCGGGCGATCAATACGCTGCCGGAGCGCGAGAAGACCGTCGTCACGCTCTACTACTACGAAGGCCTGACGCTGGCCGAGATCGGCAATGTGCTCGGCGTCACGGAGAGCCGGGTCAGCCAGATCCATACGAAGTCCGTGCTGCAGCTGCGGGCGAAGCTGGCCAGTTTCGGGCGGTGAGAGGGCGCGGCCCGGCGTTCCGGCGAATCGTGCCTGCCGCGTGCCTGCCTCCGGTCGAGGGCTCTTGAGGCCCGACCGGCTCCCGTCGCGGTCCGCATCTTCGTAAAGTGGAGACGTGCCTAGGATTCGAGCGGCCTCCGTGGCCGAGCACCGGTCGATGCAGCGCGGCGCCCTTCTGGACGCGGCGCGTTCCCTGCTGTCCGAGGGCGGGACGGACGCGCTGACGTTTCCCGCGCTCGCGGAGCGGACGGGGCTCGCGCGCTCGTCCGTCTATGAGTACTTCAAGTCGCGCGCGGCCGTGGTCGAGGAGCTGTGCGAGGTCGACTTCCCGGTGTGGGCCGCGGAGGTCGAGGCCGGGATGGCGCGGGCCGATACGCCCGAGGGCAAGGTCGAGGCGTATGTGCGCGAGCAGTTGGCGCTGGTGGGGGACCGGCGGCACCGGGCGGTCGTCGCCATCTCCGCGAGTGAGTTGGACGCCGGGGCGCGGGAGAAGATCCGGGCCGCGCACGGCGGGCTCGTCGCGATGATCGTCGAGGCGCTCGAGCAGATGGGGCATGCGCAGCCCCGGCTCGCCGCGATGCTGGTTCAGGGTGTGGTGGACGCGGCCGTGCGCAGGATCGAGCTGGGGGCCGCGGAGGAGCCCGGCGTGATCGTGGACGCGGCCGTGGGGATGGCGCTGCGGGGCGTCCGCGGCTGAGCCCGGGGCCCAGCCGAAGAGCGCGCCCGGCCATGCCCCTGATCGCTCCCCCGGCCACTCCCACCCCCACACCGGCAGCAGCCTCGAAGGACCCCCGCGCGTCAGTGCCGGGTCCAGGAGCGTCAGCGGGTCCAGGTATGTGTCGCCCCGGAGCAGGCCCCAGTGCAGGCACGACGGGGCGGCGTGCGGGCAATGGCCTGTGGGGAGTTGGAGGGTGCCCACCACCTCGCCGGCCTTGATGTCCTCGCCCTTGCGGACCGTCGGTGTCACCGGTTCGTACGTCGTGCGCAGCGGTGGGTCGCCGGTGTCCGGGAGTTGCAGGGAGACCACGCCCCTGCCCGCGATCTCGCCCGCGAAGAAGACCCGGCCGTCGACCACCGCGCGTACGGGGGCATCGATGGGGGCCGCCAGGTCGACGCCGCGGTGGCCGGGGCCGTAGGGCGTCGACGGCGGCGCCCAGGCGCGGACCACCGAAGGGCGCTCGCCCACCGGCCACAGGCGGGCGTCCCCCGCTCGCGCCGAGGACGGGAAGGCCAGCGTGACGAGCAGTACGACCGTCACCGTGAGTAGTTTTCGCATGGCGCTCAGGTTCCACCGCGATGCCGTCCCGCGGGGATCATGGCCGGGAAACGTGGACTACCGAGCGGTTGTGGACAGCGGCGTCACCCGGTACCTCGCGGGTCCCGTACACTTCATGTGGCGATCCGGCCCACCGGATCGACTTCGCACGCCCCGACGCCGAGCCTCACAGGCTTCGTGTCAGTGGCCTATCGGTCCCGTACGACCGCCTCGCAAGAGCGCGAGCGTACGCGGCAGGCACACGCAGTGGGCGTCAGGAAACAACCGAGAACACAAGGAGTACGGCCATGGCCGTCGTCACGATGCGGGAGCTGCTGGAAAGCGGCGTCCACTTCGGTCACCAGACCCGTCGTTGGAACCCGAAGATGAAGCGCTTCATCTTCACGGAGCGCAACGGCATCTACATCATCGACCTTCTCCAGTCGCTGTCGTACATCGACCGCGCCTACGAGTTCGTCAAGGAGACCGTCGCCCACGGCGGCACGGTCATGTTCGTCGGCACGAAGAAGCAGGCGCAGGAAGCGATCGCCGAGCAGGCGACCCGCGTCGGCATGCCCTACGTGAACCAGCGCTGGCTGGGCGGCATGCTCACCAACTTCTCGACCGTCTACAAGCGTCTGCAGCGCCTCAAGGAGCTCGAGCAGATCGACTTCGAGGACGTCGCCGCGTCCGGTCTCACCAAGAAGGAGCTTCTCGTGCTCTCGCGCGAGAAGGCCAAGCTGGAGAAGACCCTCGGTGGTATCCGCGAGATGTCCAAGGTGCCCAGCGCCGTCTGGATCGTGGACACCAAGAAGGAGCACATCGCTGTCGGCGAGGCCCGGAAGCTCAACATTCCGGTCGTCGCGATCCTCGACACGAACTGTGACCCCGACGAGGTCGACTACAAGATCCCGGGCAACGACGACGCGATCCGCTCCGTCACCCTGCTCACCCGCGTGATCGCCGACGCCGTCGCCGAGGGCCTCATCTCCCGCTCCGGCGTTGCCACGGGCGACCAGAAGCCGGGCGAGAAGGCCGCCGGCGAGCCGCTCGCCGAGTGGGAGCGCGACCTGCTCGAGGGCGACAAGAAGGACGAGAAGGCTGCCGAGGCCGAGGTCCAGACCTCCGCCGAGACCGAGAAGGTCGCGGACGCCGAGGAGGCCGAGGCTCCCGCAGCCGAGGCCGCCGCCGAGGCTCCGGTCGAGACCCCGGCCGAGGCCCCCGTCGAGGCCCCGGCTGCGGACGCCGAGCAGGCCTGACCCGTACGGGATTCGGTTTCATGAGGTGACGGCGGGGGTCGACTGCGACCCCCGCCTTCACCCGTAACCGTCACCTTCGTTCTCACACTGCTTCAGACTTCGTAGAGAGAAAACCAGGATCATGGCGAACTACACCGCCGCTGACGTCAAGAAGCTCCGCGAGCTCACGGGCGCCGGCATGATGGACTGCAAGAAGGCGCTCGACGAGGCCGACGGCAGCGTCGACAAGGCCGTCGAGGCCCTGCGCATCAAGGGGCAGAAGGGCGTCGCCAAGCGCGAGGGCCGTTCCGCCGAGAACGGCGCGGTCGTCTCCCTCATCGCCGACGACAACACCTCCGGTGTCATCGTCGAGCTGAAGTGCGAGACGGACTTCGTCGCCAAGAACCCGAAGTTCCAGGCCGTTGCCGACCAGCTGGTCGCCCACGCCGCCAAGACGTCCCCCGCCGACATCGAGGCGCTGCTCGCGTCCGAGATCGAGGCCGGCAAGACCGTCCAGGCGTTCGTCGACGAGGCCAACGCCAACCTCGGCGAGAAGATCGTCCTGGACCGCTTCGCGCAGTTCTCGGGCGCGTACGTCTCTGCCTACATGCACCGCACCATGCCCGACCTGCCCCCGCAGATCGGTGTTCTGGTCGAGCTGGACAAGGCCGACGCCGAGCTGGCCAAGGGCATCGCGCAGCACATCGCCGCCTTCGCGCCGAAGTACCTCACCCGTGAGGACGTTCCGGCCGAGATCGTCGAGTCCGAGCGCCGCGTCGCCGAGGAGACCACTCGCGCCGAGGGCAAGCCGGAGGCCGCGCTCCCGAAGATCGTCGAGGGTCGCGTCAACGGCTTCTTCAAGGAGGCCACGCTGCTCGGTCAGCCGTACGCCCTCGACAACAAGAAGTCCGTCGAGAAGGTCCTCCAGGAGGCCGGTGTCACCCTGAAGCGCTTCGCGCGCATCAAGGTCGGCATCTGAGTCCGTACCGCGCCAGACGCGAGACCCGCTAGGGTCGACAGCAGTCGTCCGGGTACGCGCCGGACGACCGCAGTTGTGACGAGGAGGCCATTGCCGCGCATGGGATGCGAACCACCCCACCGGCAGTGGCCTTCTTCGTATGTGTGCCGAGCAAAAGAAGCGAGAGTCCCATGACCACCACCCAGGCCGACAACGGTGACAAGAGCGACGAAGGCAAAGGCGCGGGGCGCTTTCTGCTGAAGCTTTCCGGCGAGGCGTTCGCCGGGGGCGGGGGTCTGGGCGTCGACCCCGACGTGGTGCACGCCATTGCCCGTGAGATCGCGGCCGTCGTACGCGACGGCTGGCAGCTCGCGGTCGTCATCGGCGGCGGCAACTTCTTCCGCGGCGCCGAGCTGCAGCAGCGCGGCATGGACCGCGCCCGCAGCGACTACATGGGCATGCTCGGCACGGTCATGAACTGCCTGGCCCTCCAGGACTTCCTGGAGAAGGAGGGCATCGACTGCCGCGTGCAGACCGCCATCACCATGGGTCAGGTCGCCGAGCCGTACATCCCGCTGCGCGCCGTGCGTCACCTGGAGAAGGGCCGCGTCGTCATCTTCGGCGCCGGTATGGGCATGCCGTACTTCTCCACCGACACCACCGCCGCGCAGCGCGCCCTGGAGATCGACGCCCAGGCGCTGCTCATGGGCAAGAACGGTGTCGACGGCGTCTACGACTCGGACCCGAAGACCAACCCCGAGGCCGTGAAGTTCGACGGGCTCAGCTATGGCGAGGTCATCACCCGCGACCTGAAGGTCGCCGACATGACCGCGATCACCCTGTGCCGTGACAACAAGCTGCCGATTCTCGTCTTCGAGCTCATCACGTCGGGCAATATCGCCCGTGCCGTCAAGGGTGAGAAGATCGGGACCCTCGTAGGCGAACAGGGCACCCGCGCCTGACACCCTTCCGTCCCCCTGGAACCCCGTGTCCTCGAAGGTTCCCCGAGGGATGGACAATGTCCTGCCGGTCGGACACCGTGCAGGAAAGACACACGACGCAGCCGACCGCGCCCCCGTGCCCGGCCGGGCCTCACTCAAGACACGCAGGAGCAAGTGGTGATCGAAGAGACCCTCCTCGAGGCCGAGGAAAAGATGGAGAAGGCCGTCGTCGTGGCCAAGGAGGACTTCGCCGCGATCCGCACCGGTCGTGCGCACCCGGCGATGTTCAACAAGATCGTGGCGGACTACTACGGCGCGCTGACGCCGATCAACCAGCTGGCCTCGTTCTCGGTGCCCGAGCCGCGGATGGCCGTGGTGACCCCGTTCGACAAGAGCGCGCTGCGCAACATCGAGCAGGCGATCCGCGACTCCGACCTCGGCGTCAACCCGAGCAATGACGGCAGCATCATCCGAGTGGTCTTCCCGGAGCTGACCGAGGAGCGCCGCAAGGAGTACATCAAGGTCGCCAAGGCCAAGGCCGAGGACGCCAAGGTCTCCATCCGCTCCGTGCGCCGCAAGGCCAAGGACACGATCGACAAGGCGATCAAGGACGGCGACATCGGCGAGGACGAAGGCCGCCGCGGCGAGAAGGAACTGGACGACACCACCACGAAGTACGTGGCCCAGGTCGACGAGCTGCTCAAGCACAAGGAAGCCGAGCTGCTCGAAGTCTGAGCGAGCGCGGAAGATCGAGGTTCGAGGAATCCGTGAACGACTCTTCCTGGGGTGCGCCGACCGGGCCCGGACAGTGGGGCCCGACCGACGGCCAAGGGTCCGCCCCTGGTCAGGGGCCCGCGTACGGGCAGGTGCCGTCGTACGGCCAAGGACCGTCGTACGACCACGGGCGCGCTCCGGCGGGTCCCGCGTACGAACGGCACACGGTCGATGAGACTCGGCCCATGCCCATCGTGCCCGATATGCCTGATACGCCTTCTGGTGACGGAAGGGGCGACGACCAGGACGACCGGGGGGCCGCTCGGCTGAGTGGTCCTCTGTTCCGCGACGAGGCGCCGCACCGGCCGGAGTCGGCCGAACAGTCTGCGCGGCCCGCGGAGCCTGCGGGCTCCTCGCAGCCCGAACCGCCCAAGAAGAAGAGCGCGGGCCGGGACCTCGGGGCGGCCATAGGCGTCGGTGTCGGGCTCGGCGCGGTGATCGTCGCTTCGCTCTTCATCGTCAAGGCCGTGTTCGTCGGCGTGATAGCGGTCGCCGTCGTCGTCGGCCTGTGGGAGCTGACCTCGCGGCTCGAGGAGCGCAAGGGCATCAGGGCGCCGCTCGTGCCGCTCGCGGTCGGCGGCGCGGCCATGGTGGTGGCCGGCTACGTACGGGGCGCGGAGGGCGCCTGGGTGGCGATGGCGCTGACCGCGCTCGCGGTCCTCGTGTGGCGGATGACGGAGCCGCCCGAGGGGTATCTGAAGGACGTCACGGCGGGGGTCTTCGCGGCCTTCTACGTGCCGTTCCTCGCGACCTTCGTGGCGATGATGCTCACCGCGGACGACGGGGCGTGGCGCGTGCTCACGTTCCTGATCCTGACGGTCGTCAGCGACACCGGGGCGTACGCGGTCGGCTGGCGTTTCGGCAAGCACAAGCTCGCGCCGCGGATCAGTCCCGGCAAGACCCGCGAGGGCCTGCTGGGTGCCGTGTCGTTCGCCATGGTGGCCGGCGTGCTGTGCATGCAGTTCCTGGTGGACGACGGCACGTGGTGGCAGGGCCTCGTCATGGGCGCCCTCGTCGCGGCTAGCGCGACCCTCGGAGACCTCGGCGAGTCCATGATCAAGCGGGACCTCGGGATCAAGGACATGGGGACGCTGCTGCCGGGCCACGGCGGAATCATGGACCGGCTGGACTCCCTGCTGCCGACGGCCCCGGTCGTATGGCTGCTTCTGGTGCTGTTCGTCGGTTCCTGAGGAACACGAGGAACACCCACGTGAGAGCCCCTGTCCGTAACCGGACGGGGGCTCTCCGTATTTTCCCCGGCGGGACTTGTGAAGACCTGTTCGCGAAGGTGGTCGGGTTCGTTGAGGGGGGCTTGCGTGCGTTCTTTACGCTGAAGTAACAACGTGCCTCATGAACATCTTCGGTCGCAGCTTCACATCCCGGCGTGCAGAGGGATCCGCTGCTCCAGGGGCCACCGGCACCGCGGTACTGCCCGACCCGGCCGGCCACGATCCCTCCATGGCGGCGCTCACGGGCACATGGATGGTCGACCCCGCGCACAGCAGGATCGGGTTCTCCGTTCGGCACGCCATGGTGACGACGGTGCGCGGCGCCTTCGCGGAGTACCAGAGCCGCCTCTATTTCGACGGCGACGACCCGTCCCGCTCTTCCGCCGAGCTCGTCCTCGCCACGGCGAGCGTCGACACCGGAGTCGAGCAGCGGGACGCCCACGTAGTCGGCCGTGACTTCCTGAACGCCTCCCAGTACCCGCGGATGACCTTCAAGAGCACCTCCGTGGAACTGGCGGGCGACGACCTCTACCGGATGCACGGAGACCTCACGATCAAGGGCGTCGCCCGCCCCGTCGTCCTCGAACTCACCTACATCGGCTTCGTCACGGACGCCTTCGGCGACGAACGCGTCGGCTTCGACGGCACCACCACCATCAACCGCACCGACTGGGGCCTCACGTACCAGGCCCGCCTCGCCCAGGGCGGCAACATGGTCAGCGAAAAGGTCCGCCTCCAGTTCGACATCGCGGCCATCCGCACCCCGGCTGGCCCCTGAGATCGCGGGGGCGCGGGGCACCCTCGTAGATCTGCGACACTGGATGAGCTATGCCTAAGCCCGGAGAACTGACGTTCGTCGCCCCCCGCGGGGCCAAGAAGCCGCCGCGGCACCTTGCTGATCTTTCGCCTGCTGAGCGGAAGGAAGCCGTTGCCGCGGTCGGTGAGAAGCCGTTTCGCGCCAAGCAGCTCTCGCAGCACTACTTCGCGCGGTACGCGCACGATCCCGCGGAGTGGACCGACATCCCCGCCGGGTCGCGCGAGAAGCTGCGGGACGCGTTGCTGCCGGAGCTGATGACCGTCGTGCGGCATCTGTCGACCGACCAGGACACCACGCGCAAGACGCTGTGGAAGCTGTTCGACGGGACGCTCGTCGAGTCCGTGCTGATGCGGTATCCGGACCGCGTGACGATGTGCATCTCGTCGCAGGCCGGGTGCGGGATGAACTGCCCGTTCTGCGCCACCGGGCAGGCCGGGCTCGACCGGAACCTGTCGACCGCTGAGATCGTGCATCAGATCGTTGACGGGATGCGCGCGCTCAGGGACGGGGAGATTCCCGGGGGGCCCGCGCGGCTCAGCAACATCGTGTTCATGGGCATGGGCGAGCCGCTCGCCAACTACAAGCGGGTCATCCAGGCCATTCGCGCGCTCACCGACCCGGAGCCGGACGGGCTCGGGCTCAGCCAGCGCGGCATCACCGTGTCGACGGTCGGGCTCGTGCCCGCCATCAACCGGTTCACCGACGAGGGCCTCAAGTGCCGGCTCGCGATCTCGCTGCACGCCCCCGACGACGAGCTGCGCGACACCCTCGTACCCGTCAATACGCGGTGGAACGTGCGCGAGGTGCTCGACGCCGGGTTCGAGTACTCGGCGAAGTCCGGGCGCCGGCTGTCGATCGAGTACGCGCTCATCCGGGACATCAATGACCAGGCGTGGCGTGGTGACAGGCTCGGGCGGATGCTCAAGGGCAAGCCGGTGCATGTGAATCTGATTCCTCTCAACCCGACGCCCGGTTCCAAGTGGACCGCCTCGCGGCCCGAGGACGAGAAGGCCTTCGTCGACGCCATCGCCGCGCACGGCGTCCCGGTGACCATCCGGGACACCCGTGGCCAGGAGATCGACGGAGCCTGTGGACAGCTGGCGGCCACCGAGCGGTAGCCTGGCCGGGTAAGTACGACAACTACATCTGCATTTCCGACAGGGGAGCGCCACAGCGCTGAGAGTGCGGCAACCGACGGCAGGCATCGCGTCGACAGGCCGCAGACCCTCTGGACCTTGCCCGGGTCATTCCGGGTAGGAAGTTCGGACACCACTCAAGCTGTTGTGCCCTGCCCGGAGCCTTGGCCGATTTGGCCGGAAGGTTCCGGGCAGGGCCGCGTCTTCTCCTGGTCATCTCCAGGAGGAATGAAGTAGTGAGCAAGAAGAAGTCGGCCACCACCGCGTACGTCGCCGTGGTCGTGGGGCTCGGGCTCGTCACGTTGTCCGCGTGCGGGTCGTCCGGTGGTGGCTCCGGTGCAGCGGGCGGGGACTCCAGGACCGTGACCCTCGTGAGTCACGATTCGTGGGCCGTCTCGAAGGGCGTACTGAAGGACTTCGAGAAGAGCTCCGGTTACAAGGTCAGGGTCCTCAAGGACGGGGACGCCGGCGAGGCCGTCAACAAGGCGATCCTGTCCAAGGACAATCCGCAGGGCGACGTCTTCTTCGGCGTCGACAACACCCTGCTCTCGCGGGCGCTCGACAACGGGATCTTCTCCTCGTACCGGGCCAAGGGGCTTGACGAGGTGAGGAGCGAGTACCGGCTCGACAAGGGGAAGGACCGCGTCACCCCCGTCGACACCGGGTCGCTCTGCGTCAACTACGACAAGGCGTACTTCAAGAAGCACGACCTCGCGCCGCCGTCGTCCTTCGCCGATCTCACCAAGCCGGCCTACAAGAACCTGCTGGTCACGGAGAACGCGTCCACGTCATCGCCCGGTCTCGGCTTTCTGCTCGGGTCCGCCGCGAAGTACGGCGACGACGGCTGGCAGCCGTACTGGAAGAAGCTGAAGGCCAACGGGCTCAAGGTCGTCGACGGCTGGGACCAGGCGTACAACGAGGAGTTCAGCGGGAGCGCCGGCGGGAAGAAGGCCGGCGGGGACCGGCCGCTCGTCGTGTCGTACGCGTCCTCGCCGCCCGCCGAGGCCGTGTTCGCCGATCCGCAGCCGAAGACCTCGCCGGTCGGGGTCGCGAAGGGGACGTGCTTCCAGCAGGTCGAGTTCGCGGGGCTGCTCGACGGGGCGAAGAACGAGAAGGGCGGCAAGGTGCTGCTCGACTTCTTGGTCTCCAAGAAGTTCCAGGAGGACATGCCGCTCAACATGTTCGTCGACCCCGTGACGGAGAACGTCACCGCGCCCGCCGACTACACCAAGTACGCGGTGAAGATCGACGATCCCGGGACCATGAGCCCGCGCAAGATCGCGGACAACCGGGACGACTGGGTGAAGTCGTGGACGTCGCTCGTACTGAAGTAGTCGTCAAGAGGAGGACCGGGAACGCGGCGCGGCTCGGGCTCATGGCCCTGCCCGTCGTGTTCTTCGGGCTGTTCTTCGCCTACCCGGTCGTCGCGATCGTCGAGCGCGGCCTGCACGTCGACGGCGGCTGGCAGCTCGGCCGGATCCTGGACGTGCTCGGGCAGTCCGACATCCGGCACGTCCTGTGGTTCACGGTGTGGCAGGCGCTCGCGTCGACCGCGCTGACGCTGCTGATCGCGCTGCCGGGGGCGTATGTCTTCGCCCGGTTCGAGTTTCCCGGCAAGCAGGTGCTGCGGGCCGTCGTCACCGTGCCGTTCGTGCTGCCGACCGTCGTCGTGGGCACCGCCTTCCTCGCGCTCGTCGGGAACGGCGGGCTGCTCGACGAGGTGTGGGGCGTCCGGCTCGACACGACGGTGTGGGCGATTCTGCTCGCGCATGTCTTCTTCAACTACGCCGTTGTCGTACGGACCGTTGGTGGGTTGTGGGCGCAGCTCGATCCTCGGCAGGAGGAGGCCGCGCGGATGCTCGGCGCCTCGCGGTTCGCGGCGTGGCGGAGGGTGACGCTGCCGGCGCTCGGGCCCGCTGTGGCCGCTGCGTCGTTGATGGTGTTCCTGTTCACGTTCACGTCCTTCGGCGTGGTGCAGATTCTGGGCGGGCCCGGGTTCTCGACCCTTGAGGTCGAGATCTATCGGCAGACCGCGCAGATCTTTGATCTGTCCACCGCTGCTGTGCTGACCATCGTGCAGTTCCTTGCCGTCGGCCTGATCCTCGGTGTGCACGCGTGGACCGTGCGGCGGCGGGAGAGCGCGCTGCGGCTCGTCGACGCGGCGCACACGGCGCGCAGGCCGCGCGGGGCCGGGCAATGGGCGCTCCTCGCTGGTGTGTTGGTGTCCGTCGCCCTGCTGATCGTGCTGCCGCTGGGTGTGCTTGTGGAGCGGTCGCTCGATGCTCCGGGCGGATACGGGTTCGGGTACTACCGGGCGCTCATGGACGCCGACGGCGGGACCTTCCTCGTGCCGCCGATCGACGCGATCTGGAATTCGCTGGAGTACGCGCTCGCCGCCACGGCCATCGCCGTGGTGATCGGTGGGCTTGCCGCTGCCGCCCTTACGCGGAGGGCCGGGCGGCTCGTGCGCGGGTTCGACGCGTTGTTGATGCTGCCGCTGGGGGTGTCGGCGGTGACCGTCGGGTTCGGGTTTCTGATCACGCTCGACGAGCCGCCGCTCGACCTGCGCTCCACGTGGATCTTGGTGCCGCTCGCACAGGCGTTGGTCGGGGTGCCGTTCGTGGTGCGGACGATGCTGCCGGTGCTGCGGGCCGTCGACGGGCGGCTCCGGGAGGCCGCAGCCGTGCTCGGCGCCTCGCCGCTGCGGGCCTGGCGGGAGGTCGACCTGCCGATGGTGCGGCGGGCACTGCTGGTCGCGGCCGGGTTCGCGTTCGCCGTGTCGCTCGGTGAGTTCGGGGCGACCGTGTTCATCGCGCGGCCCGACAATCCGACGCTGCCGGTCGCCGTGGCCCGCCTGCTCGGGCGGGCCGGTGACCTCAACTACGGGCAGGCGATGGCGCTCTCGACCGTGCTGATGGTCGTCTGCGCGGCCTCGTTGCTCGTCCTTGAACGGATTCGGCCCGCCAAGGCCTCGACCGGGGAGTTCTGATGTCGCTGCTGGAGTTGGACGACGCGACCGTACGGTTCGGTGGGCACGCCGTGCTCGACGACGTGGACCTGGAGGTCGCCGAGCACGAGATCGTGTGCGTGCTCGGGCCGAGCGGCAGCGGCAAGTCGACGCTGCTGCGGGCCGTCGCGGGGCTGCAACCCCTGGACGGCGGGCGGGTGTTGCTCGGCGGCGCCGACCAGGCGGGAGTGCCCGCGCACAAGCGGGGCGTCGGCCTGATGTTCCAGGACCACCAGCTGTTCCCGCAGCGTGACGTGGGGCAGAACGTCGCCTTCGGGCTGCGTATGCACGGGGCGGGCAAGCACGAACAGGCCGAGCATGTACGGGAGTTGCTGGGGCTCGTCGGGCTGCCCGGCGCCGAGCGGCGGCCGGTCGGTGCGCTGTCCGGAGGGGAGCAGCAGCGGGTCGCGCTCGCGCGGGCGCTCGCTCCGAGCCCGCGGCTGCTGATGCTGGACGAGCCGCTCGGGCAGCTCGACCGAACGCTGCGTGAGCGGCTCGTCGTCGAACTGCGGGAACTCTTCGGCGAGTTGGGGACGACCGTGCTCGCCGTCACGCACGACCAGGGCGAGGCCTTCGCGCTCGCCGACCGGGTCGTGGTGATGCGGGACGGGCGGATCGCCCAGACCGGTACGCCTCTTGAGGTGTGGCAGAACCCGGCGGACGAGTTCGTGGCCCGCTTCCTCGGCTTCGACAACGTGGTGGAGGCGACGGTCACCGGGGCGGTCGCGGACACGCCTTGGGGCAAGGTTCCGGTGCCGGACGGCTCGGAGCAGGGGGTCTGCCGACTCCTCGTCCGGCCCGCGGGCGTACGCCTCGTCCCTGCCGCCGAAGCCCAGTTGACCTGTGCCGTCACCGCGCGCACCTTCCGCGGTACGCACGTCGCCCTGCACCTTCAGCCGGGGGACGCGCCCCGCCTGGAAGCGGCCTGCGCGCTGCGCGAGGCGCCGGAGCCGGGGGACGAGGTCGGGGTCGCCTTCGACGCGGCGGACATCGTGGTGCTGGGAGCGGGCGTCGCTCGGGTGACCGGCTGAGCCGCCGAACGACGCCCGCGCCAGGCCTACTTCTGCGTCGATCCCTTGCGGCGGAGCGCGAAGACCACGCCGCCGCCCGCGACGACCAGGAGGGCCGCGATGCCGGCGATCACCGGGGTGTTGCTGCTCGACCCGGTCTCGGCGAGGTCCGAACCGCCGGCCGGGGAGGCGGAGCTGCTCGGTGCCGGGGCCGCCGCGGGCGCGCTCTTGGAGGGCGTCGGCTTCGCGGCCGGGGCCGAGGTGCTGGGCGCCGCGGACGTCGCAGGCGTCGACGGCTTCTCCGTCGCGCACGCCGTGGCAGGGGCGGTGACGCCGTCCTTGATGTCGTCGTCGACGTTGAAACGGTCGGTCTTCACGTGGACGCGGTAGGTCGCGCCCGGCTTCCAGTCCTCCTTGAAGGTGATCGTGGCGCCCTCCTTGGAGCCCTTCACGACCTGCGAGCCGACCTGCTCCTCGGAGCCGCCGGACGTACGGAAGACCGTGACGGTCGCTGGGGTGCCGGAGGCGTCCACGTCGGTGACGGAGATGACACCCTGCTGGCCGTCACAGCCGGCCTTGGCGGTGAACTCGCCGATGTTGCACGCCGATGCGGAGCCTGCGACGCCGAGCGTCAGGGCCGTCGCGGCGGCGGCCACGCCGGCGAAGCGGGCCGCTCTGGAGGAGATGCGCTGAGATATGCGGGGGGCTACGGACACAGCTGTCCTTCACATGTACGGGGAAGAGGAGGGGTGTGGCGCGGCGCGAACGCACCTCGAAGCTCAACACCCCCACGGTCACCGCTGGTTTATCGGTGACGGTGACGCACGGTCAATACACGAAGCGCCTCACCGGCGACTCTTGACTCCCGCTTGACCCAACGTGCTAGCCGAGTCGCTCGATCGCCCTGCCCGCCTCCTCGACCGTGTCCACCAGTGCGATCCGGTCCTCCATGGACCGCTCCCGGGCGAGCGCCTGGAGCAGCGGCCAGGTGGGGAGGCGTTCGGTCCAGTGCGCGCGGTCGACGAGGACCATCGGGGTCGGCTCGCCGCGCGACTCGTAGTAGTTGGGCGTCGCGTTGTCGAAGATCTCCTGGACCGTGCCCGCCGCGCCCGGCAGGAAGATCACACCCGCGTTGGAGCGGGCCAGCAGGCCGTCCTCGCGGGTGGCGTTGGCGAAGTACTTGGCGATGTGCTCGGCGAACGCGTTCGGCGGCTCGTGCCCGTAGAACCAGGTGGGGATGCCCACGGAAGGGCCGCCGCCCGGCCAGCGCTCCCGCACGGCGAAGGCCGCGTCCGCCCAGTCGGTGATCGACGGCGTGAACGACGGTGACTTGGCGAGGAGTTGGAGCGCGTCGTCGAGCATGGGGCCGGCGAACGGCGCCGCGTACGCGCCCAGGTTCGCGGCCTCCATCGCGCCGGGACCGCCGCCCGTCGCCACCGAGAACCCGGCGCGCGCCAGCGTCCGGCCGAGCCGCGCCGCGCCCTCGTACGCCTCCGTGCCGCGCGCCATCGCGTGACCGCCCATGACGCCCACCACCCGGTCCCCGACGAGGAGTTCGTCGAGCGCGTCGGACACGGAGTCGTCGTGCACGGCGCGCAGCATCGACGCGAACACGTCGCCGTCGGCCTTGGTCCGCTGGAACCACTCGTACGCGCGGGCGTCGGGAGTGGCCGCGTAGCCGCCCTCGGAGGACAGGCCCTCGAAGAGCTCGGCAGGGGCGTAGAGGCGGCCGCGGTACGGGTCGAAGGGGAGGCCAGGGACCGGCGGGAAGACCAGTGCGCCGCGCGCCCTGACGTCGGCCGCCGCCTGCGGATCCATGGGGCAGCCGAGGAATATGGCGCCCTCGACCTCGGCGCGGTGCAGGCGTTCGGTGCGGGTGGTCAGGTCGACGGCCTGCACCCGGTGTCCGGCCAGTGTGGCGCGCGCGGCCACCACCTCGTCGAACTCCGCGAGGGTCTCGATCTCGCGGTCCGAGGTGGTGGCGGGCACGGACGGTTCAAAGGATTGCTCTGGATTCGGCACCCGCCCATGCTAAGCACGGGCGGGCGGGCGCCCGTTGGTCAGCCCTCGACGACCGACGGGTCCATCCACACGACCTCGAAGGTGTGTCCGTCGAGGTCGTCGAAGGCCCGCCCGTACATGAAGCCGTGGTCCTGCTTCTCGCCGGTCTCGGTGCCGCCCGCGGCGATCGCCCGGTCCACGAGCTCGTCGACTGATCCGCGGCTCTCGGCGCTCAGCGCGAGGAGTGTCTCGCTGCTGCTCTTCGAGTCGACGATCGTCTTCTTGGTGAAGCCCGCGTACTTCTCCTTCGCGAGCAGCATGATCACGATGTGCTCGCTGATCACGATGGAGCTGGTGGAGTCGTCCGAGAACTGGGCGTTGCGCTCGTACCCCAGCTCCGTGAAGAACTTGGTGGACGCAGCCACGTCATTCACGGCCAGGTTCACGAAGATCATCTGCTGGTACTCGCTCATGATGTGTCCGTCGCCTTCTCGCTGAAGTCAGGTGATGTCAGGTGATGTGGTGCGTACGAACATGTAGACGGCCAGTGTCGTCAAAACTCATCGCGTCGTCAGCGGGGCCGCCGAAAGTTCCGCGACGAGCCAGGTCAGCGGCCCGAAAACGGCCAGCAGCGCACAGGCCCTGAGTGCCACCGCCCCGCGCAGCGCCGTGGCGGGCGCGCCGATCCGCAGCAGCGCCTCCGTCGTGTGCCGCCGAGCCTGGCGGGCCTCGAAGGACGCGGTCACCAGCGTCGCCACGGCACAGCCGACGACAAGCACCGCGCCGAGCGTCGCCAGCGGCCCGACGCCGGTCGCCGCCCCCGCGCGCTCCCCGTACACCGTGACCGCCGCGTACGCCCCTGACGCCACCGCGCAGACCACGCCGAGCGGGCGGCCGACGCGCCGTGCCTCCTCCTGGAGCACCCGGCCCGCGAGCAGCCGCACCGCCGAGGGGCGTACGGACTGCAACGCGCGCCCGCACAGATACGTGAGCCCGGGGCCGGCGAGCGCCAGGCCGAGCGCGGTCAGCGTCCACCCGGCGAGCACGCCGGTGGGGCTGCCGGTGAGACCGCCCGGCAGCCGGGAGCCCGCGGCGCCGCGGGCGCTCGCCGCGTACGTCTCCACGGCGAGGCCCGCCGCGAGCATCGCGAAGCCCCACGGCAGCCCGGTCGGAGCGGCCGCCGGTTCCTGCGGCTCCTCGGTGTCCTTGGCCGGACGGGCGAGCCGCGGGCGCAGCGCGAGGGCGCTCGCCGCGGAGGCCGCGAACGGTACCCAGGTCAGCAGGGTGAGCGTGGCGGCGAGCGGCAGGGGACGGTCGGCGGCGAGCAGCCCACGGGCCGCGCCGTCGAACGGGAGGCCCGTCAGGTCGCCCCGCAGATGCAGGAAGAACAGCAGCGCCAGCATCGAGCCGAGCGTGCAGGCGATCGCCGTGGAGATCGCGGCGAGCAGGGAGAGGCGGGCCGGGCCGAGGCCCACGGCGGACAGGCCCGCGCGCGGTTGTGTGCCGGGGTCGGAGCGGGCCACGGCGACCGCGAAGTACACCGTCGCGGCGATCGGCAGCGCGCACCAGGCGAGGCGCAGCAGCGAGTTGGCCGCGGTCTCGGGGTGCCCGAGCGCGTGGCCGAGCGTGCACAGGAGCAGAAAGCCGGTGCCGGCCGACGCGGCGGCGACCAGGAGTCTGCGCAGCTGGACCAGCGGGTGCGCGCCGCGCGCTAGACGGAGAGCGAGCACGCGGCCCGGCCTTCCCCTTCGGGGGCCTTCTCGGGCAGCGGCACGGTGTGCACGCGGCGCCCGTCGAGCAGCGACTCCGTGCGGTCGGCGAGCGCGCCCACCGCGGAGTCGTGGGTGGCGAGGACGACCGTGATGGCGTGCGAGCGGGCCGCGGCGGTGAGGGTGCGCAGGATGTGGGCGCTGTCGGCGCGGTGCAGGGTCGCGGTCGGCTCGTCGGCGAACACCACGTGCGGGGCGTGCGCGAGGGCGCGGGCGATGGCGACGCGCTGGCGCTCGGCGACGGACAGGGCGTGCGGGCGCTTGCGGGCGAGGCGGCCCACGTCGAGCCGGTCGAGCCACTCGTGGGCGGCGGACTTGGCGGAGCGCCGGGGGGTGCCGCGCAGCATCAGGGGGAGGGCCGCGTTCTCCCACACGTTCAGCTCGGGTACGAGGACCGGCTCGGGGTCGATCCAGCCGAACCGGTCGCGGCGCAGCCGTTCGCGTACCAGCGGGCCCATCGTGTGCACGGGCGTGCTGTTGAACCACACCTCGCCCTGGTTCGGCAGGAGCTGACCGGAGAGGCAGCGCAGCAGTGTCGTCTTCCCGCTGCCGCGGGGCCCGGTGACGGCGAGGATCTCGCCCTCGCGGACACCGAGCGAGACGCCGGTGAGAGCGGGGGACCCGCTGTCCGATCCGCTGTGTGCGTAGTGCAGGGCACGCGCCCACAGCACGTCGTTGTCCGGCGGGGCCACCATGACGTACACCTCGGTTCTGATCAGTTGCCTTCCCCCACAGGGCCCTCCTGACGGGTCAGAAGGGCCCTATCGGGGGAACGAAGGCGGGGCCGATCGGTCACTGGGCACCGTAAGGACGCGGGGGCGCGGGCCGGAGAAGGGCACGGCCCGGTCGCGTCCCATCTCACTCGGATGGGTGCAACCGGGCCGTGCCTCAAGCCAGTTGGCGTTCCGTGGACGCCCTGGCTCAGACCGTGGATCGGGTCTTGATCAGATCTTCTCCCAGGCCTCCGTGAGGACCTGTCGGATGATCCCTTCGATCTCGTCGAACGTCGCCTGGTCGGAGATCAGCGGCGGCGAGAGCTGGATGACCGGGTCGCCACGGTCGTCGGCGCGGCAGTACAGGCCGTACTCGAAGAGCTTCTTCGAGACGAAGCCGTAGAGCACGCGCTCCGACTCCTCGTCCGTGAAGGTCTCCTTGGTGGCCTTGTCCTTCACGAGCTCGATGCCGTAGAAGAAGCCGTTGCCGCGGACGTCGCCGACGATCGGCAGGTCGTGCAGCTTCTGCAGCGTGTTGAGGAAGTTCGCCTCGTTGTCGAGGACGTGCTGGTTGAGGCCCTCGCGCTCGAAGATGTCCAGGTTCGCGAGGCCGACGGCGGCGGAGACCGGGTGGCCACCGAACGTGTAGCCGTGCAGGAACGTGTTGTCGCCCTTGTAGAACGGCTCGGCGATCCGGTCGGAGACGATCGCCGCACCGATCGGGGAGTAGCCGGACGTCATGCCCTTGGCGCAGGTGATGATGTCCGGGACGTAGCCGAACTTGTCACAGGCGAACATCGTGCCGAGGCGGCCGAAGGCGCAGATGACCTCGTCGGAGACGAGCAGCACGCCGTACTTGTCGCAGATCTCGCGCACGCGCTGGAAGTAGCCGGGCGGCGGCGGGAAGCAGCCACCGGCGTTCTGCACCGGCTCCAGGAAGACGGCCGCGACCGTCTCCGGGCCCTCGAACAGGATCTCCTGCTCGATCTGGTCGGCGGCCCAGCGGCCGAAGGCCTCCGGGTCGTCGCCGTGGATCGGGGCGCGGTAGATGTTCGTGTTCGGCACCTTGTGCGCGCCCGGGACGAGCGGCTCGAAGGGGGCCTTGAGGGCGGGCAGACCGGTGATGGACAGGGCGCCCTGCGGGGTGCCGTGGTAGGCGACCGCGCGCGAGATGACCTTGTACTTCTGGTGGTTGCCGGTGAGCTTGTGGTACTGCTTCGCCAGCTTCCACGCGGTCTCGACGGCCTCGCCGCCACCGGTGGTGAAGAAGACCTTGTTGAGGTCGCCCGGCGCGTAGTGGGCCAGGCGCTCGGCCAGCTCCACGGCCTTGGGGTGGGCGTACGACCAGATGGGGAAGAACGCCAGCTCGGCCGCCTGCTTGGCGGCGACCTCGGCGAGCTCGCGGCGGCCATGGCCCGCCTGCACCACGAACAGGCCGGAGAGGCCGTCCAGGTACTTCTGGCCCTTGTCGTCGTAGATGTAGGTGCCCTCGCCACGCACGATGGTGGGAACGGGCGCGTTCTCGTACGACGACATGCGGGTGAAGTGCATCCACAGGTGGTCGTACGCGGTTCGGCTGAGGTCCTTGCTCACGGCTATCGGGTTCCCCACATATAGGTCTGCTTCTTGAGCTTCAGGTAAACGAAGCTCTCGGTGGAGCGCACTCCGGGGAGGGCCCGGATGCGTCGGTTGATGACCTCCAGAAGGTGGTCGTCGTCCTCGCAGACGACCTCCACCATCAGGTCGAACGAGCCCGCGGTCATCACGACGTACTCGCACTCCGGCATGTCGGTGAGCGCATCCGCCACGGGATCCAGGTCCCCCTCGACGTTGATGCCGACCATCGCCTGGCGTCTGAAGCCCACGGTGAGCGGGTCGGTGACGGCGACGATCTGCATCACGCCCTGATCGAGCAGCTTCTGGACGCGCTGGCGCACGGCCGCCTCGGAGAGGCCGACGGCCTTGCCGATGGCGGCGTACGGACGCCTGCCGTCTTCTTGAAGCTGTTCGATGATGGCGAGGGAGACGGAGTCGAGCGGCGGATTGCTGCCGTTCCTCGAACTGGGTCCCTTGGGGTCTGCGCTGCGACTGGCCACGGCCTCACTGTGCACGAGGACTCGTCTGTTCCGCAAGCCCGGATCGATGAAATTCGTTGTCTACGAGCTTCAACCTCACTAATTCCGTAGTTCAACAGGGGTGGGGGGTGTCGAAAACGTCGGTCCTCCGTCTAGGGTGGGCGTCTCAATCTTTGGACAGCGAACAGTCAGGAGGGCCGGTAGTGGGCACCAGTGAGCTGGGACGGCTGCGCAAGCTCCGCAACTACATCGGCGGTGAGTTCCAGGACGCCGTCGACGGACGGACCACCGAGGTGGTCAACCCCGCCACGGGCGAGGCGTACGCGACCGCGCCGCTGTCCGGGCAGGCCGACGTCGACGCCGCGATGGCCGCGGCCGAGGCCGCGTTCCCGGCCTGGCGCGACCTGGTTCCGGGGGAGCGCCAGAAGTACCTGCTGAAGATCGCGGACGCGTTCGAGGAGCGCGCCGAGGAGCTCATCGCCGTCGAGTCGGAGAACTGTGGGAAGCCGCTCGGTCTGACCCGCAGCGAAGAGATCCCGATGATGCTCGACCAGATCCGCTTCTTCGCGGGCGCCGCGCGCATGCTGGAGGGCCGCTCCGGCGGCGAGTACATGGAGGGCCTGACCTCCTTCGTGCGCCGCGAGCCGATCGGTGTCTGCGCGCAGGTCGCGCCGTGGAACTACCCGATGATGATGGGCGTGTGGAAGTTCGCGCCCGCGCTCGCCGCCGGTAACACGGTGGTGCTGAAGCCGTCGGACACCACCCCCGCCTCCACGGTCCTGATGGCCGAGATCATCGGCGCGATCGTGCCCAAGGGCGTCTTCAACGTCGTGTGCGGCGACCGCGACACCGGCCGCGCGATGGTCGAGCACAAGACCCCCGCGATGGCCTCCATCACCGGCTCCGTGCGCGCCGGCATGCAGGTCGCCGAGTCCGCCGCCAAGGACCTCAAGCGGGTCCACCTGGAGCTGGGCGGCAAGGCCCCGGTCGTCGTCTTCGAGGACGCCGACCTCGCGAAGGCCGCCGAGGGCATCGCCGAGGCCGGGTACTTCAACGCCGGCCAGGACTGCACCGCCGCCACCCGCGTCCTCGTCCACGAGTCGGTGCACGACGAGTTCGTCACCGCGCTCGCCAAGATCGCCGCCGAGACGAAGACCGGCGCGGCCGACGACGAGGACGTCCTCTACGGCCCGCTGAACAACGCCAACCAGCTGAAGCAGGTCACCGGCTTCATCGAGCGGCTCCCGGCGCACGCCAAGGTCGAGGCCGGCGGCCACCGGGTCGGCGAGCAGGGCTACTTCTACGCGCCGACCGTCGTCTCCGGCCTCAAGCAGGACGACGAGATCATCCAGAACGAGGTCTTCGGCCCCGTCATCACCGTCCAGTCCTTCACGGACGAGGAGCAGGCGGTCGGGTACGCCAACGGCGTCGAGTACGCGCTCGCCTCCTCGGTCTGGACGAAGGACCACGGCCGCGCGATGCGGATGTCCAAGGTCCTCGACTTCGGCTGCGTGTGGATCAACACCCACATCCCGCTCGTCGCCGAGATGCCGCACGGCGGCTTCAAGAAGTCGGGCTACGGCAAGGACCTGTCGGCGTACGGCTTCGACGACTACACGCGGATCAAGCACGTGATGACGTCGCTGGACGCGTGAGCCCGCGAGTGAACCTCACCTACAGCGAGGTCGGCGCGACCCTGGCGGCGGATGAACTGCCGCCGGGGTACGCCCACATGGACCGCCGTGTCCGGATCGGCTCGGGGCAGGAGTGCTTCGAGCGGGCCGGCGCGGCGGTCCTCTCGTGGGGCGCGCAGCGCGGGGCCGGGCTCCGGGTGACACCGGGCGGCGACGTCCGGGAGGGCGCGGACGTGCAGCTGCGGGCGCTGTTCCTGCGGATTCCCTGCCGGGTGGTACGGGTCGTGCGCGAGCCGTCGTGCGTCGGATTCGCCTACGGGACGCTGCCGGGGCATCCGGAGTGCGGCGAGGAGGCGTTCCTCGTCGAGCGGGCGGCGGACGGGGCCGTGTGGTTCCGGATCCGGGCGTTCTCGCGGCCGGGGCGGTGGTACGCGCGGCTCGGCGGGCCGGTGGCGCGGGGCGTGCAGAAGTGGGTGACCGGGCGGTATCTGCGGGCCGTCGCGGACGCGGTCGGGTGAGCGCGGATCGACAAGGTGTCGGCCCCCGGCCGCGGCGCTCGACGCAGCGTCCATTGTGGGGCCAAGTCGTCTCGCGGGAGGCTGAGTTCGTGCCAGTGAACCCGATATCCCACCAGGTCAACCGTCGTTCCCTGCTGCGCGCCCTGGGCGGTGGTGCCGCGGCCGCGACGGTCGGCGCCCTCGCCACGGGCTGTGGGGTGCCCGCCGCGTACGTCTCGCCGGGCGAGCGGGCGGGCCACGATCTGTCCGCCGGCGAGAAGCGGCTCACCTGGGCCAACTGGCCGCTCTACATCGACGTCGACGACGACAACCCGTCGAAGCGGCCCACCCTCGACGCGTTCGAGAAGCGGACCGGGATCCAGGTCAAGTACACCGAAGAGATCAACGACAACGACGAGTTCTTCGGCAAGATCAGCCCGTCGCTGATGAACCACCAGAAGACCGACCGCGACCTCATCGTCATCTCCGACTGGATGTGCTCGCGCTTCGTGCGCCTCGGCTGGGTCCAGGAGATGGACCGCGCGCGCCAGCCGCACGTCACCAAGTACCTCGACCCGCTGCTGCGCTCGCCCGCCTTCGACCCGGGCCGCAAGTACACCGTGCCGTGGCAGTCCGGCATCACCGGCATCGCGTACAACAAGCGGAAGCTGGGCCGCGAGATCAAGCACGTCTCGGACCTGTGGGCGGCCGACCTCGCCGGGCGGGTCACCCTCCTCTCCGGTCTCGACGAGTCCTTCGCCCTCCTCATGCAGGGCAACGGCGTCGACATCACCAAATGGAAGGCCGCCGACTTCGACAAGGTCTGCGACCAGGTCGAGAAGCTGGTGAAGTCGAAGCACATCCGCCGCTTCACCGGCAACGACTACATCAAGGACCTGTCCAGCGGCGACGTCCTCGCCTGCCAGGCGTACAGCGGCGACATCATCCAGCTCCAGGCCGACAACCCGGACATCGAGTTCGTCGTGCCCGAGGAGGGCGCCGAGCTCTGGGCCGAGTCCCTGATGATCCCCAACCTCGCCGACCACAAGGCCAACGCCGAGCGCCTGATCGACTACTACTACCGGCCGGAGGTCGCGGCGGAGCTGGCCGCGTGGGTCAACTACGTCTGCCCGGTGCCCGCGGCGCGCGACGTCCTCGCCTCCTCCAAGGACAAGGAGACGGCCGCGCTGGCCGAGGACCCGCTGATCTTCCCCGACGACCAAATGCGCTCGCGGCTCGCGATCGCGCGTGACATCGGGCCGGGGGAGCGGACCGAGTTCTCGAAGCGGTGGAACAAGATCGCGGGGTTGTGAGGCGCGACGAGTGTCACAACTCGGCCCCCGGGAAGCCGAGTTGAGCCCGCCGTAGGCTCCGGCCATGACCGATGACCAGTCGTCCGTCGAGGCCGCGGTGACCCTGGGGCTGTTCGCCGCCTGGGCGCTGCACGACACCGAAGAGGTGCTCACCACTGCGCGCTGGATCCGGAAGAACGTGCCGCGGCTGCGCGAGCGGTGGCCGGACGTGCCCGAGCGGGTGTGGCGGCTCATGGAGCGCGCCGACGGCCGGGAGTTCACCGCGGCCGTCGGCGTCATGGCGGGGATCGTCGGAGCGGGGGCCGTCGCCGGGTGGGCGAGCGGTGGCCGCAGTGCCACGTATCAGGCCATGTTGAACGGGTTCGGGGCGCACGGGCTGCTGCACATCGGGCAGGCCGTCGCCGTGCGTGGTTACACCCCGGGCGTCGTGACCTCGCCGCTGCTCGTCGTTCCGTTCACGGTGTGGGCGCGGCGGCGGCTGAAGAGGGCCGGGGTGCTGCGGCCGGGCCGGGCCCGTGACGTCGTCGCCGGGGTCGCCTGGGCGGCCGCGGCGACGGCCGTGTCGCACGGGGTGGCGCACCGACTGGTCAGGCCGCGTTCCTGACCGCTGCCATGCTGATGCGCTGGGCGACGGGGTTCATCTCCTCGCCCTTCGCGTCCGTGGAGTTGACCGAGTAGACGGCCGTCCGGGACAGGTCGCGGGTGGCGGCGATTCCGGTGCTGTAGCCGTACCGTGCGCCGGACTTGCCCCAGTACACGTGGCCGCCGATCTCGATCCGCTGGAGGCCGGCGCTCATGGTGGCGCCGTCGATGTCGGCCGGGACCGTGAACATCTCGTCGAGCTGTGGGGTGGGTACGAGTCGGCCCCTGAAGAGGGCGGTGAGCAGTCGCTCCAGGTCGGCGGTCGTGGAGATCATGTCGCCCGCCGCCGACCGGTCGGCCTGGACCCACCGCGTCACGTCGACGAACTCCCCGTCCACGAGCTGGTACCCGCGGTGGTGCGGGCCGTGGATCCGCGGGTCGGTGCCGGGGAAGTACGTGTGCCGCATCCCGGCCGGGCGCAGCACGAGCCGGGCCGCCGTCTCCCCGAAGGAGTCGCCGGTGACCTTCTCCACGAGCAGCCCGAGCAGCGTGTAGTTGATGTTGAGGTACTGCTGCCGCGTGCCCGGCGCGAACGCGGGGCCCTTGGCGAGCGCCGAAGCGGCGACCTGCGCGGGCGTGATGACATCGAAGCGGTGCGCGTACTGGTCCGCGAACGCGTCGCCCCAGCCGTCACCGGCCGGTATCCCGCTCGTGTGGTTGAGCAACTGCCGTACGGAGATGGGCTGCCGGAAGCCGGTGC
Organism: Streptomyces endophyticus; assembly: GCF_035798155.1. Taxonomy (NCBI): domain Bacteria; kingdom Bacillati; phylum Actinomycetota; class Actinomycetes; order Kitasatosporales; family Streptomycetaceae; genus Streptomyces; species Streptomyces endophyticus. Next base: position 282 of record NZ_JAOZYC010000066.1, on the reverse strand, counting down.
CGCGGAAGAGCGCGGGGAGGTAGCGCTGCACCGGCGCGTCCAGGTCCACGCGCCCGTCGGCGGCGAGCCGCAGCACCGTGGCCGCCGTCACGACCTTCGTGGTGGAGCCCGCCCGGAACTGTGCGTGCTCCAGGGCCCTCGCGCCGCTGCGCAGGTCCCGTACGCCCGCGGCACCGTGCCAGGAGCCGCCGGTGCCGCCGACCCGGACGAGGACCCGGGTGAGGCTGCGGGTGTGGATGAGGATTCCGCCCGCGCTGGTCAGCACGACCGCGCAGACCAGCA
>NZ_JAOZYC010000065.1:0-976 GCF_035798155.1 Streptomyces endophyticus | reverse complement strand
CCCGCGATCACCGCGTCGCTCTTCGCCCGCTTCTCCTCCCGCCAGGAGGACTCGCCGCAGATGAAGATGATCGCGGCGCTGCGCAACCAGTTCGGCGGCCACGCCGTCGAGTCCAAGTAGTCGAGTCCCAGTAAGCAACACACACGAAGCCCGCCGGACCTCGCGGTCCGGCGGGCTTCGTCGTACGCCTACTGACCGGCGGCCCGCCAGACCTTCGCGTCCAGCGTCACGTTCTTGCCCTCCGTCTTGCCCCGGAGCGTCAGAAGCCCGACGTCACCCGAGCCACCGACCAGGCACAAACGCTGGCCCACCGGCAGGTCGTAGACCCAGTAGAAGTCCTTGGCCGCGTGCGCGTCGCGGCACGCGTCGAGGGTGGCCGGCTGCCCGGCGGGCAGCAGCGCGAGCGAACTCCCCGACGTGGTGCCCGGCGCCAGCACCGCGCCGTTGCTGTAGACGGCATAGGTCAGATCCTCGTTCGACCGCCCGTCGTCCGGCTTGGCCCGCACGGGATCGTCCGCGAGATACAGGTCCTGGCTGTCCGTCATCACGATGCCGGCGTACGTCGACGGGAGCGGCGGCGCCGAGGTCGGCGGCCCGCTCGTGGGAGGCGTCGAGGGAGCGGACGTGGGGTCCGCGGCCGGGCCCGAAGGGGCGGGCGCCGCGCCCGACTTGGAGGCCTTCGGCGACTTCGAGGCGCTCGGGGAGGCGGACTTCGACGCGGACGCCGACTTCGACGCGGAGCGCGTCGCCGAGGGGTGGCCCGAGGCCGCCGGCCCCGCCGCTCCCTCCGCCTGCCGGCCGCCGGGCACGAAATACAGCGCGGCGGCCGCACCGCACGCGACCAGCACGACCCCGGCGACGGCCAACAGCCAGGCACGGGAGCGGCCACGCCGGGAATCCGTGCTCACGGCGGCGGTCTCGGCACCCAGGGGCGCGGCGGGGGAGCCGGGCGAGGGCCCGTCCGGGACGGCCGCCG
>NZ_JAOZYC010000064.1:0-1205 GCF_035798155.1 Streptomyces endophyticus | reverse complement strand
TGGGCACCGAACTTGCGGTCCGCCTCCAGGGCGAACAGCGCGGCGGCCAGGACCGGGAACGCCAGCAGGACCAGCACGCCGGTCAGCAGCACGTTCCACGTGAAGATCGGCATCCGGAACATCGTCATGCCGGGCATGCGCATGCAGATGATGGTGGTGATGAAGTTGACCGAGCCGAGAATGGTGCCGAAGCCGGAGAAGGCCAGGCCCATGATGCCCATGTCGGCACCGATGCTCGTGGTGTGGATCGCGTCCGACAGCGGCGCGTACATGAACCAGCCGAAGTCGGGGGCACCCTGCGGGGTGAGCAGTGCGCCGGCCGCCATCAGCGAGCCGAACAGGTACAGCCAGTAGGCGAACATGTTCAGCCGCGGGAACGCGACGTCGGGGGCGCCGATCTGCAGGGGCATGATCCAGTTCGCGAAGCCGGAGAAGAGCGGCGTCGCGAACATCAGCAGCATGATCAGGCCGTGCATCGTGAAGGCCTGGTTGAACTGTTCGTTCGACAGGATCTGCAAGCCGGGGCGGGCCAGTTCGGCGCGCATGAAGAGCGCCATGATGCCGCCGACGCAGAAGAACGCGAACGAAGTGATGAGATACAGCGAGCCGATGGTCTTGTGGTCGGTGGTGGTGAGCCACTTCACCACCACCGCACCGGGTTGCCGCGCGTGTGCGGTCTCCGAATCCGGTGCCTCGGCGCTCGCCGCCGCGCTCTCCAGGGACGTCATCAGGTAGTCGCTTCCTTGGCCGGTGTACAGGACACGACCACGACTAGCGGACGTCGGGGCGGGAAGCGGGGACACGCGCGCCCGCGCGTCCCCGGTTCCCTCGAATGCAGCAGCTGGGCGTCAGTGCGACAGTCGGATGTCGTGCTGTACGACGCCCGACGTGTCGTCCAACGTGTCCTCCACGCTGATCAGTTCGGCGCGCGGTGTGTGCTGCGACGCGGAGATCACGAGGGTGTGGGTGCCCGCGGGCAGCCCCTCCACCGTGTAACTCCCCTGGTTCACCGCGGCCTTGGCGAGCCGCTTGCCGCGGGCGCTGATCACGGTGATCCAGGCGGGGCAGCCCGCGGGGTGCTCGGCGCACTCCACCCGGCCGGTGACCCGGGCCCGGCTCACGGGGGCCGGTTCCCGACGCTGCTGTGGAGCCTGGACCTGCGGCGTGGGCCTGGGCGTGGGAGCCGGCCGGGGCCGCGCCGGTGC
>NZ_JAOZYC010000063.1:0-1384 GCF_035798155.1 Streptomyces endophyticus | reverse complement strand
CTAGGACTTGTCCGGCCGATCAAGGTCGGCCCAGGGGGTTCTGCAAGGATGCTGTGATGCAGCACATGCCGGATGACCCGTCGCTTCTGCCCGCCCCGTGGTGGGTGCCTGATGGCGGCATGCATGCTTTCGAGCTGGAGCTGCATCGTGAGCTTCCTCAGGGGCACCCCCTGCACGGAGTGCAGGCCACCGCTGTGGCGCGATGCGAAGGGTGTGACGACGTCCTGTTCAGTGTTCTGAACCGGTCGTCCCCCTGGGCTGTTGTTCACCTGACGTGGACGGGCCGCGAGGAACGTACGCCGTGGCCGATGACAACGCCGCTTGCAAGCTTGGCCGAACTCCTCACCGAGTGGGCTGACCACGGCTGCAACGACGATGAGGCATCGCCTGCGGAGTCACGTTCGTAGCCAGATCGCGAGGGCTGCCGCTGTCGCGGTGCCGAGGAAGACATAGCCGCGTTTGTCGTAGCGAGTGGCAAGCGCCCGGTGCTGTTTCAAACGATTGATTGCGCGTTCGACGGTGTTGCGCTTCTTGTACCGCTCCTCGTCGAAACCCGATGGCCGTCCGCCGCGGGAACCTCTGCGCAGACGGGCGGCCCGGCTGTCGATCTTCTCCGGAATGGTGTGCCGGATGCCCCGTCGGCGCAGGTACTCACGGCAAGGCCCGTTGCTGTAAGCCTTGTCGGCCGCAACGCTGTCCGGCTTCTTGCGGGGTCTGCCCGGTCCGATCTTCGGGACGCGGATCTTCTCCAGCACCGGCTTGAACTCGGTGCAGTCCGCCCGCTGACCTGGGGTAACGATTAGGGACAGCGGGCGGCAGCGGCCATCGGCGCTCAGGTGGAGCTTGCTGGTGAACCCGCCTCGCGAACGCCCCAGGCCCTCACCTCCAGCACCACCTCCACCAGGCGGGCGACAAGGCTCTGCCACGGTGTCTCGTCCTGGTGTTCTGCCTGCTCGGCCCCTTTTGAAGCGGGTGCCGGCGGCGGGTTGATCCGGGCGCCGGCCGCGTGCTGATGCGCACGGACGATGGTGGAGTCGACCGAGATGTCCCAGTCGACCTCACCGGCCGCGTCTGCTGAGGCCTGGACCTGTTGGAGCAGACGCTCCCACGTTCCGTCTGCGGACCACAGCCGGTGGCGTTCGTAGACCGTCTTCCACGGCCCGAACCGTTCAGGCAGGTCACGCCACTGAACCCCGGTCCGAACCCGGTGCAGAATCCCGTCGATCACCTGCCTGTGGTCCCGCCATCGGCCACAACGCCGGTTACTGACCGGCAGGAACGGCCGCAGCCGTTCCCACTCGGCATCCGTCAGATCGCCCCGCCCCATGGCCCCATCAACGACTCCCGCGCGGACCAGTCACATGATCGGCCGGACAAGTCCTAG
>NZ_JAOZYC010000062.1:0-1400 GCF_035798155.1 Streptomyces endophyticus | reverse complement strand
CCTAGTAGTGCTTCGTTAGGTTCTGGTTCTGGTGAGTGGTTGGCCGCAGGTGGTGCAGGTGCCGGTCCAGCACCGGAGCATGTCCTGCAGGGTGTCGAGGACTTGGTAGAGGCTCAGGCTCTGCTCGGGGCTTTTGGGTCCAGGCGCCGGAGGGTGAGGAAGGCCTGGGCGGCGGTGACGAGGGTGACGTGGTGGTGCCAGCCGCGCCAGGTGCGGCCCTCGAAGTGGTCCAGGCCCAGGCCGTGTTTGAGTTCGCGGTAGTCGTGCTCGATGCGCCAGCGCATCTTCGCGAACCGCACCAGGTCCGCGAGCGGGGTGGTGGCGGGCAGGTTGCTCATCCAGTACCCGGTCGGTGCCGCTTCGTTTTCGCTCTGTTCGACGAGCAGGGTGCGCAGGGGCAGCACGCCGTCCCACCGGCTGCGTCCACCGGCCTGTTCCTGGGCGGCGCGGCGGGCGAGCTTGCCCGCTGGCCGCACCTGGAGCACGGCGAAGCGCGAGGTCATCGGGCCCTTGCTGCCTTGTCGCCAGGTCACCTGCTGGAACGATGTGGTGGCATCGACGACATCGGTCAGGGGCCGGGCGGCCTCGCGATAACAGGGCCGGGTCGGCGGCCCCAGCCCGCCATAGGGCACCTGATACGGCTCGGCCGCCTCCATCTGGACGATTTCCTTGGGATCGACGGCCACCACATAGCGCCAGCCGCGGTCCTCCAGCGACTGCCGGAAGGAGACGCTGCGGCCGTAACCGGCATCGGCCACGATCACCGGCACCCGTCCCAGCCAGTCGGCCAGCCGGTCCAGCAGGCCCAGCGCCAGCCGGGACTTGGGCACATGCCTGACGTCCTCGGGCACCCCGGCCGCCTTGCGCCGCCGGGCATCGTCGGCCCACTCCCCGGGCAGAAACAAGTCCCACTCCAACGGGCACGACGCCGTGTCCGTAGCGGCATGCACACTGACCGCGACCTGGCAGTTGGCCCGCTTGCCCAGCGCGCCGCAGTACTGCCGGGCCACGCCGACCGACGCCTTGCCGCACTTGGGGAACGACACGTCGTCGACCACCCACACCTCGGGCCGGATCGCCTGGCAGAGCCGCTCGGCGATCCGCCGGCGCACCGGTGTCCAGTCCCACGGCGACTGGCTGACGAACTGCTGCAGTGCCTGCATGTTCCCGTCCGGCAGCCGCGCGGCCATCGGCTGGATCGACTTGCGCCGCCCGTCCAGCATCAGCCCGCGCAGATAGCATTCGCCCCAGCCCCGCTGGTCCTTGCGCGGCACCGAGGCGAACACATCCGCGACGAAGAGTTCCAACTCCGCCCGCAGACGGTTCACTTCATGTGCGTCCACACATCCAGCATGCTCCTGATCAGCCTCAACGAACAGACCTAACGAAGCACTACTAGG
>NZ_JAOZYC010000061.1:0-1412 GCF_035798155.1 Streptomyces endophyticus | reverse complement strand
GTGTTGTGGGAGTGGTGGCCTGTCGTGTCATCGCTCCCGGGGAGGCCGCGGATGCCGTCAGTCGTGGGGCTGTTGGAACAGCGTGAGCTTGCTGCCCGTCGCCGGGTGGACGAGCTGCGAGAAGAAGCCGACCGCGTGCAAGCCGAGTTGGCCGTGGCCGAGCGGGACTGGAACGAGTGGGCCATCGCCCGGTCACGCGTGGGTGAGGTACTGGACCCGTCCGAAGAGCCCGAAGAGTCCGAGCAGGCCGAGCAGAGGGAGGCAGCTTCGTCGGTGGCGGCGGCGAAGCCGAAGTCGCAGGTGCCCCTCTGGCGTGAGGGTCTGGGCTGGTCGGTGCTGTCGGTGGATTACCAGCGCATCCTCACCGTGCTCGCGGACCGGCGTCGCCTCCATCAAGGGCCGTTGACCTGCCAGGAGATGGCCGCCTTGTTCGGCCTGGATGCGGTGCCGGCGAAGGTGGAGGCACTGCGCTCGAAGGCGAAGCGTCTGGTGGCGAGGGGCTGGCTGGCCGAGCGGCAGCCGGGCCGGTTCACCCTCGCCGCTGGGGTCACCGGGCCAGACGGCGGGTCATGAGCATCGTCATCGACCAGTAGACCATCACCTCGGCGCTGGTCGTGGAGCGTTCGAAGTCACGGACCAGGCGGCGGCTTCGCATCAGATGAGCGAAGAACCGCTCGACGATCCAGCGTTTGGGCAGCACCACGAAGCCCCGCAGGTCGTCCCTGCGCCGGACGATCGCCAGGACGAGGCCGAGCACGGTCAGGCAGTACTCGATCAGGTTGCCGGTGTAGCCGCCGTCGGCCCAGACGAGTGCCAACTGGTGATGGACATCGGCGACTTGATGCAGGAGAACACGGGCGGCGGGGCGGTCGCCGATCTCCGCGGCGGTGACCGTCACCGCGAGCAGCAGGCCGAGGGTGTCGGCCACGACGTGCCGCTTGCGTCCGTTGATGCGTTTGCCGCCGTCGAAGCCGCGGCTGTCCGCGCCGACGACGGCGTCCGCCTTGACGGACTGCGAGTCGATCACGCCGGCCGTGGGCTGCTCGTCCCGGCCCGCCCGCTGCCGCAGCCGAGCACGCAGCCGGTCGTGGAACTCCTTGACCAGGCCGTGGTCGCGCCAGCGGCGGAAGAACGCATACACCCGGTCCCACGGCGGGAAGTCGGCGGGCATCGTCCGCCACTTGATGCCGTTGTCGACCAGATAGCGGACCGCATCCAGCATGGCCCGGTGGCAGTACGCCTCCGGCTGCCCGCCCCGGCCCCGCAGCCAGCCGGGCACCGGCAGCAGCGGCCGGACCCGGGCCCACTCCGTATCCGTCATGTCCGACGGATACCGCCGAACACGTTCGGCATGATCAGCCGCGTTCCCGAACCGGTGAGCGACACAATCACACGAGGGGGCAGCCGAGTTG
>NZ_JAOZYC010000059.1:0-1607 GCF_035798155.1 Streptomyces endophyticus | reverse complement strand
GTGGCCGGTTCACCGGGTGGCTCGGCGGCCGGCGGTCCGTCCCCGGCCTCGCGCACCCGGTGCCCCGCCGGTGTCAGGAAGTGGTCGTGCGGGGGACGCGGGTGCCGGAACGCCAGCTTCAGCACGACGAGCCGCGCGAGCTGGGCCGGGCTGCCGCCGACCCGGCCGGTCTCCGGATCGGCGGCCTCGATGATGCGGCGCTGTGCGGCAGTCGGCGGTCTGGTCATGGCGTGCCTCCCGTCCGGTGCTCCCTCGACCTCCTCGCCGACCAGGCTGCCCCGGCCGGTGGTTCTCCAGTCGATGGTGCCCGACGGGTCTGACAACGGGCCGGGGCGAGCGGACGGACGGGCTCAGGGCCGCAGGTTCCAGCCGGAGATCACCGGCCTGCCGTGCTCGAACGTGAGGCGGCTGACCGTGCCCGTCGCCAGCAGGAAGTGCGAGCCGCCCGACGGCGGCAGGCCCAGTCGCCGCGCGGTCAGGACGCGCAGGAAGTGGCCGTGCGAGACGAGGACGACACTGCCCTCGTTGTTGGAGAGCGCCGCGTCGACCTTGGACAGCATCCGGTCGGCCCGCTCGCCGACCTGCTCCGGCGTCTCGCCGGGATGCTCGGGCGGCCCCGGCGGCACCCCGTCGTCGAACAGGTACCAGTCGGGCCGGGTGCGCTGGATCTCCCGGGTGGTGACGCCCTCGTACGCGCCGTAGTCCCATTCGTGGAGGTCCGAATCGACGGTGTAGCTCTTGAGGCCGGCGAGCTCGGCGGTCTCGCGGGTGCGCTGGAGGGGGCTCACGAAGACCGCCCCCACGTGGTAGCTGCCGACGAGGGGCGCGACGCGGCGCGCCTCCTCCCGGCCGTTGTCGGTGAGTGGGATGTCGGTGAGGCCGGTGTGCTGCCCGGTCAGGGCCCACTCGGTCTCGCCGTGCCGGACGAGAAGCAGATCACCCAAGGTTCGCGCCTGTTCGCTCGGAGGTGGGCAGAGGTATCGCCATTGTCTCCGGGCGGGGGCGTGCGGGCCCGGCGGGTGGGCCGGATCGGGTGGGCCGGATCGGGTGGGGCGGCCCGGGGCACGGGATCAAGGATTGTCAGACCCGGCCCGTAAGGTCATAGGGGTCATCGAGGCCTGAGCGGAGCGAGGAAAGGGAGGTGGCGTGAGCGTGCCGGAGCTGTCGGGTGTCCCGCTGAGCGCTGCCGCCGTCTTCCTGCCCGATCCGCTGCCGCGCGCGGGGCGGATCGCCTTCTGGTCCCCGGACGCGTCGGATCCGCCGGACCCGTCGGACGGGCAGGGTCGGCCGGGCTGGTCGGGCGGGTCGGGCCTTCCGGGGGCCGACGACGAGCTGACCGTCGTGCGGTCGCACGGCTCCAGTGTGCGCAGCCGCAAGGTTCCCGCCCTCGTGCTGCCGGTCCTGGACGCGCTGCCGCTGCTGCTGCGGGCCCGCCGCACCCGGGGCGCCCATCCGGCGGCGGCCGCCTGGGGAGCGGCCGCGGCGCACGCCCTGCACCTGGTGGCTCGGGGCCGTCTGCTGCCGGGTCTCACCGCCTCGACCGGGTCCCACGCGCCCACCTCGTCTCGAACGAGGTGGCCGACGCCACGGTGCGCAACAGGGAGGGC
>NZ_JAOZYC010000058.1:0-1717 GCF_035798155.1 Streptomyces endophyticus | reverse complement strand
CCGCCACCCGGGCGCTGCGCCGCATCGGCGACACCGCGAAGCGGCTGCCCGCGCCCGCGCCGGCGCACCTGCGCGGCGGGGTCGCGACGGCCGTGGAGGACGGGGCGTACGCCTGCGGCATCGACCAGTTCAAGGACAAGAGGTTCGGCGCGGCCCACACGTCGCTGACGGACTTCGCGGGCGCGTACAAGAGCGACAGACGACGGGCCCGCGCCCAGCAGGTCGCCATCGCCGCCGAGATCGCGCAGCTGCGCCCCGCCGCGGGGAACCGGCTGCCGCCGAGGGGTGAGCCGGGCGGCTCCCGCATGGAGCTGGTGATCAGCAACGACGGGCCCGACCCGGTCGAGGTCCTCTACACGGGCCCGGTCACCGGCCGCATCACCATCGTCGCCTGCGGGTCCTGCAAGGCGTACCCGACCGAGGCGGCGGGCCGCGGCAAGGCGTGCAAGGCGAGCGGCAAGAGCTACCCGAAGAAGACGCTGCGGCTGCCCGCGGGCACGTACCACTTCCTGCACAAGCCGGGCGGCCGCGACGCGACGGCGCTCGGGCGCGCGGCGGGCGGCAGCGTCAAGCCCGGCTACACGTACACACAGTGCAGCTACGTCGTGCGCGACGACCTGGGGGCGGAGCTGTAGACCGCGTGCTGCTCAGAAGCTGCGGGTGAACGGCTCCGGGTCGACCGCCATCAGGCCGGTGAACGGCCCGTCGAGCTGGTAGATCAGCAGCACGGTGAACGTGATGAGGGCGGACAGGCCCATCACCATCACGACGTGGGTGAAGCTGCGCTGCACCCCGAACATGAACATGAACGCCACGGTGAGGCCGCCCCCGACGATCAGGCCGAACCAGATCACCGGCGACAGCCGCTCACCCGCGTCGGTCTCCCGGCCCCTGCGCGCCTCGTCGAGCACGCTCAACTGCGCCAATGTCTCCTGGACCGTGGCCTGTTGGGAGGGTGTGGCATCGGACGACAGCCGGCTCTGCGCGCGGACGCCGCTCAGCAGCCGCCAGCCCGCCGCGTCCGGCGGATCGCCCTGCTCCATGGCCGGCCACTCCGTGTCGGCGACATGCGTCATGTACCGCTCGATGTCCGCGCGCACCCGCTCCCCCTGAGTGGGCGTCAGGCCGGCCGAGAGCAGGTGGATCTGGTGCGCCGCACTCGCCTCCGCGGCCGCGTGGTCCTCGGCCCCCGCGTGGGTGTCCCAGACCGATACGAGGGCGAGGCCCAGCACCAGCGCGTAGAGGACGCCGACCATCATCGAGATGTACTCGGCGACGTCCTCGCGCGGCTCGTCCTCCGGGCCGAGCGGCCAGTAGCGGTGCTTGACGAGGACGATCGCGGCGGCGAGCAGCGCGACGCCGAGGACGATGGCCAGTATCTCGATCATTCAGGGACCGCTTCCGTTCGGGGGCCGGTCGTTCCGGTCAGTGTTTGCGGGCGGAGCCGAGCACGGCCGCCGCGATCGCGGCGGGCAGCAGCACGAGGAACATCGCCGCCATGACGCCGAGTCCGGTGGGACGTCCGTCCTCGCGCACGAAACGGCTGAGCAGCGGGGGCTGTTGAGGCTTCTGGGCGTGTTCCCGGGACTGTTCGCGGGCGTGTTCCGGGACGTGCTGACCGGGCTGGTCGGGCTGCCGCGCCTCGGCCCCCTCGACATCGCCGTCAACGTCGCCGGAATCCTGCGCGGTTCATCCGTCGTGGACCTCGCCGACGCGG
>NZ_JAOZYC010000057.1:0-149129 GCF_035798155.1 Streptomyces endophyticus | reverse complement strand
CACCGGGTCGAGCACCCAGGGCGTGCCGGCCTCGGCCGCGGCCCGCGCCGCCTCGGGCATGGCGGCGCGCTGTTCGGCGCGCGGGGTGCCCAGGTTGACCAGCACGCCGGAGGCGACGCGGGCGAAGGGCCCCGCCTCGTCCGGGATGTCGACCATGGCGGGCGCGGCGCCCACCGCGAGCAGGACGTTGGCGGTGAACCCGGTCACCACCGCGTTGGTCAGGCACTGCACCAGCGGTGCTTCGCTCTGTACGCGCCCGAGCGCCCGCGCCGCGAAGGCGACGAGGTCGTCGGGGCATCCGGGGGACGTCTGAGGCATGGGGTGACTCCAAGTACAGGAGGTGCGAGGTGCGAGGGCTCGTACGGCAGGTCAGGCGCGTATCCGCAGCCGCAGCGGCGCGTACACGGCGGCGGCCACGAGGAACGCCACGTAGTACGAGACGTCCGCGCCGTGCAGGGCTTCCGCCACCGGCCCCACGTACAGGCTGGTGTCCATGAACGGGACCGCCGCGGCGAAGGCCGCCGCGAAGGCCAGCAGGGCGGGCCAGGCGGGCTGACGTCGCTCCCGCTCGGCGGCGAGATCGATCGGTGCGCCGGCCCGCGCCCTGGCCCGCGCGCGCCAGTCGACGAGGACGATCGCCACGAAGCCAGGGATCCAGTACCCGACGAACAGCAGCACATTCTGGAACCGCGCGGTGGTGTCGGCGGCGTGCATCCACAGGACGAGCGGGAAGCCGAGCGCGGCGGCGAGGGCGGCGGCCAGCGGGCGCGGTATGCGCACGCCGATGGTCTGCAGGGCGAGCGAGCCGCTGTAGTCGTTCATGGCGTTGCTGCACAGTGCGGCCAGTGCCACCGCGAGCAGCCCGAATCCGCCGACCGCTCCCCCTCCGAGGATCTTGTAGACCCCGGCCGCCGTCTGGTCGGTGAGCACGGAGGCGCCCCACAGCCCGAGCGCCTGGACGGCCACGAACGACACCAGCAGGCCGAGCAGCGTGTACCAGAACATGCGGGTACGGGAGGTGGTGGCGGGCAGGTAGCGGCTGAAGTCGCTGGCGTACGGCGCCCAGGACAGGCTGAGGCTGAGTGCGATGGTGCTGGTCAGGACGAACGCGCCGAGGCGGTCGGCGCCGTGCACGGAGCCGTGGGCGGCGGGGTGCACACCGTCGAGCAGCCGCCAGGCGATCAGCGCGAACGCGGCGCCGAGCACGAAGGTCATGACGATCTGCAACCGGTGGATGGCCTCGTAGCCGAAGACACCGAGCAGCCCCTGGGCGAGCAGCATGACGAGGACGCCGACCCAGAACGGCCAGCCGAACAGCCGGGCCAGCGCGTCACCGCCGAACAGGCCGATCAGCGCGTCCCAGGCGATGGACGACAGCCACTGCAACACGCCAGGCAGCACGACTCCGCGCCCGAACGCGAGCCCGGCCAGCGGCAGTTGCCCCGCCCCGGTCCTGCTCCCCCACGTCCCCAGGTAGGCGGTCGGCACAGCGCCGACGAGGGTGCCGAGGACGACGGCGGCGAGCGCGGTGGTGAAGTCGAGTCCGAGCGCGATGCCGACGGTGCCGGTGAAGACACCGGTCATCGTCAGGTTCGGGGCGAACCACACGGTGAACAGGCGCCCGGCCCCGCCGTAGCGGTTGCCCTCGGGGACCGGCTCGATGCCGTGCCCCTCGATGCCGAGGTCGCCGGGTGCCGCGGGCATCCGCCCGTCGAAGGCGCCGCCCTCGCGGTCGGCAGGCAGGTCACTGGAAACATGCGCCACAGGCATGAGACATCCCTCCGCCAGTACGAACTGGTTCAGGTTCGACGGGTGTGTTCTCAGCCCTTGGGTGGGGCACCCCGTGTCCGGTTACGGCGGCAAGGGTAACGCGGCGGCCTTGGGTGGCGCGCGGGTGGGTTCCGGTTCCGCCGCACCGCCCTCTACCTTGCCGGGCACCAGGTCCGCAATGCGGACCCGAGGTCGCAGGTGGCCGACTTCCGTCGGGTTTACGGCGCCGCGACGCCCGCTGCCCGCACGGGCCAGGGCCGACGTCCGCTCGGACGCCTCGTGAAATCCGGCCGAGTTCCGTCGATCCCCCGCAAACACCGCGCGGACTTGATCATCGCATCGAGCGAATGTCGCCGACTTCCCTGGGTCCGGCGGGCGATGCGGACCTTACGGTGATGCTGGATCTGGACGCATTACCTCCGAATTGTTCACCTTTCCTTCTTCTGTCCCGTCGCAACGGGCATGCGCGCTTTCGCCCGACCAAGGAGAGCTCACCCGATGACAGTCGACTCGACCACCCCGGACACCGCGACGGCCCTGCTCAAGCAGACCAGTCTCGGCACGGCGGCCGCCCGCAATCTCGCCACCACCACCAAGTCCGCCCCGCAGATGCAGGAGATCACCTCGCGGTGGCTGCTGCGCATGCTGCCCTGGGTGGAGACCAAGGGCGGCGTCTACCGGGTGAACCGCCGCCTGACCTACACCGTCGGCGACGGGACCATCGAGTTCATCCAGGACGGCTCCGACGTCCGGGTGATCCCCCGCGAACTCGGGGAACTGGCGCTGCTGCGCGGCTTCGACGACGTCGACGTGCTGACCGCCATCGCCGACCGGTGCGAGCAGCGCGACTTCCGGGCCGGCGAGACGCTGGTCGAGCGCGGGGCGCCCGCGGACCGGCTGCACTTGATCGCCCATGGCCGTGTCAGCCAGTTCTCCGAGGGCGGCTACGGCGACGAGGTGGCACTCGACGTGCTCGCCGACGGCGACCGCTTCGGGGACCACGCACTCCTTGACGATGACGCCCGCTGGGAGCAGACCGCGGTCGCCGAGACGGCGGGCACCCTGCTCACCCTCTCGCGCTCCGACTTCGCGGCCGTACTGTCCGCCGCGCCGCCCCTCCAGGCGCACATCGAAGAGTTCAAGTCGCTCGCGGGCCGGGGCCAGAACCACCGCGGCGAGGCGGAGATCCCGATGTCGGCGGGGCACGTGGGCGAGCACGAGCTGCCCGGCGCGTTCGTCGACTACGAGGCGAGGCCGCGGGAGTACGAGCTCTCGGCCGCGCAGACGATCCTGCGGGTCCACACCAGGGTCGCCGACCTCTACAACGAGCCGATGAACCAGACCAAGGAGCAACTGAGGCTCACCGTCGAGGCGTTGCGCGAGCGCCAGGAGCACGAGCTGGTCAACAACCGGGAGTTCGGCCTGCTCCACAACGCCGACTTCAAGCAGCGCCTCCAGCCGCACTCGGGACCGCCCACGCCGGACGACCTGGACGAGCTGCTCTGTCGCCGCCGCGGCTCGAAGTTCTTCCTGGCCCACCCCCGCACCATCGCGGCGATGGGACGCGAGTTCAACGCGCGCGGGCTGTATCCGGACCACGTCGACCTCGGCGGCCAGCAGGTCCCGGCCTGGCGCGGGGTGCCGATCCTGCCCTGCAACAAGATCCCGGTCACCAAGGAACGCACCAGCTCGATCCTCTGCATGCGTACCGGCGAGGACAACCAGGGTGTCATCGGCCTGCACCAGACCGGGCTGCCGGACGAGTACGAGCCGGGGCTCTCGGTCCGGTTCATGGGCGTCGACGAGCAGGCCATCACCAAGTACCTCGTCAGCACCTACTACTCCGCCGCGATCCTCGTGCCGGACGCGGTCGGTGTGCTGGAGAACGTGCAGATCGGCCGCTGGCCCAGCAGGTAGCGGGTCAGGACCGCCGCCGCCCACCCCACCAAGGAGCCCTCAAGGAGACATGGATGCCCCCGCCTGAGCCGACACCTCCGCAGTCGAGCCTGCCGGAAGCGGCCTCCCGCTTCGGGGCGCAGGTCCTGGCCGACGCCGCGGCCCGCGCCCGTGACATCGGCGCCGTCACGGGCGGCCCGCCGCGTGTGCCATCGCCGGCGGTCGAAGTCCCCTCCACGAGCGCCGACTTGGGGCGGTTGCTGCGCGGGCCCAGCGGCCTCGGCACGGCGGGCCTGCGGCTGACTCCGCGGGAGGAGCCGGCGACAGGTGCCACCGAGAAGGGCCGACCCGTTCCCGGCCTGTACCACCACCCGGCGCCCGACCCCGATCCCGTACGGGTCGCGGAGGTCAGCCGCCGGATCAAGTCCTGGGCGATGGACGAGGTCGACCTGTATCCGGACGACTGGGAGGAGCAGTTCGACGGATTCTCCGTGGGCAGCTACATGGTCGGCTGCCACCCCGACGCACCCACCGTCGACCACGTCATGATCGCCACCCGGCTGATGATGGCGGAGAACGCGCTGGACGACTGCTACTGCGAGGACCACGGGGGCTCGCCCGTCGGCCTCGGCTCACGACTCCTGCTCGCACACACCACCCTCGACCCGCTGTACACGACGCGGGAGTACCAGCCGCAGTGGGCCGAGTCGCTGTACGCGGACGCGCCCCGGCGCGCGTACCGCTCCGCCATGGAGTACTTCGTCCAGGCGAGCAGCGCCTCCCAGGCCGACCGCTACCGGCACGACATGGCCCGCCTGCACATGGGCTACCTCGCCGAGGCGGCCTGGTCCGAGCACGACCACGTACCGGAGGTGTGGGAGTACCTGGCGATGCGCCAGTTCAACAACTTCCGCCCCTGCCCGACCATCACCGACACCGTCGGCGGCTACGAACTGCCGGCGGACCTGCACGCCCTGCCGGACATGCAGAAGGTCATCGCGCTCGCGGGGAACGCGACGACCATCGTCAACGACCTGTACTCGTACACGAAGGAACTCGACGCTCCCGGGCGGCACTTGAACCTGCCGGTCGTGATCGCGGAACGCGAGGACCTGTCCGACAAGGAGGCCTACCTCAAGTCGGTCGAGGTCCACAACGAACTCATGCACGCCTTCGAGACAGAGGCCGCGGCCCTGGCCGCCGCCTGCCCGCTCCCGAACGTCCAGCGCTTCCTGCGGGGCGTCGCGGCGTGGGTCGACGGCAACCACCAGTGGCACCAGAACAACACCTACCGCTACAGCCTGCCCGACTTCTGGTAAGAGATAGGACTCATCAGTGACCAGCACCGAACTCACCGCCACGGCCCCCAGCACCTCCCCGTACATCCCCGAGCCGGCGACCCCCTACCAGGAGGACATCGCCCGCTACTGGGACGGCGAGGCCCGGCCGGTCAATCTGCGGCTCGGCGATGTCGACGGTCTGTACCACCACCACTACGGCATCGGCGCGGTCGACCACTCCGCGCTCGGTGACGGAGCGGGTGAAGCGAGCGAGCAGAAGCTGATCGCCGAGCTGCACCGCCTTGAGTCGGCGCAGGCCTCGTACCTGCTCGGGAACCTCGGCGACATCGGACGCGACGACACCCTGGTGGACGCCGGCTGCGGCCGCGGCGGCTCGATGGTGATGGCGCACCGGCGCTTCGGGAGCAGGGTCGAGGGGGTCACACTCTCGGCAAAGCAGGCCGACTTCGCCAACGGGCGGGCCGCGGAACTCGGCATCCAGGACCACGTCAGGGCACGTGTCTGCAACATGCTGGACACCCCGTTCGAGACCGGGCAGATCTCGGCGTCGTGGAACAACGAGTCGACCATGTACGTCGACCTGCACGACCTGTTCGCCGAGCACTCCCGCATCCTGGAGGTCGGTGGCCGCTATGTCACCATCACCGGCTGCTGGAACCCGCGGTACGGCCAGCCCTCGAAGTGGGTGTCTCAGATCAACGCACACTTCGAGTGCAACATCCACTCGCGCCGGGAGTACCTGCGCGCGATGGCCGACAACCGCCTCGTGCCGCAGACCGTCATCGACCTCACGCCCGACACCCTCCCGTACTGGGAGCTGCGGGCCACGTCGTCGCTGGTCACGGGCATCGAGGACGCGTTCATCAACTCGTACAGGGACGGCTCGTTCCAGTACCTGCTGATCGCGGCGGACCGCGTCTGACCGTCCGCTGAACGTCTGTTGACCACCGGGGAGGGGCCGTTCCTGAACGGCCCCTCCCCCTTCGGTGTCGCCCGGCGTTCGTGCCTGTGCCATCATCCGTCGACGGCGGCCTGCCCTGGGGAGGGACCGGCCGCCACGGCAAACCGCACGGCACAAGGGGAGTTCACGGGTGAATTCGGGTGGGGATCACGGCAGTTCGTCGCTGTCGGACGAGGATTGGGAGCGCTTCCTCCAGGAGTCCGAGGACGGTGTGCGGGACGCGCCGAAGGAGCCGTCCGCGCGCGCCCGCATGGTGACGCGCCGCTTGCGGGAGGAGGACGCACGGCCCGAGCCATGGCGTTCGCACCAGCCGCCCCGGCCGCGCCGCCGCACGGGCTGGTACGCGCTCGGTCTGGTGGCGGCACTGGCCGTGGTGGTCGTGGCACTCGCCCCGGGGCGGGTGCCGGACTGGTTCACAGGCGACTCCGGCGCGGCGACACCACTCGCCGCGGAGACCGCCCGCCCCACGGCGCCGCCGCCGGGTGAGGCGGCCGCGCGCCCCACGCTGGACGAGCCGTTCAGAGGCTCCCCCGCAGCGCGCTGGGCCTCCGGGACGGCCGGGATCACGCTGCCCGCGGCCCGGGCCACCGGCTGGATGAGCAGGACACAGGTCGCTCGGGCCCTCGAACGGTCCCGGGACTTCCTCGCCGCGTCCAGCCTGGACCCCGGAGTGCTGCGCGGCGAACACCCCTCCGAGGCCATCGCCCTCATCAACCCCCACCAGCCGAAGGAACGCTCCTTCCTGGACCGGTCCCTGAGCAGGCCGAGCGAGAAGTACAACCCGCTCGTGCTGTTCAGCCGCTTCGACACATTGAAGGCGGAGCTGGTCGGCGACGTGGTCAAGACCCGCGGCCGGGTCACGTACGGCGAGGGCGACAAGGGCGCGCTGAGAGTCACCACCGACGTCACGTACGTGTACCCGGTCATGAGCCCGGAGGCGGGCGACGACCGTGTCACGCGCGTCATCGTCCGCCGCGAAGTGGTGATGAACTGGCCCGACCCGGCACGGGTGATCACCGAGCCGGGCACCTTCTCGGTCGTCTCGAACCGCGTGGACACCACCAACGCCGGCTGCGACACCTACACCGGCTACCTCACCCCGTCCTTCGCCGCCGACCTCGGCTCCGGCGACGGCGCCGTGGTCGATCCGTACGACCGGAGCACCGCGATGGACGAGCGGGCGGAAGCCGCCGGGGACGAGAGGTGCGGGACCGCTACGCGGTCGTGAACCGGGGCACGCGACACCGGCGACGCCGGGCCCGATTTCCCGAAGGGGACCGTACAAGAGGGCACTTGGGCAGGGAAAACGCAACGTCGACATCGCTCGCCCGGGCAGCTACCTTCATCCAGTCCTCGGTGGTCGGTCACGCCCCACGAACGGGAGAGACGCATGCCCCAGCTTGCTCTGTACACATTTGGCGTCCTGAAGTCACCCCTCGCCGACCCCACGCCACTCACGCGCGAGTTCTACGACATCGGTGGGGCCGTCTACGGGAAGCTCAGCCAGGCCCCCGGGTACCTCGCGCACGCCGAAGCGGCAGGCGGTGACCGGGGCTCGCTCTTCGAGGCGGACTGGGGCGCCTGGGGAGAGTTCGCCGTACCGACGTGGTACGACAAGGGCAGAACGCCGGAAACCACCGCCCTGGCGGCGACCCTCTCCCTCTGGACCGACCTGCGCCTCGCCGTCGACGCCATCTACACCGGTCTGCACCGTGAGGCACTGAACAGGCGTTACGACTGGTTCGAGAGAACAGGGCACGCGAATTACGTGTTCTGGTGGGTCTCCGACGACGAGACACCCGCCTGGCGGGACGGGGTCTCCAGACTGGAACACCTCAACGACCACGGCCCCGCGCCGCACGCCTTCACCTTCCCCGACTCCTTCGCACCGGACGGAACTCCGGCCCGAACAAGGTCAAAACGGCATACGGGTTGAAGGAACGGTGAAGGGCCAATCATCCTGGCGCCATGAGTCTCGCCTCAGCCTCGTTCAACGCGCCTGCGATGGGCGACTACGCCTACGACTGGGCGTTGGTCGACGTGGAAACCTCGGGGTTGACTGCCCGGCGGGACCGGGTCCTGTCGATCGCGGTGGTGACGATCGGTCAGGACGGCGAGCAGACCGGGGAGTTCTCGACGCTGCTCAATCCTGGCTGCGACCCGGGGCCCGTGAACATCCACGGGCTGACCGCCGAGCGGCTGCGGGGTGCGCCGACCTTCGACCAGGTCGCCGGCCGGATCGCGGCGATGCTCCAGAACCGGGTCCTGGTCGCCCACAACGCCCAGTTCGACTACGACTTCCTGGCCCACGAGTTCGCCCGCGCCCGGATGTGGCTGCCGGTGACGCAGCGGCTGTGCACCCTTGCTCTGAACCGTCAGGTGGATCCGCCGACCACCGACATGAAGCTGGGCACCCTCGCCGCCCATTACGGCGTACCGCAGGTGCGGGCGCACGACGCGCTGGACGACACCCGGGTGCTGGCCGGGATCCTGCGGGCGTCGCTGCTGGAGGCGGCGCGCCTCGGTCTGCCGTTGCCCCTTGTGGCTTGCCCGCCGCGGGCGGAGTCCCGGTTCACGCCGCGACCGCCCAAGACGCCCTGCGCGTACCGGAACCCGGGGCGGCTGGCTCCCGGTGGTCCGCTCCAGCAGGGGATGAAGGTCGCGATCACCGGTGAGACCGCCCACGCCCGGGCGGAGTTGGTCGGTCGGGCGGTTGCCGTCGGGCTGAACATGGTGACCTCCGTGAGCCGTTACACCAGCGTGCTGGTCACCAACGAGCCGGCGTCCGGTTCGGCGAAGGCCCGCCGTGCGGCCGCCGAGGACGTGCCCGTCATCGATGAACACACCTTCCTGCGGCTGCTGGCCGACGTGCGAACCGGCACGGCGCACGGGACGACGGCCGAGCCTGCCGTCATCACTCCGGTGGTGACACCGGCGACGGACGCGCCCGTCCCCGCTCCCCGCCAACCGGGCGACTCGGCCGACACGGCCGACACCTCGGACACCTCGGACAGGCCGCTGACGGGCCATCGGGTACTGGCGCTCGGCGGTACCCATGCCGGCGCTGCCGCGGCCCGGACCCGCGTCGTCGAACTGGGTGGCTCCGCGGCCGTCAACCTGTCGGCCAGCGTCACCGACGTCATCCTTCTCACTTGGGGCGAGACGGACCGCCGCATGAACCGCATCACCGCCCTCGAACTGCCCCTGCACGACGAACAGTGGCTCACCGCACCGACATTCAACGACCGGAGCGCGGCGGCCTTCCGATCACAAGGGCCGCAGGGGCCACAGGTGATGCCGAGGGGCGGTGTCATCGACCTGCCCATGCCGCAGCGCGGCACACCCGCGCCCGAGTGGTACGTCACGGGCAGTTGGGCTCCGCAGGCCGACTGCGAGATCGACGTCGTCGCGTTCCTCCTGGACGAGGACGAACAGGTCTCCTTCGACGAGGAGTTCATCTTCTACGGCGCCCCGGAGAGCCCCACCGGCGCCGTGCGGCTCCTCACCGGCGGCCCTGCCGAACAGACCATCGCCGTCGACCTCGCCTCTCTGCCGCCCGCGACCCACAAGGTCGTCCTCGCCGCGGCCATCGACGGTTCCGCCACCTTCGGGACGGTCGGCGCGATCCAGATCGGTGCGGCCGCGGGGAGCAGCGGGTCCCCCGTCGCCCGGGCGACCCTGGACGCCGCCACAACCGAACGCACCATGCTGCTCGCGGAGATCTACCGCAGAGGACCGCTCTGGCGGCTGCGCGCCGTCGGCCAGGGGTACGACCACGGCCTCGACGCCCTCGCGCGCGGATACGGTGTCGACATCGCCGACTGAGCGAACGGGCCGGAGCCGAACTCGCAGTCCGTCAGACGGACTCCGGGCGCGACACGTGCTCGGCGTCGAGGATGAACGCCGCGTCGTCGTTCTCCTGTGGCAGGCCGAGGGCGGCCCGGGCGGCGAGCTCGCCGAAGGCCGGCGCGTTCTTGAAGCCCTTGCCGGAGAACCCGGCGCAGACGAAGACCGAGGGCATGTGCGGGTGTTCGCGCAGGAACTCGATGCGTGAGTGCGTGTAGGCCTCGAAGTAGGCCTGGGCGCGCATCGGGTAGTCGTCCAGCAGCGGGAAGAGGTCACGCGCGACGGCGCGGACGGGTTCGAGGTCCTCGTCGGTGATGCGCAGGGGCGCGGTGTCCGGTGACTCGATGGGCAGGTGGTCGCGGAATCCGACACCGAGCTTCATGGCCAGGCCGTCCGCGGTCGGCAGCCCGTAGGAGTAGTCGGGTTCCGTACGCAGGTAGGGGAGCATTCCGTCGAGCGTGCTGCCGGCCCTGGGCAGGTACCACGACGAGATGAGGCGCCGCGTCGCGAGGTACGGGGCCATGTCCGGCAGGAGGGTGGCGGTCCACGCGCCCGCCGCGACGACGACCCGGTCGTAGCGCTCCGTACCGCTGTCGGTCACGATGTCGACCTGGCTGCCGACCTGGTCGATGGCCGTGACACGGCACTCGCGCAGGATCCTTGCGCCGCGTGCGACGGCCGCGTCCGCGGCGGTACGCACCGTGCGTTCGGGGAAGATGATGCCCGCGCCCTTGTCGAGGATGGCTACCTCGTCCTCGTGCAGCCGGAACTGCGGGAACCGCTGCTGTGCTTCCTCGCGGCTGAGGACCTCGGCACGACTGCCGAGCGCGGCGGCGCTTTCGAGCGCGGTGCGGGTCGCGGGGCTTGCGGTGCTGCCGATGGCGAGAGCGCCGGTCAGGTTGCGCAGCGTGCGCCCGGATTCCTGTTCCAGCTCACGCCAGATGAGGTCCGACCGGCCGGTGACGGGCAGGTACTCCAGGTGTTCCACGTCGATGTGGCGGAACAGCCTGGTCTCGCCGCCGGCGGCTCCACGCGAGTGTCCCGGGCTGAAGAGTTCGTAGCCGGTCACGTCGGCGCCGTGCCTGGCGAGTTGCCAGAGCGTCTGCGCTCCGATGGTTCCCGTTCCGATCACGGCGATGCGAGGAGTGGTCATGCGGGTCAGACCTCGATTCCGGCGTACAGACCACGGTGGACGGGCCTGCGAAACGCGTACAGGGACAGGCCCGCAGCGACTGCTCCGAGCGCGAGGGTCAGGAAGTAGGTGTTGTTCGAGACCGCGGTGAAGAACTGCCCCAGCAGGCCCGAGAGAGAGGAACCGAGAGCCAGCGTGAGGAAGTTGATGGCGACCATCTGCGCGGTGAAGGCCTTCGGCGCGATCTGCGTGGCCAGGGAGAGGCCGATGGGCCCGACGAAGATCTCGGAACTGCCCATCACGAACATGAAGACGACGATGTAGGCGAACGGGATCGTGGTGCCGTCGAACAGCGCGGAGATCACCAGGATGAACGCGAAGCCCAGTCCTATCTGCACGAGACCGATGGCGAACTTGGTACCGGCCTTCGGCTGGCGTGGCCCCATCCTCTTCCAGATGGCGGCGCCGACCGGGAGCATGGCCACGCCGGACGCGGACGAGATCATGGTGATCCAGCCGACGGGGAACGACCAGTCGCCGATGTCGAGGTCCACACGGCTCTTGACCAGGAGCGAGATGGCGGTGAACTTCGCGAAGAGCAGCCCGAAGTACAGCGATGCGCCGAGAAACAGGGGAATGTAGGAGCTCACGCGGCGGCGCTCGGAGGAGGTCACGTTCCCTGAGCGCAGGATGAGCGTGAAGTAGACGGCGGCGGTGAGGAGCGTTCCGACCGTGACGATCATGGAGAGCCGCTCGGCCTTGAGGAGGCCGGACAGGGCCGCCAGGGAGATGACCACGATCGCGGCGAGAGCGATGCAGAGGGCCTTGCGCAGTGCCGCCGCCGGCAGCGGGTTGATGACCTCACGGGCACGAGACGGCAGGGACCCCGCGGAACGGACGTACTGAACGAGGGCGATGATCATTCCGACCGCGGCGAGCCCGAAGCCTATGTGGAAGCCCCACTGGTTCTGGGCGAAGCCCGTGGTCAGCGGGCCGAGCACGGCTCCCGTATTGATCGCCATGTAGAAGTACGAGAAACCGGCGTCCTTCTTGGCCGCGCTCTCGCTCGCGAGGATGAAGCCCACGATGGAGGTGATGTTGGTCTTCAACGCGCCCGTGCCGAGGACGATCAGGACGAGACCTGTAGCCAGTCCGAGGAGTCCGGGCGTGACGGCGAGCACGATGTGGCCCAGGGCGATGACGATGCCGCCACCGAGGACGAGCGCATGGGGGCTGACCAGGCGCTCACCGGCCCAGGCGCCCAGCAGTTGGGCCAGATAGACGGCGCCGCCATAGGCGCCCGTGATGCCGACCGCCGCGCCGGCGGGCAGGGCGAGGCCGCCTTCGCTCAACGCGTCGAGCAGGTAGAACGCGAGGATGCTCTGCAGGCCGTAGAAGGAGAACCGTTCCCAGAGTTCCGCGAACGCCATCCCTCCGACGCCTCGGAGTTCGGATCTCGCTTTCTGAGCACGCTGCGGGGACGTAACGGACAAAACAACTCCCAGGGTGTCTCGTCAGATGATCGCGGGCCGACGCCGAGTGACACGTCGCCACGAAGTGCCGGTACCGGCACGGGAGTTCGCCCGTCCGGCCCGGGTGGCCGCAGGCGGTTGGGGGATCCGCCGGTCAGTACGTGGGGGGCGCCATGGTCCACATGACCTTGGCCGGGTGTGTACCCGTGCGTTCGATGACCTTGTGGGGGTCACCGCTGTTGTAGCTCACCGAATCGAGCGGACCGAGAGTGTAGGTGGCGGTGCCGACCCGCAATTCGACCTGCCCTTCCAGCACCACGAGGAGCTCTTCGGAAGCGCCGTGCGTGTACTGGTCCGTGCCGGTGTCACCACCGGGCTCGAAGGTGCCGAGGAGCACTTCGAGGTGGTCGAAGTGCGCCGGGGTCAGCTTGACCTTGGACGCCTTGTTGCCGAACTGCCGACTGGTGGCGTCCGCGAAGCGGAGAACCGGCTGTGCAGGTGTGCTGCTGGACGCGAAGAGATCGCCGACATTGAGCTTCAGCACACCGCAGATCTTCTGCAAGGTACTCACACTCCCGTTGGCCCGCCCCCGCTCGAGCTGCGACAGGTAACCAACCGTGATGCCGGTGGCTTCGGACACCTGTTGCAGCGTCAACTGGAGAGCCTTCCGGCGACGTCGCAGGCGATCCCCGAGCGTGACATCGGACTCTTCGGTCTCGGACATGGCGGCGACGCTACAGGAGACTTTGAGTTTTGTCTCAAAAAATTTTACTGCCAGTACATTCAACTGCGACTGACGCCGACGCCGTCAAGGCGGCCCCCTCCCGCGCGTTACGCCCGGGAAACCGGAGGTGGTCCCTCCCAGTAACAGGCGCTGCGTAGGAAGGGCACATCACCTGCGCACACCACATGTCACCACGTCGTGTGCGTATACCGCGATACGACGAGGGGCCCTGATGTCACACGAGCCGCGCGTGCCCAACCACCTTCCCAGTGCGTCCACCGGCACGTCCGACGAACTCCCCGCGGTGTACGAGGCGTTGGCGTCCCGGCTCGGGCGGCGTGGGCTGTTGCGCATCGCGGCGGGGCTCGGCGCGGCCGGTGGGATGGTGGCCGCGGGCACGCAGGTCGCCGTGGCGGCGCCCTCCCGGCCCGGCGCCGTCTCCCGCCCCGGGCGCGTTCTGCAGCCCGGCAAGGGCCCCATCCACGGTCAGCACTATCTGCGTGCCACGCCCGACACCGTCCGCTGGGGCTACGTGCCCGCCCGCGACGCCGAACCCGCGCTGCGCATACGGTCCGGCGAGACACTGACCGTGGACACCGTCTCGCACGAAGGGCTGCTCGAGGACCAGGGGCGCGACCCCGTCGCCTGGTTCGGGGAGCACGGTGTCGGCGAGGAACAGGTGTTGCGGGACGCCGTCGACCTCGCCCGCGACTACACACGTACGCCCCGCTCCTTCGACACCGACGGCCCGCACGTCGTCCTGGGCCCGGTGCATGTGACGGGCGCCGAGCCCGGTGACGTACTGAAGGTGGAGACGCTGTCGCTGCTGCCGCGCGTGCCCTACGGCGTCGTGTCGAGCCGGCACGGCAAGGGCGCCCTGGCGCGCACCCGGGACGGCGGCGCCCCCGACGGCATCACGCTCGACGAGGTCATGCCGCCCGTCGCCGCGGACGGCCGCGCATCCGCCAAGGACCCCGAACAGTACGGCAATGTCTCGGTGTTCACCCCGATCCGCAACGGCGGCGGGAGCGGTGACGGGCACGGCGTGCTGCCCCTTGAAGGGCCCGGCGAGGTCACCTTCCCGCTCAACCCGCACATGGGCCTGATGGGCACCGCGTACGCCGACGCCGCCTCGCTCACCGACCCGCTCCTGAACTCGATCCCGCCCACCCTCGGCGGTGGCAACATCGACATCCGGCACCTCGGATCCGGCTCCGCCTTCTACCTCCCCGTGCACGCCGACGGCGCCCTCTTCCACACCGGCGACCCGCACTTCGCGATGGGCAACGGCGAGGTGGCGCTGACCGCGCTCGAAGGGTCGCTGCGCACGACGTTCCGGCTCACCGTCTGCAAGCCCGGCTCCGGCGACGCCCCTTCGGTCGCGTACCACTACCCGTTCGGCGAGACCGACGAGGCGTGGCTGCCGATCGGTCTCTCCGACCCGGACGGCGCGGCCGGGGACAGGGGCCAACTCTCCGACCTGGACGTCGCGATGCGCCGCGCGGTCGTCAACGCCCTGGACTTTCTGCAGTCCGACCTCGGCATGAGCCGCCCGGTCGCGTACGCGTATCTGTCGGCGGCGGCCGACTTCGAGGTGTCCCAGGTCGTCGACCGGACCACCGGGGTGCACGCGGTCATCAGGAAGCGGGACTTCGGACAGTAGGCCACCCCTCCCCCTTCAACACCGCACAACAGCCCACCAGTTGAGGAGTTTCGTACGCATGCAGGCAGTCGATCGAAGGGGCTTCCTCGCTCTCGCGGCCGCGGCGGGCGCCGGTGCGGTGCTGCCGCTCGGCGCACGCCCGGCCACCGCAGCGCCCCTGCCCGGCCCCCAAGATCCCTCCGTGTGGCGGGAGTTCGGCACGCCGCTGGCGTCCGGAGCCAGGCGCGGCCCGCTGTCCGGGCTCGGCGTCGCCGTCAAGGACCTGTTCGCCGTCGAGGGGCACCGGGTGGGCGCGGGCAATCCCGCGTGGCTCGCCGAGAGCCGCCCACAGGGTGCTTCCGCCGCCGCGGTCGCCGCCCTACTCGCGGCGGGCGCCGACGTGGCGGGCATCGCCCGCACCGACGAGTTCGCGTACAGCCTGGCCGGTACCAACGGCCACTACGGTACGCCGCCCAACCCCGCGGCCCCCGACCGCATTTCGGGCGGCTCGACCTCCGGTCCCGCCAGCGCCGTCGCGCTCGGTCAGGCCGACATCGGCCTCGGCACCGACACCGGCGGCTCGATCCGGATCCCCTCCTCCTACCAGGGCCTGTACGGCATCCGGCCGAGCCATGGCGCGGTGTCCACCGCGGGCCTGCTGCCGCTCGCGCCGTCCTTCGACACGGTCGGCTGGATCGCCCGCGACGCGGACACGCTGCGCGCCGCGGGCCGGGTCCTGCTCCCCCGCGCCGAGGGGTCCGCACCCTCGGAAGCGGTGCTCGCCCAGGAGATCGTCGACGTCGCCTCGCCGGAGGTCGCCGCCTCGGTGCGGCGGGCGGTGGCCAGTTGGCGCGGCGCCGCGGATCTGCCGCGGCTGCGAACCGTACGGTTCGACGCGGGTGTGCTGCCCGGGTGGGTGCGCGCCTTCCAGACCAAGCAGGGCGTGGAGGCCTGGCGCCAGTGGGGCCCATGGGTGTCCCGCCACTGGGACTCGCTCAACCCCGATGTCCGGGCGCGCTTCGAGACCGCGTCCGCCTACACCTCCGCCGATCTGGCCGCCGCCGAGCGCGTGCTGCGCGAGGCCCGGACCCGCGTCGACGACCTCCTCGGCGACCGGATCCTCCTCCTGCCGTCCGCGTCCTCCGTGGCCCCCACCCGGGAAGAGGCCTCCCTCGGCGGCCCCGCCATCGAGGAGACCAGGGCCCAGACCTTCCAACTCACCTGCCTGGCAGGCCTGACGGGCCGCTGCGCGGTCAGCATCCCGGTCCACAGCCGCACCGCTCCGGTGGGCCTGTGCCTCGTGGGCCCGCGGGGCCGCGACCGGCATCTGCTGGATCTGGCGGTACGGGTGGCGGAGGCGGTATCGGTATCCGTGTCAGCGTCGGCGTCGGCGTCGGCGTCGGCGTCGGCGTCGGCGTCGGGCAAGGCGCGTCGTCCCGCCGAGTGAGCGTGTCCGCGCGCCACGGGACGGGACGGGGCGCGGGCGCACGCCCTCAGGCGCGGGCCTCCGCCGCGGCGACGATCCAGTTCCTGAACTCGACGGCGTAGTGCCGCATGTGGTGGTCCAGGACGTCCTCGGGGCAGGCCGTGGGGAAGTAGACCGTCAGGCTCGCGGTGAACCCATCGGTGGTGTCGCCGAACTGGATCAGCGCCCGGCCGACGACCGTGCCGTCCTCCAGGAAGAGGTTCGAGGACTTCTTGTGCGGAAACTCCGCCTCCGGGCGGAGTTCGGCCGCGCCATCGGCCCAGGCCATCGCGGCCGTTCCCCAGCCACCCATGTAGAAGGAACAGACATGGGGGCCGATGTTCTCCACCACGCGCGCCCCGGTCTCGTCGGTGCCCATCACATAGTGCTCGGGGTGCGCCGCGAGGAGCGGGCGCTCGTCGCCGTCCTCGAAGGCCGCCTCCATCCAGGCCAGGAACTCGCCCGAACTCAGGCCACGCGCCGTGAGAACCGTGGTCCCCGCGTTGAACTTGCCGTCTGAGGTACGCGCGCACTCCCGCAGGGAGGCGTTGCCCTTCTCGATGTCCTCGGCCAGGAGATCGAGCAGGCCCTGGCGACCCAGTCGCGTCCGGAAGCGGTCCAGGGCGCGGCGCGCGTAGAACAGCTCCATGTCGTCGATGTTCCCGGCGTCGGTGGGCCCCGACTCGAGCGTCACGGTCACGGCCGGGGACGTCTGCTGGTCGGTCACGGGCGAATCCTCCACTCAAATGCGAACGTGCATGTACATTCACTTTACGCCGGTGAGAGTAGCCGGAGCGGTGCACCCCTTGTCAACAATCTCCTGCCCGGACCGTCGTCGAGTCGTCGATACGATGCGGGACATGACCGACGAGCACGACCGCCCGGCGCCGTACCGACAGCCGCAACAGGCGCGCAGCGCCGCGACGCTGGCCCGCGTGCTGCGCGCGGCAGAGGAGATCGCCGCCTCGTCCGGCCTGGAGGAGATGACGATCACCGGCGTCGCCGCACGCGCCGGCGTCTCGGTCGGCACCATCTACCGCCGCTTCGACGACAAAGAACAGCTGATCACCGCGCTGACGGAGCGGATGCTGGAACGGCGCGAGGAGTACGTGACCGAGCAGCTGCGCAAGGCCGAGCCATCACTCCCGGGTGTCATGGACGCCTACGCGCACGCCCTGCTGCAGTCCTTCGCCGACCACAGCAACCTCTTCCCCGAACTCCTGCGTACACGAGGGACCAAGCCCCCGGACCGCGGGGCCCGCACCATCACCGAGATCCACCGCCTCCTGCTCGATGCGGCAGCCCCCTACACCGACGAGATCCGCCGCTCCGACCCGCACAAGGCACTCGACACCGCGGCCCGCGCCATCCTCGGCGCCTGCTTCCACAACTCCGTACGCCCCGACCCCGCCACCGGCGAGGCGGCCCAGCGCCAGTACGCGGACGAACTCAGCGACATGGCCATCGCCTACCTCCTCACACCGGACCGCCGCGACACCGACCGCAACTGAGCCACCGTCGGCGGAGCAGCGCGAGCACTCGTGGGAGACGAGGTCCACGACGGCCGAGGCGGTGGTGCGGTGCCGGCACCGTTCCCGGTCAGATCAGTCCCGTGACCGTGACAGTGACATGAGCCCGCGTGCCCTGGTCCGAGACGGCCATCGCCAGGTGTTCCTCTGCCGCCCGGCGGGCGGCGCGGGCCACGTCCACCGTGCGGGAGTGGGCGAGTGCGACGAGTTGGATCTCGATGTGCCAGGGGTCGTCGGCGCCCCGTGGAGGGGTGAGCCGCACGCCGGAGGGCCCGGCACCCGCGGGTGGCACCGGGTGGGCGAGCGCGGAGCGCAGGCGCCCGGCGAGGTCGGGCTTGAGGAAGGCCACACCGGGCACATCGGCCACGGCGCGGGCGATGGCGTCGGTGAGCTGGTCGGGGATGCTGGTCCTGGTCATCGGGCTCGGCCTTCCTGGCCATCGGTCGTGCTGTCGATGAGGTCGGTGACACGGATGTCCACGGCCCCGACGGGCATGCCGAGGTCGCGGTCCGCCGCGTGCCACACCCGCGTACGGACATCCTCCGCGAGGTCGGGCAGGGAGGCGTCGAACGGTGCGTGGACCTCGAGTCCGACCTCGACCCGATCCGGTGCGCCCTGCCCGGGCAGGGGCCGAAGGCGGCAGGAACCGGCCCGCACACCGGGCACGGTCTCCGCGGCCGCGCGCAGGGTCCGTGCGGCGACCGCCTCCATCACCCACAGGTCCTCGTCGGGCTCCCCCAGGGGCAGCGGGCGGCCGGGACGCAGTTCGAGTCGTACGACGTCCATGACGCGGCGGGTCAACGCGGCCGTGTCGCCATGGACGGTGTCGTCCAGGGGTTCCCCGCGCAGGTCGCGTACCGCGGACTCCAGCTGGGTGAGATCCTCGACGGCGCTCCGGCAGTGCGGGCAAGCGTGCAGGTGCGGGTCGTCCGCCTGCTCCTCCCACGCACTCCACACCTGGGACAGCAGGCGGCCGCAGGGCAGTTGCTCGTCGTCGGCGCCCTCGGAGTGTGTGTTGGGCGGGTCGGTGTGAGCGGTCATCGCCAGGCCCCCAGTGCTTGAGTCAGGCAGCGTCGTGCACGGAAGACACGGGCGCGGACAGCCTCCTGGCTGATTCCGACCGCGTCCGCAATGAAGTCGTAGGGCCGGCCGTCCAGTTCGCGCAACACCCAGCACGCGCGCTGTTCGGCCGACAGTTGGTCGAGGGCGGCGCCCAGTTCGCGCACGGCGTCGCGGGCCTCGGTGATCCTGGCCGGTGAGACCGTGTGCTCGGGCGCGGGCACCTCCGCCGCCGTCTCCAGCGGCACGACCGGCCTGCGGGACCGCAGGATGTTCAGGCAACGATTGGTGACGATGCGGTACGTCCAGGTGCCGAACGACGCCGAGCCGTGGAACTCGGGGAGCCGCCGCCACGCACTGACGAAGGCGTCCTGCACGGCGTCCTCTGCCTCAGTGCGCGTGCCGAGCAGCCGTGTGGCCAGCCGCAACAGCGCGGGAGCATGCCGCTGGACGAGGACCGCGAAGGCGTCCTCGTCCCCTTCCGCGGCCCGGACCGCGAGGAGCGCGTCATCGGTCGCGCTCTCGCCCTCCGGCGGTCCGGTATCTCTGCGGGCACCCGCCACTGAGTGGCTCCTCTCGTGTCTTCCTGACCGTTGGACACACCTGCGCCGCATCTGTGACGCAGCATTTCGAGCATTTCGAAGTCCACTGCCACAGAGCCCGAAAAAGTTCTTCCTATGGGCGCGTCACAGATGCGTCCGGGCCGGGTCTATCCACGTAAGAGCATCTGACCGACCGCAGGAAGAAGGACACGCCATGAGCACGGACACGCAGAGCGCACCGGCCGCCAAGAACGTGCCGCTGGAGCGGGCCGGCCGGCCGCCGCAGACGACGGAGCTGTTCGGTGGCGCGACGGGAGCCGATCAGCCGGCCGCCGATCGCGGCAGGACGTCCATCGCCGATGTCGTCGTGGTGAAGATCGCCGGTCTCGCGGCACGGGAGATCCCCGGTGTCCACGACATGGGCGGCGGTCTCTCGCGCACCATCGGCGCCGTGCGCGACCGGGTGCCGGGCGGACGGCCGAACGTCGGACGGGGTGTGAAGGTCGAGGTGGGCGAGCGGCAGACGGCCATCGACGTCGACCTGGTGGTCGAGTACGGGGTCCCGATCGCAGACCTGGCCCGCGATGTGCGCGAGAACGTGATCTCCGCGGTGGAGCGCACCACCGGTCTGGAGGTGGTGGAGGTCAACGTCACGATCAACGACGTCCACCTGCCCGAGGACGACGAGGCACCCGCCGCGGAGAACCGCGTGGAGTGACGGGCTGGTCGTACGTACGGGCCGACGGAGGCGGCCGGGGCCCGGGGGCTTCGGCCGAGAAGGGGTGAGGTGGCAGCTGGTGGCAGTGACCAGAGCGATGACGGGGATGGTCGCCGGGATGGCGTTGGCGTTTGCTGGGTTTTTCGGGGGCTTCGGGGCGTTCCTGCTCGTGGCTGCCCTCGGCGCTCTGGGCGGAGCGGCGGGGCACTGGTTCGACGCCGGTGGGCGTGTCCAGGACCTGCGCGACGGCTGGGAACGGGGCCGGCGATGACCGGGGCCGCCGAGCGGGGCAAGACGGCCGTCTCGGACAGGGCCGTCCGCAAGATCGCCGGGCGTGCGGCCGGCGAGGTCGCGTCGGCCTCCGTCCGCACCGGGGCGGGTTCCGCGAGTGTGCGGGGACGCCGGGCGGACGTCGGGGTGAAGGTGGCGTTGCCGTTCCCTGCGCCGCTGCCCGAGGCGGCCCGCCTGATTCAGGATCATGTCACCAGCCGGACCCAGGAGTTGACGGGTCTTCACGTCAGCACGGCACAGGTTCATGTCACCGGGCTCCTTCCTGTACCGGCCACAAGGACCGCGGCGGAGCCCGCGACGGGTCTCGCGACGACCACGGCGGCCGACGACCCGGATGCCACGCACCGCGACTCCGAGGACTCCGGCTCACGCACACCCTTGCGCTGGTGGTCGCCGCGCAGGCTGCCGACGGCGCTGCTCGCTCTGGCGGCCGCCACCGCCTGCGGCGCACTGGCGGTCGACATGATCAGGGTGCATCTGGCACACCGTCCTGCCGCTTCCTGGCGCGCCGACACGGTCCACTGGCTGGAGCGGCACGGCCCGGACGCTCCCTTCGTCGGCATCGCCGCCGGCGCGCTCGCTCTCGTCGGAATCCTGATGATCGCCCTGGCCCTCAGCCCCGGGCGCCGCGGCCTGCTCACCATGACCTCCCCCGCCGCACACCTGCGGGTGGCCATGGACCGCACGGCGATCGCGCTTGTGGTGCGTGACGCCGTGGGAGACGTCCCGGGGGTGGGGGCCGTACGTGTCCGGGTGCGTCGGCGCCGTGTCGTCGTCCGTGCCCAACTGGCCTTCGGGGACAGGGCGATCGCGCGACGCGACATCCTGGCCGCGGCACACGGCGTCCTCGACGGCTGCTGCCTGCGACGCCCGCCGGGACTGCGCGTCAAGGTCCAAGAATCACACCACCAGAAGGGCCGTGCCACCGATGCCCCGTAGCCGTACGCTCCTGAACCGGATCGCGCTGGCCCTGTGCGGCCTGGTCGCCGTGGCGGTGGGCGGCTGGCTCTGCTCGGGACGCACGTCATGGCGGTCCACCGTCCCCGAACGGTGGTCCGCCCTCGGCGCCCACACCCCGCTCGTCCCCGCAGAGCGCCTGGCCTCGTTGCGCGGCCAGGAGTGGTGGACGCCCACCGTCATGGCCGCCGCGGCCGCCGCCACGGTCCTGCTCGCCTGGTGGGGTGCGCGGCAACTGCGCACCGGAAGCCGACGACTGGTGGCCCTGCCCACTTCACGAAGTCATCTGCGCACCCGCGCCCTGGAGGACACGCTGGCCGCTCTCGTGGAGGACGTCGACGGTGTCGCCCACTGCCGGTCCCGGGTACGGGGCGGGACACGGACAGATCGGCTCGACGCCGTGCTGCGGGTGCGTCTTCACCACGACACCACACCCTCCACCGTCCTCCCCCCACTCACCAGGATCGCCTCGGACACAGGGGACGCGCTCGACCCGTACCGTTTCCACATGCACATCCGATTCTCCGCACGCTCGCACCGCAGGCCGCATGTCCGCTGACCCGCACGCCCTCGACGGGACGTCGCGCGAGCGCGGCCCACGCCCCCTCCCGTCGGGCGGCGACGGTCCCGTGTCGGCCTGGCGGGCCGCGCTGCGCCGCACCCCGGTGTCGATGTGGCGCGACGACATGTCGGACTCCGCGGCCGCGCTCACGTACTACGCGATCCTGTCCGTCCTGCCCTCCCTGCTGGTCATCTCCCTGGCGTTCAGCCTCATCAGCCCGCAGACGGCCGAGCAATTCATCGCCCACGTCAGCGATTACGCACCCGGCCAGTCCGGCACCCAGCTCCACGACGTGTTGTCCCGGGCGCTGCACCACGGCACGGCCGCCTGGACCCTGTTGTGCGTCGGCGCGGTCAGCGCGCTGTGGTCGGCCTCCAGTTACCTCGCGGTGTTCCGTCGTGCGGTCCACCGGATGCACCGGGTCGCGGACCGCCGCTCGACCTGGCACAAGGCCCACCGCATCCTGATCACGGCGCTCGCCCTGCTCGGCATCCTCGTCCTCAGCGCCCTGGTGCTGCTGATGACCGGTCCGGTCGCCGAGACACTGGGCCGCTACCTCGGCCTCGGCACCGTCGCCGCGTGGGCCTGGAGCCTGTTGCGCTGGCCGATGCTGCTGTGCGTGGTCGCTCTGCTCGTCGTCATCGTCTTCCGCACCGGCCCCGCGCAGGCCCGCGTCCGCGCCCACAGCATCCCCGGCGGCGCCCTGGCGGCCTTCCTGTGGCTGTGCGCCTCCGCCGGATTCGCTTTCTACACCGCGGAGTTGAGCACCTACAGCAGGCTCTACGGCTCGCTGGCGGGCGCCGTGGTCTTCCTCGTCTGGCTGTGGTTGTCCAACCTGGCCCTGCTCGCCGGCGCACAGTTCACCGCGGAGCTCAGCGTGGCGGAGGAGCGGGAGTCGGGCTGAGCGAGACATTGCCACCCCTGCCCAGGAAACGCCCACTCCTGCCACCCGGGGGCACACTGCCGCAGCGACAATGGTTCTATTGCTTGCGCAATAGTTAAAGTGTCGGTCACATGCGGCGCAGCGCCGCGCCGCCGCCAGGCAAGGAGTGCCGGATGTTCTCGGACGTGGGCCCACTGGAGCTGGTCACCATCGCCGTGATCGGTGTGCTCCTGTTCGGGCCGGACAAACTGCCGGAGTTCCTGCAGAACGCGGCCCGCACCGTACAGAAGATCCGGGAGCTCTCCGACAGTGCCCAGCAGGAGATCCGCTCCGATCTCGGCCCGGAATTCCAGGACTTCGACGTGCGGGACCTGCACCCGAAGGCGTTCGTGCGCAAGCACGTGCTGAGTGGCGATACCGGCCTCGGCCGGGAGCTCGACGCGATCCAGGAAGCGCTCGACCCGCGGCGCGAACTGACCGATGCCGCCGACTCCCTTCAAGGTGCCGTCAGCCTGGCGAAGCCCACGACGTCCCCCGGGGACACCCGGCCCGCCGCCTTCGATCCCGATGCCACCTGACCGAAGTCACGCCCGCACCACGAGAGTTCAGGGGATGTGTCATGCCGAAAACAGCGACTGCGAACACCCACGGCCAGGAGCTCGCAATCCTTGAGGGCGGGCCGGCCAACGGACTGCGCCTGCGCGTACAGGACGAGCCGCTGCGCTACGGGTTCGACTGCGCAAGCCCGTGAGGGGCGGACTCGGGCCCGGCCGTACAGGCATCCCCTTGCACAACTATAGAGTTGCGCAATAAAGCAATGTACGAACACGAACGGAGATCGACCGAGACATGGGCATCATCAGCTGGATCATCCTGGGCCTCATAGCCGGAGCCATCGCCAAGCTCCTGCTCCCCGGCCGCGATCCGGGCGGCCTCATCGGCACCACACTCATCGGCGTCGCGGGCGCGTTCGTGGGCGGCTGGCTGTCGGCCCGCTTCCTCGACCGCCCCGTCGCAAGGGAGTTCTTCGACCTGCCCACCTGGGGCGCCGCGATCGGCGGCTCGCTCGTTCTCCTCATCGGCTACCGGGTCCTGTTCGGCAACTCGCGGGACTGACACCTTCCCTCGCGTCGGCTTCCTCCTCGCGCCTCTCGCCCGGCGCCAGCAGGAGCACCTCAAGGGCCCGCGCACATGCGCGGGCCCTTTCCAGGAACCATGGCAGGGCTGCCGTGGTGATCAGTTCCGGGGTCGCCCGCACCGCCAGCGCGAATCGTGCGTGGCCGGCCCGGTCGAGGACCGGTACCGCGAGGGTGCGCACGCCGTGTGCCGACTCGCCGTCGTTGAGGGCATGGCCGTCCTCACGGACCCGCGCCAACTCCGCCCTCAGGGCGTCCCGTTCGACGATGGTGCGCTCGGTGAAGGCATGCAGTGGCGGCAGTGCGTCGAGGGCGGCGTCGCCGGGGCGGGGCCAGGCGAGGAGCACCTTGCCGAGCGCCGTCGAGTGCAACGGGCGGCGCAGACCCACCTTCGGCGTGACCGAACCGCCCGCGACGATCACCGCGTACGGGCCGCTGCGCAGGGCCAAGTCGGCGGTCGCACCGGTGCGTTCGGCCAGGTCGGCGAGTTCAGGTGCCGCCAGGTGCAGGCCGCGCTGATGGTAGGAGAGGCGGCCCAGCTCGGTGACCGAAGGGCCCAGCCGGTAGCGGGAGGTGCGGAAGTCCTGCTCCAGGAAGCCGGCGGTCAGAAGCGTGCGGGCCAACCGGTGCGCTGTGGACACCGGAAGCTCCAGACG
Organism: Streptomyces endophyticus; assembly: GCF_035798155.1. Lineage (NCBI taxonomy): Bacteria > Bacillati > Actinomycetota > Actinomycetes > Kitasatosporales > Streptomycetaceae > Streptomyces > Streptomyces endophyticus. Next base: position 124,587 of record NZ_JAOZYC010000057.1, on the reverse strand, counting down.
CCGCGCCAGGTCCGACGCGCTGAGGTCGGGTCCGTTGTCGTGGAAACAGTGCAGGAGGTCGAGCGCGCGGCGCACCGCCTGTGCGCCGGCCGGTGCGCGCGCCGGAGAAGGGACGTCGACGGCGGCCGGGCGGTGGACACCGGAAGTGGGGTCGGGCACGGCGGTCCTCAAGGGTGGGTGGCACGAGGTCTCTCACATTACGGCAGGCACGCGGCACCTGAAATGGCCCTCTGCAATGCTGCGTTCACACCCGTTCCCACATGATGGGAAGCCGCTTGCCGTGCCGTCGGAAGGCGTGCCACGCTGCGGCCACAGCACACACCGTGCCCGTACCGGGGAAGGGAGCCGCGCCATGCACCGTCGCACCGACCGCGTCGCGCCCGCCGCCCTCCCGGTCATGGCCGCGTTCACGCTGCGCCGCCACATCGACCTGGTCCGCGTGACCAGCGCCGCCTGTCGCCGCGCCGGCGCCCGCACCCGCGTCTGACGCGTTCCGCCGCCGCGCCTCACACCCGTACGACCTCGCGCACCCCGACAGGCCCCTCTCGGCCTGCCCGCGCGCCCCCGCGCCCCCTCACTGCCTCCTGAATCCGGGACCCGCCATGCCTGCGCACACCCTGACCCGCGCCGCCCCCGACACCCTCTGGTTCACCCGCTGTCCGGTTCCCACGGCCACCGGCATCGCCGCCGACCGGCAGTGGCTGGCCGAGGAGTTCGCCGCCGACGGCATCGCCGTACGGTCCTTGCAGGACGCGGCGCCCGATGTCGACCGGCAGACGCACTACACGCACGCCCTGCCCGGCCTGTTCCGCGAGGGCGGCAACGTGCCCGCCCTGTGGGCCCGGGCGCGCGGTGAGCGGACCCGGCTGATCGGGCTGACCTGGATCGAGGAACGCCAGGCGATCCTCGTGCGGCCCGACAGCACGGTGCACGGGGCCGAGGACCTGCGCGGTCTGCGGGTGGCCGCGCCCCGGCACACCATCGCGATCGACTTCTGGCGTGCCATGGCCCTGCGCGGCTTCGAGGGTGTCCTCGCCTCCGCAGGACTCACGCTCGACGACGTCCGCCTCGTCGACATCTCCGGCGACGGCTACCACGGGCAGTGGGGCGCCGAACTCGACGCCCTGCGGCACGGTGACGTCGATGCCGTCTACGTGAAGGGAGCCCTCGCCGTCGAGGCGGCCCGCCGTGCCGGTGCCCGCGTCGCCGTGGAACTCGACGAGCTGCCCGACCGCGGCCACCGCGTCAACAACGGCACCCCGCGCCCCATCACCGTGCACCAGCAGCTCCTCGACGACCACCCGGACCTCGTCGACCGGTTCCTCGCCGTGCTGCTGCGCGCCGCCGACTGGGCCGCGGGACACCCCGCCGACGTGGCCCGCATCCTCGGCGCCGAGACCGGGGCCGGCGCCGAAGGTGTCACCGGGGCCTACCGGCACGGCACCCACCGCTCCCTGCACCCGGACCTGTCCGCGGACCGCCTCGGCCTGCTCGCCGTGCAGGAAGAGCGGCTGCGCGCGCACGGCTTCCTGCCCGCCGCCGTCGACGTACGCCAGTGGTCCGACCCCGAGCCGCTGCGCCGCGCCCGGCAGCTCCATCCCATCCCTGAACGCCCGTGAGGACCCCCGCCATGCGCATACCGAAATCCGTCGCCGCCCTCGCTGGAGCCGCCGCACTCACCGCCCTCGCCTCGGGGTGCGGCACTTCGGAGGCCGACGCCGGGAAGGCAGCGGGCAAGCAGGTCACCGTCCGCATCCCCGACCCCGGCAACTCCGGCGTCCTCGCGGTGGGCAAGAAGGACGGCAGCCTCGACAAGGCCCTCGCCAAGGTGCACGCCAAGGTCGAGTGGACCGGCAGCGCGGGCCCGTTCGCGCCCGCCGCGCAGGCCATGAACGCGAACCAGCTCGACATCGCCACCGGCTCGATCACCTCGGGCATCACCTCGCTCACCCAGACGCCCGGCTTCGAGTTCTTCTCGGCGACCGCACCCGACGGCGCCGGCGAGGGCATCCTCGCCAAGAAGGGCTCCGGCATCGGCTCCATCGAGGACCTGGTCGGCAAGAAGGTCGCCGTCAACCAGGGCGGGACCGGCGAGTACCTCCTCCTCAAGGCGCTCGCCGAGCACGACATCCCCGCATCCAAGGTGCAGCGGGTCTATCTCAAGCCCGACCAGACCGCGGCCGTCTTCAACAGCGGCAAGGTCGACGCCTGGGCCGCCTGGGCCGCCAACTCGGTCGCCGAACTCGGCACCGGCAAGGCCACGTTCATCGCCACCGGCAAGCAGATCGGATCGGACAACTACAGCCTCAACGCCGTCCGCACCGCCTTCGCCGACCAGCACCCCGAGGTCGTCCGCGCCCTCTACGACTACCTGCACACCTCCGGCGCGAAGCAGAAGCGGGACCCGGCCGCCTACCTCAACGTGAACACCGACGCCGGACCGCAGGCACTGACCGGCGCCGCGAAGAGCGCCCAGATCGCCATCACCCGGCAGGCCGGCACGGTCGAACCCGTCACACCGGCCGACATCAAGCGGTTCGAGGGCGTCGCCCGGTTCTACGCCGAGCAGAAGGTCACCAAGACGACCGTGGACGTCGCGGCCCACGTCCTGGACGTGGAGAAGCTGTCATGACGACACCGAGCACCACGCTGGTGGCGCCCCGCCCGCCTCGCGTCAGCCCCCGCCGCCGCGGCCACGCCGCGATCGTACGGGCCCTCGGACCGCTCGGCCTGCTCGCCGTGTGGTGGATCGCGTCCGCGACCGGCGTCCTCACCAAGGACGTCCTGGCCTCCCCGGCTCAAGTCGTCTCCGCCGTCGGCGAGTTGTGGGGCAACGGCCAGCTCCCCGACGCGCTGGCCACCTCCCTCACCCGCTCCGGCCTCGGCCTGGTCATCGGGCTCACGGCCGGACTGACCCTCGGCGTCGTCACCGGCTTCACCCGTCTCGGCGACGAACTCCTCGACTCCTCCATCCAGACCCTGCGCACCATCCCGTTCCTCGCCCTGGTGCCCCTGTTCATGGTCTGGTTCGGCATCAACGAGGCCGCCAAGATCCTGCTGATCGCCGTCGCCACCACCTTCCCCATGTACGTCGCCACCTACGGAGGTGTGCGCAACGCCGACCGCAAGCTCGTCGAGGCCATGCGCAGCTTCGGTATGAGCCGCATCGCCATCGTCCGTGAGGTCGTGCTGCCCGGCGCGCTGCCCTCGCTCCTGTCGGGCCTGCGCCTGTCGATGACGCTCAGCGTGATCGCCCTGATCGCCGCCGAGGAGATCAACGCCACGGCCGGCATCGGCTATCTGATGGCCCAGGCCCAGAGCTACGCCCGCACCGACATCCTCGCGGTCTGCATCGTGGTCTACGGCCTGCTCGGCCTCACCGCCGACGCCGCCGTACGCCTGCTGGAACACCTCCTGATGCCCTGGCGCGGGGCGGCGCAGGGGGCGGCGCGATGACCGGCCCCACCGGCGACACCGCCGTCCACATCCACGGCCTGCGCCGCGTCTTCGGCGACCGGGCGGTCCTCGACGGCATCGAACTCACCGTCCGGCGCGGCGAGTTCGTGGCCCTGCTCGGCGCGAGCGGCAGCGGTAAGACGACCCTGCTGCGGATCCTCGGCGCGCTCGACGGGGCCGACGACGGCGAGGTGCTGGTGCCGCGGGCCCGCACCGTCGTGTTCCAGGAACCACGCCTCGTCCCGTTCAAGAAGGTGCTCGCGAACGTCGCCGTCGCCCTGCCCCGCGGCCGCGCCACCCAGGAGCGGGCCCGCACCGCGCTCACCGAGGTCGGCCTCGACCGGCACACCGACGCCTGGCCCGGCACCCTCTCCGGCGGCGAGGCCCAGCGGGTGGCACTGGCCCGCGCCCTGGTCCGCGAACCCGAACTCCTGCTCCTGGACGAGCCGTTCGCCGCCCTCGACGCGCTCACCCGCCTCAAGATGCAGGACCTCGTCGGCGACCTGTGCCGGATCCACCGGCCCGCCGTCCTCCTGGTCACCCACGACGTGGACGAGGCCATCCGCCTCGCCGACCGGGTCTGTGTCCTGCGCGACGGGCGGCTCGTCACCGACGAGGACGTCACCGTCGAACGCCCCCGCGACCCCGGTGACCCCGCCTTCGCCGGGCTGCGCCGCCGCCTCCTCGCCGACCTCGGCGTCCACCCCACCACCCGCACACCCCTCCCGACAGGAGCCCACTGAATGACCGTCACCATCGGTGTTCACAACAGCAATCCGACGCTCTACTACCTCTCCCGCCTCGACTACGCCCAGGAAGAACTGGCGGCGCTCGGCGAGAGCGCCGCCTTCCACCCGTACACCAACGGCGTACGCACCGGAGAGCTCCTGACCGACGGTGTCATCGACTTCGGCGGCACCGGCTCCACCCCGCCCATCACCGCCCAGGCCGCCGGTCACGACATCGTCTACACCGCCGTCTCCTCGCCGCGCCCGGACCACGGCGCGCTGCTCGTCCTGGCGGACAGCCCGCACGAGACCGCCGCCGACCTCAAGGGCGCCACCGTGCACCTCGCGATCGGCTCCTGGCAGACCCACCTGGTGGCCAAGGCCCTCGACGCGGCCGGGCTCTCCTACGCCACCGACATCACGGCCGAGCGGTCCGCCGAGGACAGTGAACAGCGGCTGCGCGCAGGAGAGATCGACGCCTGGGTGGCACAGGGCCCGCACCTCGTCGCCGCGCTGCGCACCGGAGGCGTCCGCGTCCTGCTGCGCACCGCCGACGTCATCACGGACCGGTCCGTCTTCTTCGCCCGCCGCGATCTTGCCGAGCAGCGGCCCGAGATCGTGGCCGCGCTCGTTCGCGCCCTGCAACGGGCGGACGACTGGGCCGCCGCACATCCCCGCGAAGCCGCCGCGATCGCCGCCGAACACCAAGGCGGCGACGTCGACGACTGGGAGACCGCGCTGAGGGCGCTGCCCTGGCACATCGAGGATGTCACGGAGGTGTTCCTCGCCGAACAGCAGGAAGCGGCGGACATCTTCGTGCGCGCGGGGTTCATCGAGCGGGCCGTGACGGTCGCGGACGCCGTCGCCGTCGCCGTCGCCGGGGAGCACCGGCCGTGACGAACAACGACGCACCCGAAGTCCTCTGGTACATCATCCCGCGCGAAGGTGCCTACCCCTGGGAGCCGGAGGGCCGCCGCCCGGTCGACCTGGGCTACCTCCAGCAGCTCGCGGGAACCGTCGAACGCCTCGGCTACAGCGGAGCTTTGCTCGCCACCGACCTCTACGACGTGTGGCCGCTCGGCAGCGCCCTGGCCGCCTCGACAGGCCCTGCCTTCCAGCCGCTGCTCGCGGTCCACCCGGGCCTGATCTCGCCGACCCTGCTGGCGAAGATGGCCCTCAGCTTCGACACCCTCTTCGGCGGCCGCCTGCGCTTCAACGTGGTCAACGGCTCCACCAAGTCGCTGCGGGAGTACGGACTTCACGTCGAGCACGACGAACGGTACGAGCTCAGCGCCGAGTACTGGTCGATCGTCAAACGCCTCACGGCCGGCGAGGTCTTCGACCACAAGGGCCGCTTCTACGACCTCAGAGACGCGGGCGCCTCCTTCCGCGACCTCAAGCCGGTGCAGTCCCCGCACGTCCCGTTGTGGTTCGGCGGATCGTCGGAGCCGGGCATCGAGATGGCGGCCGAGCATGTCGACGTCTACCTCACCTGGGCCGAGCCCCCGCACCTGCTCAAGGAGAAGCTCGACCGGGTCCGCGCCCGCGCCGCCGCGTACGGCCGGACCCTCCGCGTCGGCCTGCGAGTGCACCTCATCGTCCGCGACACGGAGGACGAGGCGTGGGCCGCCGCCGACCGCCTCCTCGACGTGACGAGCGAGGCGACGTACGCACGCCAACTCGGCGCCAAGGAGGGCGAGGACGGCACCGGCTGGCAGCGCCAGTTCCGCCAGCACGGTGGCCGCGTCCCCGCCCGGGCCCGTGAGCTGGAGACCCACCCGAACCTGTGGCCGGGCATGAGCCTGTTCCGCCCGGGGCCCGGCACGGCGGTCGTCGGCTCGACGGCCCAAGTCATCGAACGACTACAGGAGTTCAGGGACCTGGGCGTCGACACCTTCATCCTCTCCGGAAACCCGCTCCTGGAAGAGGCCTACCGGGTGGCGGAGACGGTGCTGCCGGCCTTGGGGGTGGGCGGACGCAGGTGACCGGCCAGCCTCGGCCTTTAGCCCGGGTAATCCAGCAGGCCCTTGTCGATCCCCTCCCACGACGCCTTCAGCCGGCCGAGCAGCTCCGGCTCGTCCGGGGCGCGATCGGCCTGTTCGCGCTGGTCGGCGGCGAGGTTGTAGAGGTGGTCCTTTCCGTTCGCGTCCTGGTGGTACTTCCAGTCGCCGCGCCTGAGCGCCCGGTTGCCCCGGACCCGCCAGAACAGGTCCCGTTCGGGCAGTTCCTCGCCACGCAGCAGGTAGCCGGCCAGGCTCGCGCCGTCCAGGGGGTGGTCCGGGTCGGGGCGGGCGCCACCGAGCTCCAGCAGGGTCGCCGTCCAGTCGGGTGAGAAGTTCGGCTCGTGGCTGACCTGCCGGCCGTCGATGCGGGAGGGCCAGCGCACGATGGTCGGCACCCGGATCCCGCCCTCCAGGAGTTGGGACTTCTCACCGCTGAGCGGCCACTGGTACGACCAGCGCTCCCCGCCGTTGTCGCTGGCGAAGACGACGACGGTGTTCTCCTCCTGCCCGGACCGGCGCAGCGCCGTGAGCACCTCGCCGACGGCGGCATCGAGGCTCTCGACCATCTGCGTGTACTTGGCGACGGAGCCACCGTCGAAGTGGTTCAACGCAGAGATGAGTTCCGCCTGGTTCTTCGCGGACCGGATCTTCGCCTCGATCTCCGCGCCGGTCTCCTCGTCGCCCTCCGCGAGCCACGGCCAGTGCGGGGTGGTGAAGTTGAGGTTGAGCAGCCAGGGTGTGTCGTGATCGCGGCTCACGTAGTCGACGGCCCGCTCGGTCACCACGGTCGTGTAGTAGCGCAGGTCCTTGTACTCGGCGTCGCCCTCGTAGAGGTCGTAGTCGCCGAGCTGGCCGAGCTTGGAGTAGTACTCCAGGACACCACCGAAGTTGCCGAAGAACTCGTCCCACCCCGACTTGGTGGGGCTGTAGTCCGGCAGCCAGCCGCAGTGCCACTTGCCGATCAGCGCGGTGGCGTAGCCCGCCTTCTTCAACAGGGACGCCAGGGTGGGGTGTTGGGGGTCAAGACCCTGTGTCTTGTCGCCGACCGGCTCGGCAAGGCCGCCGGGCGTACGGCCCGGATACCGCCCGGTGTACCAGCTGAACCGGGTCGGCGAGCAGGTCGCGGAGCCCGAGTAGGCATCCGTGAACCGGACTCCCTGCCGGGCCAGCCGGTCCAGGTTGGGGGTCTTGATGTGCGGAGCGCCGTACGAGGACAGGTCGGCCCAGCCGAGGTCGTCACCAAGGATGACGAGGAAGTTGGGGCGCTTGCCAGGAGTGGCGGGGCGGGCCTTGAACGGGCGCTCGGCGGGGGCGGCCTGGCCATCTGTGGTCGCGGCTGTGGCGGTGGTCGTGCCGGCGACCGCGGTCACCGCGCCACCGCCGACGAGACCACCGAAGGCACGGCGGGATATCTCGGACATGCGCCACAGTTGATCAGCGGGTCACGCGCCCTGGACAGGGATAGCGCCCGGAGTTCATGAGACTGAAACACCTCCCCGGCGAACCCCTCTCAGCGGTGCCCGAGAGGTTGGCGGTGTCCGCCCCGGCTTGCCCCTCACCCGCACGTCAAGAGTTAGCGTCCGGGTCTGCCCAGCAGCTTCGGCTCCCGGAGGTACCCATGCCCGCACCGTCCACCGGCCGCGAAATTCGACTGGCCGCCGTCCCCGCCGGTCTGCCAGGACCGGAACACTTCACGGTCACCGAGGCCCCCGTCCCACGCCTCACGTCCGGCCAACTCCTCGTCCGCAACCGGCACTTCCTGGTCTTCCCGGGTCTGCGCACCCTGGTCTCCGCCGGGGCGAAGGACTTCCCGTTCCCGCCGCTGAAGCCGGGCGAGACCCTGTTCGGACCGGCGCTGGGTGAAGTGGTGGCGACGGGGCCGGATGTCGCCGACGTACGGCCCGGCGCCTTGGTGACACACATGCAGGGGTGGCGGGAGTACGCGGTGGTCGGCGCGGGTGCCGTGCATGCCGTGCCGGACGGGCACCCGGACCCGGTGGCGCTGCTGTCCACGGCGTCGGCCGCGTATGGGGCGCTGACCCGGCTGGCCGAACTGCGGCCCGGCGAGACGGTGTTGGTGACCGGTGCGGCCGGCGGGGTCGGCTCGCTCGCCGGGCAGATCGCGCGGCTGCTCGGCGCCGCGCGGGTCGTCGGCACCACCCGCAGCCCGGGCAAGGCCGCGCGGCTGCGGCAGGAACTCGGGTACGACGCCGTGGTGGTGCCCGGCGACGACGGGTCGGGTTCACTCGCCGAGGCCGCCCCTGACGGCTACGACGTGATCGTCGACAACGTGGGCGGCGAACAACTCACCACCGCCCTGGAGTTGACGCGCCAAGGCGCACGGGTCGCCGTGGTCGGCGCCCTGTCCGGACAGTTTGATCCGGCGCTGCCGGGCGGGAGTTCGCCGACCGTGATCGACACGTTCGCCCTGATCAAGCGCTCGGTGTCGCTGCTCGGCTATCAGACCGTGGACCATCCCGGAGTGGAGGAGGAGTGGCGCGAGCGGTTCGCCGACTGGCTGCGGGCCGGGCAGATCGCCTTCCCGCACACGGTGCTGCCGGGCATGGAACGCGCCCCTTCGGCGTTGCAAGAGCTACAGCAGGGGCGGCACTTCGGCACCCTGGTGGTGGAAGTCTGACCGACACGACGCGAAGAGGGTGGCCAGGATGCGGATCGGCGACGCGGCGGCAGCCGCCGGCACCACACCGCGTGCCCTGCGCTTCTACGAGGAGCGGGGGCTCCTGCCACCACCTCGGCGCACGGCGTCGGACCAACGGGCGTACACGGAACGGGACTTGGCCCGCATCCGCGTGGTGCGCCGGCTGCTCTCGCTCGGCCTGACCGTAGCGGACGTCCGGGCGTGTGCCGACCGTATCGACCTGCTGATCGCCGAGCCCGACCGCCGCTGCTCCGCGCCCGAGCCCGGCGCCGCACAGGGGGTCGTGGACCAGCGGATCGCCGCAATCGACGCCGAGATCGCCCGGCTCACCGCGCTGCGCGAGAGCCTGGCGGCACAGATCGCGACACCCGAGCCGGCTGCGTAACGGAGCGGGCGTCGGCCGCTACCCCGACCGGTGGGCACCGGTCCGTCCTGACCGGCACCCCAGGTCAGTCGGTTTCCGTCAGGGCGTCATGAGCGGCGGCCAGGATCCGTTCGGAGAGCGGGGAGCCCTTGGTGGCGCGGGCCAGGACGAGCGCGCCGAACAGGGTGCTCAGGCGGGCGAGGCCGTCCCGGTCGTCATCGCCGAGGAAGTCGGCGAAGTCGGCCACCCCCTCGGCATAGACACGGCGGGCCTCCTGGTCGTCGGGGGTGCGGGCGATGTCGGTGGCGAGCGCGGCGATCGGGCAGCCGCCCGCCGCGTTGTCGCGGTGTTCGACGGAGAGATAGGTGTCGATCAGCGTGCGCCGAGCGGTGTCGCGCTGCCCGGCGTGCCGACCGGCGCCCTGCCCGTCGTCCTGTTCGGGCCCGGCCGCGTACCGCTGGGCGAGCTCGTCGATCGCGTGGGCGGTGGCCTCGTCGACGAGTGCCTCCTTGGAAGCGAACTGCTTGTAGAAGGCACCGTGGGTCAGGCCGGCCGCCTTCATCAGGTCGGCGACGCTGACGTGCGTGCCCTGCTCCCTGAAGAGCCGGGAGGCGGTGTCCACGACCCGCCGGCGGTTCTCCTCCGCCTGCGCCTGCGATACCCGGCCCATGGCCACCTCCTGCGCGAAACCAGTTTGGATGTCGACTGGCATCTATCCTAATCCAGTGTTTAGATTGTCATCGTAATCTAAATTGGATGGACGCGGGCGGCCGGACGGCGCCCGCCGCAACCGGGAGCAGGATCAGACATGGAGCTCAAGAACGCGGTCGCGGTCGTCACCGGAGCCAACCGGGGACTCGGTCGGCATCTCGCCGCGCAGCTCGTGGAACGTGGCGCGACGGTCTACGCGGCGGCCCGCCGCCCCGAGACAATCGACCTGCCGGGTGTCACCCCGCTGCGCCTGGACGTCACGGACGAGGACTCGATCCGGGAGGCCGCCCGCATCGCCTCCGACGCGACGCTGCTGATCAACAACGCGGGCATCTCCACCGGCGCCACGCTGATCGACGGCGACCTGGGCGAGGTGCGCCGCGAGATGGACACCAACTTCTTCGGCCCGCTCGCCGCGACCCGCACCTTCGCCCCGGTCATCGAGGGCAACGGCGGCGGCGCCGTACTCAACGTCCTGTCCGTCCTGTCCTGGTACCACCCGGCAGGCCTGGGCTCCTACGCCGCCTCCAAGGCCGCCGCCTGGGCGCTGAGCGGCGCGAGCCGCGAGGAGCTGGCGCCGCGCGGCATCACCGTCTCCGCGCTGCACGTCGGGTACATGGACACCGACATGGCCGCCGCGGTCCCCGCCGACCAGAAGGTCTCCGCCTCCGCCGTCGCGGCCCAGGCCCTCGACGGCATCGAGACGGGCCTGCCCGAGATCGTCGCCGACGAGTTGACCCGGCAGGTCAAGCAGGGCCTGGCCATCGCGCCCCAGCCGGACGCCGCCTGAGCGCACCCGGAACGAGCGAAGGCCCCGGCCTCGGAGAAGTGCTTCGCCCAGATGAAGTGTGCGTGTCGCGGAGCACACACGTCGTACCCCCGCTCACCACCTCCGGCTACCGTCGCCCCAGTCGATGTCCGTCGCCCGAGGAGAGTCATGAGTCAGCCGACCTACGCTTCGCAGCAGACGGCCTTACGACGGCCCGGAGTTCTCGTCGTCACCGGTGGTACGGACGGGATCGGGCGGGCGCTTGCCGAGCGGCGGCTCGGGGAGGGTGACACGGTCGTCGTCATCGGGCGGGCGCGGGAGAAGGGCGAGGCGTTTCTCGCTCACGCCCGTGGGCTCGGCGCCGCGGGCCGGGCGCACTTCATCCGCGCCGATCTGGGGCTGCTCGCGGACAACCGGCGGGTGATCGACGAATTGCGCGGCGCCTTCCCGGTCATCGACACACTCGTGTTCTGCGCCCGCTACTACCGTTCCGACCGGGCGGAGACGGCCGAGGGCATCGAGGAGACGTTCGCGCACTTCTACCTGAGCCGGTATCTGTTCGGGCACGGACTGGCCGGCTCGCTGGGCCGGTCGGCGCACCCTGTCGTCGTCAATGTGGCCGGGCCGGGCGCCGGTCTGGACGTGATCCGGTGGGACGACCTGGAGTTCCGGGACGGGTATCACGGGGGTGCGGCGCTGGGGCAGGCCGGGAAGCTCAATGATCTGCTGGGGATGACGTCCGCCGGGCGGTACGCCGACGCCGGGCTGCGCTACGTACTCGTGCATCCCGGCGCGACCGTGACCAGCATCGCCGGCCAGTACGACGAGGCGACGCTCCGGCACATCGAGGACATGCAGCGCACCGCGAAGCCGATCGCGCAGGCGCTGGAGCCGATCGCCGCCGTCATCGACCGTCCGCCCCGGCAGCCGCTCAGCGCGTTCGTCGAGGGGCTCGAACTCGACGTGCACACGGGGGACTTCGACCCGGCGGCCGCGCAACGGCTCGACGCGTTGACCGAGGCGTTCCTCAAGGACGCGTCGGCATGAGGCTGCCCTGCCGCGGCGGGCGCGTCAGTCCGCCGCGGGGGGCTCGGCCCCGTAGGCGTGCAGGAAGGTGTCGACCGCGGCGTCGGCCAGCTCGCGCAGTTCCGCGGGGCCGATCCTGCGGGTGCCGAGCCGCGAGCGGACCTCCAGCGGGCCGGTGATCAGGGCGAGGAGCTGCTCGGCCGCGAGCTCGGGGTCGCAGGGGCGCAGCCGGCCCGAGACGGTGAGGCGGGACAGCCGGTCCGCCAGTGCCTCGCTGATCCGCAGCGAGGTGCAGCCCTGGACGACCTCGATCAGGTCGGGGAACCGGGCCACCTGCGCGTAGGTCAGCCAGCGCAGCGAGCGTGAGCGCTTGTCGCAACAGGAGCGGGCGAGGCGGAGCGCGACCTCGGACAGCGCCGCGCGCAGGTCGTCGCCGGGCGAGCGGAGCCGGTCGAGCACGTCGATGTTCTTCTGCATCACGGCCTCCGCCTCCGCCGTGAGGCTGGCCCTGAACAGGGCTTCCTTGTCCGTGAAGTGGTTGTAGACCGTCGGTTTGGCGACGCCCGCTTCCTCGGCGATCTGCTGCACCAGTGTCTGCGCGTAGCCGTGGGTGGCGAAGACGTCGAACGCCGCGGCGAGGATCGCGTTCCGTTTGTCGATGCGCCCGCGCGGGGGCGTCTTCGCTGCTGGTGCCGCTGCGGATGCCATGTCCCCAGGGTAACCGTCGACCTCTCCGAGTGAACCCGTGGATACAGATTCCCTGACCCGCCTGTTGCGTTACTCGTGAGATTGATAGATTGAACCCGCTGGTTCAGTTTGAGAGTGCCGACGTGCGTCAGTGGAGATCAGGAGAGCCATGACCAACCCTCTGGAAGACAAGCTCGATCCGGCCTTGCGCCGGACGATCGGTGTGATCCTCATCGGCGGGATCATGGGCATCCTCGACAGCTCCATGACCGCCGTCGCGGTGGACACCCTGTCCACCAAGTTCGACGCCTCGATCAGTACGACCGGCTGGGTCTCCACCGGCTATCTGCTGGCACTGACCGTGACGATCCCCGTCACGGCCTGGGCGGTCGACAAGGTCGGCGGCAAGAAGCTGTGGCTGTCAGGACTGGTGCTGTTCATGGTCGGCTCCGTCGCCTCGGGGCTCGCCTGGGACATCGGGAGCCTCATCGCCTTCCGTGTCCTGCAGGGCTTCGGCGCCGGACTCCTCGATCCGCTGATGCTCACCCTGCTGGCGCGCGCCGCGGGGCCGACCCGGATCGGCCGGGTGATGGGTGTGATGGGCATCGTCAGCTCGACCGGCCCCGTCCTCGGCCCGATCGTCGGCGGTGTCATCCTCCAGGGCCTCGAGTGGCGCTGGATGTTCTTCGTGAACGTGCCGATCGTGATCGTCGCGTTCCTGCTCGCCCGCCGCAATCTGCCCGCCGACTCCCCCGGTGAGCAGGCCTCCGTGGGCAAGCTCGACGTGGTCGGGGTCGCACTCATCGGCCCGGGTGTCGCCGTCGGCGTACTCGCCCTGTCGGAGGTCGCGCTCCGCGGCACGTTCACCACCTGGCAGGTGCTGCTGCCGCTGGCCGCCGCCGTCGTGCTCCTGGCCGGCTACGCGGTGCACGCACTGCGCAAGCGCGAGACACCACCGCTGATCGACCTGCGGCTGTTCAAGCGCGGCAGCTTCACCGCGAGTGTCGTCGCGGCGGCCATCCTGGGCATCGCCACGTTCGCCAGCATTTTCGTGATCCCGCTCTACTACCAACAGGTCCGCGGCACCGGCGTGTTCGAGGCCGGTCTTCGGCTCGCCCCGTTCGGCGTCGGATCCGCGCTGGTGATGCCGCTGGCGGGCCGGCTGTCCGACCGCTGGGGCTCGCGCAATCTCGCCCTGACCGGCGCGGTGATCGCGCTCCTCAGCTCGCTGGCGTTCTCCCGGTTCGACGCCGACACCAGCCAGTTCTGGCCGCTGCTGGCCGCGTTCACACTCGGTATCGGCACGGGTTCCGCCGGAGCGCCGGTCATCGGCTCCGTCTACCGGACGCTGCCGCCCGCACTCGTCCCACAGGGCAGTTCCGTGCTGTACATGCTCAATCAGCTCGGGGCGTCACTCGGTATCGCCCTGGTGGCCCTGCTCATGCAGAACGCCGGAGTGGACCGCCCCGTCGCCGGATTCCAGCACGCGTACGTGGCCGTCATCGCGGCGCTGGCCGTCATGATCGTTGCGGCCTTCTTCATCCCGGGGAAGGCCACTCACCCGCCCACGCCCCCCGAAGGACCGGACGACGCTGAGGTCCCCCCGGCCGCCGCCCAGGTCGGCGGCGAACAGTCCGCCAGGTGAGCGGTGGTGTGTCAGGACAGCCCGTCATGGAAGGTGATCCCCTTTGTCCGAGCCGTGGATCGACATCCTCCTCGCACCGGAACGCGACCGGCTGTCCGTCGCGGAGGTCTGTCGGCGCAACGGAATCTCCCGCAAGACCTTCTACGTCTACCGTGACCGGTTCCGCGCCCTGGGCCCGGACGGTCTCGCCCCGCGCTCGCGCCGCCCGCTGAACTCCCCGCTGCGGACCGCGCGTTCGACGGAGCAGCTCATCATGCGGATCCGCGACGCACACCCCGGTTGGGGCGCCCGTCGCATCCGGGGCGAACTGGTGCGGCGGGGCGTCTCGCCCGTGCCGGCCGTGTCGACGGTGCACGCGATCCTGCGCCGGGGCGGTCCGCCGACCGCCGTCCGGGAGCCCGCGGGAAGCGCCGCGGGCAGCGCGCAGGAGTGCGTACGGGCCTGATACCGGCCGAAGCAGCGGGTGGGCCCACCGGAACGATCGGTGGGCCCACCCGCTGCGTTGCACCCGGCAGCCGCTACCAGGTCACCGGCAGCCTGTTCACACCGAACACCAAGGCGTCCTCCCGGTATTCGACGGCCTCGAAGTCCACGTCGAGACGGAGCCCGGGCAGGCGACGCAGCAGGGCCGGGAGGGCGATCTGCAGTTCCAGGCGCGCCAGTTGCTGGCCGATGCACTGGTGGGCGCCGTAACCGAACGCGAGATGCGCCACCGGATCCCGCCGGACGTCGAGCCGGTCGGGGCCGTCGGGCACCAGGTCCTTTCCGTGGTTGGCGGCCAGTGTCGACAGGACGACCCGCTCGCCCGCCTTGACCGGCTGCCCGCCGAGGTCCAGGTCGGTGTCGGCCTGACGCACCAACGGCGGCGCCACGGACAGCAGCCGCAGCAGTTCCTCGACGGCGTCCGGCGCCGCCTTCTCGTCGTCGCGGACGACCGCCAGTTGCTCGGGGTCGCGCAGCAGCGCGAGGGTACTCATGCCGATCATGCTGGACACGGTCTCGTGGCCCGCGACGAGGATGCTGTTGCCCATGCCGATCAGTTCGTCGTCGCTGAGCACACCACCATGCTTGCGGATCAGGTCGCCGAGGATGTCGTCACCGGGCCGCTCGCGCTGCCGACGGATCAGGTCGCCCATGTAGGCGGCCATGGCCGCGAAGTTCTCCAGTTGGTCGTCCAGGGTGTTGGCGACATCGGTGCCGGTGGCGCTGCGGCGCTGGATGTCGTCGCGGTCCTCCAGCGGGATACCGAGCAGTTCGCAGATGACGAGCAGCGGGACCGGTCCTGCGAACGCCTCGATCAGGTCGGCGCCGCGGCCGGCCTGCTCCAGGTGGTCGAGCTGGGCCTCGATGATGCGCGTGATGGCGGGCGTGAGGGACCTGACCCGCTTGACGGTGAACGCGCCGGTGAGCATCCGCCGGTAGCGGGCGTGCTCCTCCCCGTCGTAGTTGAGCAGGATCCCGGGCTGGTTCATCACGGTGCGCGGGCCGGTGCGGTCGAAGGCGAAGCCGGCCTCGTACCGGGGGTCGGACAGGACCTGGCGGGCGTCGGCCGCCCGGGTCACCAACACCGCGTCGAACGCGCCGAGTTGGGGATTGCTCACCGGTACCCGGGGAATCTCCGGGTCCTCGCGTACGCGTTCCAGTTCCGCGTCGGGCCGGAACGGGCAGCCTGCGGGGCGCCGGTTGTTGGGCAGGGGTACGGAACCCGTCATGGCGGGCCTCCTCTGGGTTGCGGGACATGCGGATCTGCGGGTTCAGGCTTGGCCGGACAGCGGCGCGGCCGGCTCGGGCCCCACGGCCTCGTGGAGCAGCCCGCGGGCCGTTCGGAGGCGGCCCGGGGAGTTCCAGCCGATGACACCGACGAGCCGCCCCGCCGTCTCGGCATGGGCGACGAACCGGCGGCTGTCGAGCGTGCCTTCCACGATCCGGATCGAGGACCGCGCGGGCACGGTCCCGTAGACCTGGATGCGGACCCGGTACTGGTCGGACCAGAAGTACGGCACGGGCCGGTAGCGGGCGACGGCGCCGAGGATGTCCGCGGCCACGAACATCGCCTGCTCGGTCGCGTTCGTACGGTTCTCCAGGCGTACGCCGCGCTCGGCGGCGCCCGAGGCGCCGAACCGGGCGACGTCACCGACCCCGTACACCCCGTCCGCCGCACGGCACCGGTCGTCGCAGACCAGCCCGTCGTCCACGGTGAGACCGCTGCCGGCCAGCCAGTCCGTGGCGGGGCGGGCACCGACGGCGACCACGACCACGTCACCCGGCACCACTTCACCGGAGGCCGTGCGCACCCCGGTGACCCGGCCGTCGGCTCCGACCAGGCCCGCCACCGGTGTCGACGTCAGCATGCGGACACCGTGCTCGGTGTGCAGCCGGGCGAGCTCAGCACCGATCGTGGGCCCGAGCAGCCGTTCCATGGGGTGTGGGGCGGGTTCGAGCAGCGTCACGGGCCGGCCGAGGCCCCGGACCGTCGCGGCGATCTCGCAGCCCAGCACTCCGGCACCCACGACGACCGTCCGTCGGGCGGTACGCAGGTCGTCGCGGAGCCGGGCGCTGTCGTCCAGGGTCCGCAGGGTGTGCACACCGGCGAGTTCGGCCTGGCCGGGGAGGCGACGGGCGTGCGCCCCGGTCGCCACGACGAGCCGGCCGTAGCGCAGGGCTTCGCCGTCGCGCAGGGTGATGCGGCGCCGTGCCGCGTCGAGGGCGACGGCCGGCTGTCCGAGGCGCAGGTCGAGGTCCAGGCCGTCGAGTTCGGGGCGCTCGCGCAGCCGGGTGCGGGCCGGCGGCCACTGGCCGGAGAGCACTTCCTTCGACAACGGCGGCCGGTCGTAGGGCAGTTCGCGCTCGTCGCCGATCAGCGCGAGCGAGCCGCGGAAGCCGCGCCGCCGCAGCGCCTGCGCCACCGTGAGACCGCCCACAGAAGCTCCGACGATCACCACGTCGGCGCCCGCCGCCCCTTCAGACTCCGCCCCCTCCGACTCCGCCACGTCCGCCACGCTCACGTCCCGCTCACGAGGCGGATGGCGGCAGCCGGGCACAGCAGCGCCGCCTCCTCGACGGCTGCCCGGACACCGGCCGGGGGCCGTGGGTCGAGGAGGACGACGACGCCGTCGTCCTCCCGCTGGTCGAAGACCTCGGGGGCCGCCACGACGCAGTGTCCCGCGGCGACGCAGCGGTCCTCCTCGGTGCTGATGCGCAGCGTCCCGGGCTCGTTCGGCGAGTTCATCGGAGCTCCTCGATGACCTTGGCGAACGCCTCCATCTCGGGTTCGAGCACACTGAAGTAGGTCAACCCGAACCGTTCGCCGCGCTCGCGGAGCTGGTCGGCGCAGTCGCGGGGCGAGCCGATGAGGATCGACGGGAGTTGGGCGAGTTCGGCGGCGTCGAGGTCGAGGTTGTTCTGCCACACGTCGGTGACGTCGCCGAGCGGCCCCGACGGCAGCACGCGGTGGATCGGAACGTTGAGTTCGACGTCGCGGGCGCGGTCGCCGAGCAGCGCGCGCACCTCGTCGACCTGCCGGGTGATCTCGTCGAGTCCGCCGAGCCGCAGCCCTTCGCCGTCGCGTACGGGAACGGTACCGGTGAACCCGATGATGTCGGCGTGCTCGGCGGCCAGGCGAAGCACTCGGCGGCCCCGACCGGCGATCATCAGCGGCGGTCCGTGCGGCTGGTCCGGTGGCGGGGTCAGCCCCGCGCGGCCGGGCCCGCCCAGGATGCGGCGCAGCTCCTCGACGGTGCGCTCCAGGTGGTCGACGCGTTCGCGCGGCGCCGACCAGGGCAGGCCCGCCGCGTCGAACTGCGCCTTGTCGTAGCCCGCTCCGAGGCCTATCTCCACGCGGCCGCCCGTGTAGTGGTCGACGGTCGCGATGTCCCGGGCGAGGACGGTGGGGTTGTAGAACTGCGTGTTGAGGACGAGCGTGCCGACCCGGATCCGTTCGGTGGCCTCGGCGGCGAGCGCGAGGGTCGTCATGGGGGCGGGCATGCCGAGGTGGTCGGAGACCGACACGACGTCGAAGCCGAGGCTCTCCGCCTGGCGTGCCTTGGCCACCCAGTCCGCCCGTGTGCGGGGGGTGAACACGCCGAGGCCGAAGCGCAGGGGCCGGTTGTGCAGGCTGGTCACGGGGGAACCCTTCTGTCGGATGCGCCGAACCCGGAGGTGTCAGCGCTGATAGGGGCGCAGGGCGCGGGCGGTGCGCAGGGCGTCGGCCCACCAGACGAGCCGGCTCAGCATGGTCTTCGCGGCGACCTCGCTCTCCTCGGCGTCCCGGGGGCGGCCGCCGTCGAACTTGTTCCAGGCCTGGTGGAAGATGAGCGACTCGCGCAGCGGCACGGCGTGGAGTTCGGTGAAGACATGGCGCAGATGGGCGACGGCCCACAGGCCACCGCTCATTCCGCCGTAGGAGACGAAGCCGACGGGCTTGGCCGCCCATTCGTCGAAGATCCAGTCGATGGCGTTCTTCAGCGCGGCGGGGATCGTGTTGTTGTACTCGGGGGTGACGACGACGAACGCGTCGGCCCTGCCGAGGCGTTCGGCCAGGTCGTCGCGGAGCCGGCCGGTGGCTTCGTCCGGCGCGTCGCCGGGCGTGGCCAGTTCCATCGGCAGCGGGTAGTCGATCAGGTCGATCGATTCGACGGCCACGTCGTCGCGTTGGGCGGCCTGCTCGGCGAACCAGTGGGCGACGGTGGGGCCGAAGCGGCCGGCGCGGACGCTGCCGACGATGACCGCCACGTGCAATGGCCCGGTGGGCGGAGTCGGGGTCGACGGGTGCTCGGTCATGTCGGTTGGCTCCCTGGGATGGAAGGGCTGCGGGGACCGGTGAGGGCGACGGCCAGTCCCGCGGCCCCGGCCAGCGCGATCACGAGCAGGGCGGGGCGCGGGCCGTCGCCGTGGGTGAGCAGGGCGGCGACCAGGGGCAGCAGCACGATGCCGCCGAGCTGGACGCCCGTCTGGTAGAGCGGCACGGCCGAGCCGCGCTCCTGCGGTGAAAGGCCTTGCGTCGCCTGCAGGTTGAGCGCTGCAAAGGCGAGCACGAACGCGGCGCCGACCAGCAGGAGCGTCGGCAGCAGCACGGTCGCGTAGGGCCCGCTCGTGGGCCGCAGCAGGAGCAGCAGCTGTCCGGCGAACGC
This sequence comes from Streptomyces endophyticus, assembly GCF_035798155.1. Lineage (NCBI taxonomy): Bacteria > Bacillati > Actinomycetota > Actinomycetes > Kitasatosporales > Streptomycetaceae > Streptomyces > Streptomyces endophyticus. The sequence goes on along the minus strand of NZ_JAOZYC010000057.1, from coordinate 105,410 downwards.
GGCGGCGGCGCCCGCCGCGATGGGCCCTCGGGTGCCGAGCCGCGCGCTCAGCCGTCCCCCGAACGCGGCCGACACCGCGAGCGGCACACAGGCCGGCAACAGAGCGAGAGCCAACTGCCATGATTCCCAGCCGAATTGGTCGGTGACGCGGAACGTGATGAGCAGCAGCAGACTGGCGTACGTGCCGTTGAGACTGGCCGCGACGAGCGCGGAGCGGAGCAGCGCGCGATGTCCCACGAAAGCCCGGGCCGACCGCCGCGCGCTCCGGCCGCCGGCGCTCGGGATCACCCGTAGGCCCCACACCAGCAGGACCAGCGCGACCGGCGCCGGGAACAGGAAGGTCAAGCGCCAGCTCAGCGGCGTCAGTACTCCGGACAGCAGCAGGCCGAGTGTGAACCCGCAGGCGCCGAACAGTGAGTACACGGACACCGCCCGGCGCAGGCGCGGGCCTTCGGGGAAGGTGGCGCCGATCAGGGTAAGGCCCGCCGGTGCGGTGAGCGCGGCGCAGCCGCCCTTGACGACGCGCGAGGCGATGAGCAGCCAGAGTGTGTCGCTGAGCCCGCCGGCCACCGACGCCAGCGCGAAGACGAGCAGCGCGACGAGATAGCAGCGGCGCAGCCCCCATCGGGCCGTGAGCCGCGGGCCGATGAGCAGGAACGCCGCGAAGCCGAGCGCGAAGCCGGTCATCAGCCACTGCACCGTCCAGATGGACAGCCGCAGGTCGGTGGCGATCGACGGCAGGGCGACGAGCACCACGGACACCTCGATGGCGTCGAGGACCATGTTCCCGGACAGGACGAACAGCATCCGGCCCCCGCGGTCCTCGCGCGCCGGGGTGGCGAGGGTCTCAGCCACCGGTCCGCACTCCGGCGGGCTCCGTACCGAGATGTTCGGCGAGCAGGACGGGCAGCCGTTCGCTGATCAGCTCGATGTTGCGTACGACGAGGTCGTCGGGCATGCCCGCGACGCTCGCCCAGAAGATCAGGTGGCGTACGGGAAGTCCCTTGGTCCGCTCGACGATCCGGGCCGCGGCGGCCTCGGGCGTGAGGATCTCCAGGAGCGAGAAGGAGCCGTCCTCGTTCGGCCGCTGCGGGAACTCGTCCGCGCTGAGCAGGGGCGGGCGCGGCAGGTCGGTGCCCTCGACGGAGCCCTGCATGTAGCTGTTCATCTGGTGGGCGACATGGGGTGCGACCCGTGGCCAGGCGGCCTCGGGGTCGTCGGCCAGGATGATGGGGAGCAGATCCGACACCCGTGCCGACTCCGGGTCGTGTCCGCCTTCGGCGAGGCCTTCGCGGTAGTGGCCGTACATCTCGTGGGAGATGTGCAGCAGTCCGATGCCGAGGCGCCCGGCGAGGCGTGCGCCTCGTGGGCCGTAGAACCCGCCCCACAGGGGTACGGGCGACTGGAGGGGGCCCGGGGTGACGCCGCCCTCGTCCCAGAGCCGCCGTATCTCGCGCACGTTGTCGCCGACCTGGCCGATGCGCCGGTCGAAGTCCGCGCCGTACAGGTCGTATTCGGGTACGCGGTAGCCGGCGCCGACGCCGAGTTCGAGGCGGCCGCCGCTGATGAGGTCGACGACGGCGGCGTCCTCGGCGATCCGGGCGGGGTGATGGAGGTTCGGCAGGAGCACCGAGGTGCCGATGCGTACATGGCGGGTCCGGGCCGCGGCCGCGGCGGCGAAGGTCAGGGGCTGCGGCAGGTAGCCGTCGTCGAACAGGTGGTGCTCGGTGAACCAGATGCCGCCGGCGCCGCGCCGGTCCGCCTCCTCGCAGTACTCCAGGGAGCGGGCGTAGTGGTCGGCCCACGGGCGGTGCCACTGGGCGGGGTTGCGCAGGTCGAAGAGAAGTCCGACGTCCATCCTCAGGTCTCCGTTCGGGTGGCGCGGCTCGGGCGGGCGCCGTGGTGGTCGGGCACGGTGGCGAACACGCGGGCGACGAGCGCGCGCAGGTCTCCGGTCTCGTCCGGTTCCCCTGCCGCGTGCGCGGCGGGGCGGGACGGGGGCGGCGGCCAGGGGACGCGGGCGGGTGTCATGGGCGGTCACGCTCCTTGTCGGGTGGGCGGGCTGCGGGGCGGTCAGCCCAGCAGGGTGCCGCCGCTCGCGTCGATGAACGCCCCGGTGACCCAGCGGGCGTCGGGCGAGGCGAGGAAGGTCACGACGTCCGCCACGTCGACGGCCTCGCCGACGCGCTTGAAGGCGGAGAACTGTGCCATCTGCTCGACGGCCTCGGGGATGTCGAAGAGCGCGCTGCCGTTGTTGGTGATGCCGGGCGCGACGCTGTTCACGGTGATGCCCCGGGGTGCGAGGTGCCGTGCGAAGTGCAGGGAGATCTGCTCGACGGCCGCCTTGGTCATGGCGTAGGCGGCCTGGTCGGGGCTGGCGAACCGGGTGAGGCCCGAGGAGATGTTGATGATGCGGCCGTTCTCCCGCAGCAGTCCCAGGGCGCGCTGGACGATGAGGAAGGGGGCCTGGGCGTTCACCGCGAAGAGCCGGTCGAGGTCCTCTGCTGTGACGTCCTCGGGCTGCACGCCTGCCGGGGTGGTGATGCCCGCGTTGTTGACCAGGATGTCGAGTGCGGTTTCGCCGGTCCGCTCCTTCAGCCCCTGCTCCACGCCGAGGAAGAGTTCGTGCACGTCGCCGGGCACGCCGAGTTCGGCGCGGACCGTGAAGGCGCGGCCGCCGTCGCGTTCGATCAGCTCGACGGTGTGGCGGGCGGCGTCCTCGCCGGTGGAGTAGTGGACGGCGACGAGGGCGCCCTCGTCGGCGAGGCGCCTGGCGATGGCCCGGCCGATGCCCCGGCTCGACCCTGTCACCAGTGCCGTCTTGTCGGTGAGCCTGCTCATGGTGTGCGTCCTCTCGGTTGTCCGTGTGTCGGGGTCGGTGCTCGTGGTGGCGTCGGCGGGCGCGGCCAGGCCGCTGATGGACCGGGCCAGGCGGTGGCGTACGGGCGCCAACCGGAGGAGTTCGCCGACGAGTTCGCGCAGCGGATCCACCTCGGCGCCGCCGAGCAGCAGGAACGACTGGGCCTGGATGTCGGTGAGGGTGCGGGCGCCCGCCGTCCTACGGAGCTGGTCGTAGGTGTCGAGGGCACCTCGGTCGTGCGGGTCGGCCAGGTGTGCGGCGAGCCGGACACCGAGTTCGGCGGCGTCCTGGAGGCCGAGGTTGAGGGCCTGTCCGCCGACGGGCATCTGTACGTGGGCGGCGTCCCCGGCGAGCAGGACCCGGCCCTTGCGGTAGCGGGTCGCCTGGCGGCGTGTGTCGTCGAAGGCGTTGAGCCACGTCGGCCGTCCGTGGCCGATGTCCTCGCCCGTCACCTCGGCCCAGGCGGCTGTGATCTCGTCGAATGCGGGCGGTCCTGTGCGCCGGCGGGGCGCGGTGCCGAAGATGTGCACCATCACGCGGGTGCTGCCGTCCGGCCAGCGGTGGGCGGTGGCGAGGCCGCGGGAGTGGCGTTCGAAGCGGCGGTCCGGGATGTGCAGGCCTTCGACGTCGGCCCTGAGCATCTCGCGTCGGGCGTCCGTTCCGGCGAAGTCGAAGCCCCCCAGCCGGCGTACGGTGCTGTCGCCGCCGTCGCAGCCGATGACGTGGGAGCAGGTGAGGCTCTCCCGGCGGCCGTCGGCACCGACCGCCTCGACGGTCATGCGGCCCCCGGTGTCGCGCAGGGCGACGAGGCGCAGGCCGCGCCGGACGACGGCGCCCAGTTCTGTGGCCCGTTCCTGGAGTACCGCCTCAAGGCGGGTCTGCGGGCATTTCCACTGTCCGGCGTACGGGTGGCCGGGGTCGGCCGCCGTGAGGTCGAGCGGCATGCCGCCGAAGTGGCCGGGGCCGCCGCCCGGCAGCTCGCCGAGCCGTGCCAGGACGCCGCGCCGCTCCAGCAGTTCCATGGTGCGGGTGTGCAGGGTGGAGGCCCTGGACTCGGTCATCGGCTCGGTGAGCCGCTCCACGACGACCGTCGGCACGCCGTGGGTGCGCAGGTCCCCCGCGAGGAGCAGCCCGACAGGACCGGCGCCGACGATCACCACTGTGTCGTCGGCCATGGGTCAGCGCCGCGCTTCCGCGTAACTCTTGGCGTGCTCCAGGGTGGCCCGGCTGTTGGCGCCCAGTGCCTTGCGGACGAAGTCCCGTGCGTCGGGCACCCCGGCGTCCGGACCGAGGACCTTGGTGATGTTGTCGGGGTTGAGTACGACGGTGTGCTGGGAGTCGGCGGTGACGCCGCCGTCGTCGTCCGTGCGGAACTCCCAGTACCCGGTGTGCAGGGCCATGAGCGCCGGCAGCGTCGTCTGCTTGTACGCGATCTTCTGGTGGGGGAAGCAGACCCGTACGGACTCCGTGGTGTGGGTGCTGCCGTCGACGGCCTTGGTGTCCATGCGCAGGACCTGGAGTCCGGGAGTGTCCTCGGTGAGCCGGACCTCGCTCACGTGCGGCAGCCGCTCGGTCCATCGGTCGGCCTCGTTCACGAAGTCGTACAGGTCCTTCGCGGAGCCCTCGACACGGACCGAGTCGACGAACGACAGGGTCAACTCGGCCTGCGCCGCGGCCTGTTCGAGGCCTTCTTTGAGACCGGGGAGTTCCTCGCGGCTGTTGCGGTCGACGGCCTGGTCGATCCAGGTCAGCCCGTCGGGGTCGTCGTCGATGGCGCGGTAGGTGTGCAGGAGCCGGAGCCGGGTCTCGTCCGGGCCCTGGGGTTCGGCGATCCAGGTGCCGCTCATCTCCGCGACGGGCGGTGCGGAGACCTCCTGGCGGAACGTGATGCGCAGTGCCTCGGGGTCGAGTTCGCGCAGCGAGGTCCAGTTCTTCGCCTCGCCGTTGGCGGTGGCCCAGATCCGGATGCGTTCATGGTGGGCCTCCCGCTCCAGGTACTCGACGTGAACGTTCGGCGGGAAGAGACGCGGCCAGTTCTCCACCTCGGCGAGCAGCCGGTACACGTCGGTGGCCGGGGCGTGCACGGTGATGCCGTGTTCGACCTCACGGACGGTCATGGGTGAATTCCCTTCAGCGGTCGGTGACTTCGGTGGTGGGCTCAGAAGTTGCCGAGGCCGCCGCAGACGTTGAGGGCCTGCGAGGTGATGGAGGCGGCGGTGTCGGAGGCGAGATAGCCGACGAGTCCCGCGACCTCCTCGGGCGTCGAGTAGCGGCCGAGCGGGATCTTCGCCTGGAACTTGGTGCGGATCGCGTCCTCGGAGGTGTCGTAGGCGGCCGCGTAGCCCTGGCGCACGCGCTGGGCCATGGGTGTCTCGACGTAGCCGGGGCAGACCGCGTTGACGGTGATGCCGGTCGGCGCGAGTTCGTTGCCCAGCGCCTTGGTGAAGCCGACGACTCCGTGCTTGGAGGCCGAGTAGGGGGCGCCGAGCACGACACCCTGCTTGCCCGCGGTGGACGCGATGTTGATGATCCGGCCGCGGTCCTTGCCGCGCATGCCGCCGGTGTTCAGGGCGGCGCGGGTGACGAGGAAGACGCTGGTGAGGTTGGTCGCGATGACGTCCTCCCAGAGCTCGTCCTCGATGTCCGCCGTGACACCGCCGCCGGAGCGGCCCGCGTTGTTGACCAGGACGTCGAGCGGCCCGAACCGGGCGACGGCGGCCCGCACGATCCCCTCGACCTGCTCCTTGGAGCGGACGTCGCCGGTGGCGCCGTCGACGTCGAGGCCCTCGTTCTGGAGGGACTTGACCGTGTCCGCGACCGACTGCGCGTCGCGGGCGCAGAGGAAGACCCGGTGGCCCTGTTCGGCCAGGAGCCGGGCGGCGGCCAGGCCGATACCGCTGGTGGCGCCGGTGACGAGGGCGACGCGCGCCGCCTTGTCATGGTTGTCCGACATGGCTCGTCCTCCGGGTCAGGCGGTCGCGGCGGTCAGGTGGCTGTTGACGAGGTCGATGAGCCGGCGCGGCGTGCTGGCCTCGGCCAGCGCCTCCTCGTCGAGGCTGATCCCGTGGGTGCGCTCGATGCGTCCTGCGGTCTCCAGGAGCGCCAGCGACTCGTAGCCGAGCTGCTCGAAGTCGCTGTCGAGGATGTCGCCCGCGAGGTCGACGTTCTCGTCGGTTCCCGCGGCCTCCAGAAGGACGGTCCTGAGGTCGTTCAGGGTGAATGCGCTGGCTGACATGTCAGGCCTTTCGTACGGGAGTTGAGGGTTCGGCGGCGCGCACGACCATCGCGGAGTTGAAGCCTCCGTGGCCGCGGGCGAGGACGAGGGCCGTGCGCGGCGCGGCGGGGCGTGGGGCGCCGGTCACCAGGTCGATGTCGTACGCCGCGGAGAGCACGGTTCCTGTGGTGGGCGGGATGACGCCGTCGCGCAGGGAGAGCAGTGCGGCGGCGAGGTCGAGCGGGGCGGCCCCCGAGTACAGGCGGCCCGTCGTCGTCTTCGGCGCGGTCACCGGCACGCCGCGCACACCGAACACCTTGGTGATCGCCTCGGCCTCGGTCCGGTCGAGATCCGGAACCGCGGCGGCGTCGGCGAAGACCACGTCGATGTCGTCGGGCGTCAGGTCGGCGTCGGCGAGGGCCAGTTCGATGGCGCTCTGCAGGGCGGGATCGCGGTCGCTGCCGGGCCGGGGGTCCATGGTGGAGGCGTAGCCCGCGATCTCTCCGTAGATGTGTGCGGCGCCGCGCTCCCGGGCGTCGTCGGCGTTCTCCAGGACGAGGAGCGCTCCGCCCTCTCCGGGTACGTGTCCGGCGGCGCGGTCGTCGAAGGGGAGGTAGGCGCGCTCGGGGTCGTCGCCGGTGTTCAGGCGTCCGCTGGTCAGCTGTGCCACCCAGCCCCAGGGGCAGATGGAGGCGTCGACGGCGCCGGAGATCACCATGCGGGTGCCCTTGCGGATCTGCCGGCGGGCCTGGGCGACGGCGTCGAGACCGCCGGCCTGATCGCTGACCACCACGCTGCTCGGCCCGCGCAGTCCGCCGCGGATCGATATCTGGCCGCTGTTGACGGCGTAGAACCAGGCGAACGACTGGTAGGCGCTGACGTACTGGCCGCCCTGGCTCCACAGCGCCCGCAGTTCGTTCTGTCCGAACTCGAAGCCGCCCGAGTGGCTCGCCGTGATGACACCGACGTCGTAGTCGGGCAGCTCGGCCGGGATCACGCCCGCGTCCGCGAACGCCCAGTCGGCGCCGACGAGGGAGAGCCGGGTCATCCGGTCGGTCTGCGGCAGCAGTCGGCCCGGCAGATGTTCGGCGGCGTCGAAGCCGCTGATCTCGCCTGCCAGGCGCGCCGGGTATCCGGACGCGTCGAACCGGGTCACCGGGCCGATGGCGCCGCGTCCTGCGAGGGTCGCCGCCCAGTACTCCTCGACGCCCAGGCCGGTCGGCGCGAGCACGCCGAGCCCGGTGACGAGTGTGCGTCGCGTCATCGCTGCTCCCGCTCGGGGTCGGCGAGCACGATCGCGCTCTGGAATCCGCCGAACCCGCTGCCGACCGAGAGGACCGCGTCGGTGAGCTGGTCGCGGGCCGTCAGCGGCACGTAGTCCAGATCGCACTCGGGGTCGGGCGTGTGCAGGTTCGCGGTCGGCGGTACGACGTCGTGGACCATGGCGAGCGCGGAGGCGGCCACCTCGATGGACCCGATGGCGCCGAGGGAGTGCCCCACCATCGACTTGATGGAGCTGACCGGGGTGCGGTACGCGTGATCGCCCAGGCTGCGCTTGAAGGCGGCCGTCTCGTGCCGGTCGTTCTGCTTGGTGCCCGAGCCGTGGGCGTTGATGTAGTCGATGTCGGTCGGGTTCATCCGGGCCTCGTCGAGCGCGACCCGGATCGCTTCCGCCATCTCCTTGCCGTCGGGGCGCAGGCCCGTCATGTGGAAGGCGTTGGAGCGGGTCGCGTAGCCAGCCACCTCGGCGTAGACGCGGGCACCGCGGGATCGGGCGCTGTTCAGCTCCTCCAGGACGAACACGGCGGCGCCCTCGCCCAGGACGAAGCCGTTGCGGCTCGCGTCGAAGGGGCGGGAGGCGTGTTCCGGGTCGTCGTTGCGCGGGGTCGTCGCCTTGATCGCGTCGAAGCAGGCGACGGTGATCGGGGAGATCGGCGCGTCGGACGCGCCCGCGATCATGACGTCGGCGGTGCCCTCGCGCACCAGGTCGGCGGCGTAGCCGATCGCGTCGAGGCCGGAGGTGCAGCCCGTCGAGACGACGGTGGCGGGGCCTTCGGCACCGACCGCCCAGGCCACCTCGGTCGCGAAGGAGCTCGGCACCATGAAGTTGTAGAGGTGCGGCACCGCGTAGGTGTGGTCGACGAGTTCCAGGCGGCCGTCGTCGCTGACGGTCCGGTACTCCTGGTCGAGGCCCATCGTGGCGCCGACCGCGCTGCCGATGGTGACGCCGGTGCGGCGGGGGTCCAGGGCTTCGAAGGCGAGGCCGCTGTCGGTCACCGCCTCCCGCGCGGTCACCACGGCGAACTGCGCTGCCCGGTCCATCCGCCGGATCTCCTGCGGTGTCAGGCCGGCCAGTTCGGGGTCGAAGTCGACCTCGGCGGCCACCTGCGAACGGAACGGCGAGGGGTCGAAGGTGGAGATGCGGCGGGTCGCGGTGCGGCCGTCGGTGAGCAGGTCCCAGAATGCCTTGGCCCCGACGCCCCCCGGTGCGCTCACGCCCACTCCGGTGATGACGACCCGTCGCTCGCCCGCGCTGCCCATGACGTTCCCCATCACGCGCCCCACTCGTAGAAGCGATGTGCCATGGCGTCGGCGGGTGAGCGCCAGGTCGCCGGGTCGTACGCCTCGATGTACGGCTTGAGGTCCTGGCTGATCGCGGTGAACCGCGGATCGGTCTTGGCGTCCTCTATGCGTCCCGCGCCGTCGTCCTCGTCGAAGTCCTGAAGGTGGAAGTAGAGGCCGCGGTAGGCGAAGAGCTGGCGGCGGCGGGTGCCCATCCGGGCGGGCATGTCGGTGTGATCGAAGGCGCCGAAGAGCTCGGCGACGTTCTCGGCGGAGGCCGGGGTCATCCGGGCCACGATCAGAGTGCTGTGCATGGTTCTCCTTGGTCGCTTGTGCGGCGGGGGCTCATGCGGCGTGCGCTCATGCGGCGGGCGCTCGTGCTGACAGGGCCGGACGGCCGGGGCCGAACCAGCGGGTCAGCGTCATGGGCAGGTCGTGGTGGCTGCCGGGTGCGGCCCACGCGACATGTCCGTCGGGGCGCACGAGCACGCCCGTGGTCCCGGTCGGCGGGCCGGACTCCGGGAGGCCGCGCGCAGTGGCTGTCACCACGTCGATGAGGTGGTTCCAGGGCCGGGCGCGGCGGCGCAGCCCGGCGCTGTCGTCGAGGTCGAGAAGCAACCCGCGTCCCCGGCGCAGCAGTTCGGTGGAGGTGGTGGCCCGGCGCCCGTCGTGCAGGGCGAGTTCGGGCAGCCGGGCGCCGAGCAGCGGGTGCCGTCCGCCGCCGACGTCGTAGCGGATGTCGAGGCCGCTGGCCCGTTCGGCGAGCCGGCGGGCCACCTCGTCGATGTCGAGGAGGGAACCGAGCACGTCACGCAGCGGTGCCACGTCGTCGCCACCGAGGATCAACAGGCTCTGGGCGCGGGTGTTGGCGAGCAGTCGGCGGCCGACCTCGTGGCGCTCCTCGTGGTAGGTGTCCAGGAGTGTCCCGGGGGCGGTGCCGCGGACCACCGCGGCGAGTTTCCAGCCCAGGTTGACGGAGTCCTGCAGCGAGGTGTTCATGCCCTGCCCGCCGGCCGGGAGGTGGATGTGGGCGGCGTCGCCGGAGAGCAGCACCCGGCCGCGTCGGTACTCGGTGGCCTGCCGGGCGGCATCGGTGAAGGCGCTGAGCCAGACGGGCCGTGCGGCGGAGATGTCGACGTCGGTGAGGCGCTTGAAGACGTCAGCGACCTCACTGAACTCCGGCGGCCCCGTACGCCGCACCGGGGGCGCGCCGCGCTCGGCGGCGATGATCCGGGTGATCCCGTCGGGCAGTTGCGCCACCATGACGAGGCCGCCGGCCGACGGGTCCGCGGTCATCTTCGGTGCGAGGTCCACTCCGCGCAGGTCGGCGACGAACAGCTCGGTCGTCGCGGGCGTGCCGGGGAAGTCGAAGCCGGTGAGTTTGCGGACCGTGCTGCGGCCTCCGTCGCAGCCGACGACGTAGCGTCCGCGCAGGGCACGGTCGGCGTCCTTGACGGTGACGCTCACCCCGTCGGCGTCCTCGGTGAGGCCGGTGACCTCCTGGCCCCGGCGGATGTCCGCGCCCAACTCGCGTGCCCAGGCTTCGAGTACGGCCTCGGTGCGGGACTGCGGGACGGTGCGGGCGGCCTCGTGCGCGGCACCGAGGATCGTGAGGTCGAGCGGCAGACCGCCGAAGTGCCCGGCGGTGCTGGTCTCGATGCCGCCGAACCGGGGCAGCAGTCCCCGCTGGTCGAAGATCTCCATGGTGCGGACGGTGAAGCCGATGCCGCGGGACTGGCCGGTGGGCCGTTCCAGGCGTTCGAGCACGATGACGTCGACGCCGGCGAGCCGGAGTTCACCGGCCAGCATGAGTCCGGCGGGGCCTGCGCCGACGACGATGACAGAGGTGTCCTGGTCATCCGTACGGTTCATGCGATCCCCCTAGAGGTAGGCCGAGTTGGGTTCCAGGCCGCACAGGGACCGGCCGTAGAGCTCCACGTTGACGCCGGGCGTGATCATGGCGTGCAGGGTGGCGGCGTGCAGGTCCCGCTGGATCCGGGTGATGGGCACGTCCTGGTGGATCGAGGAGCCGCCGCTGGCCTGCGCGAGGATGTCGACGGCCTTCTTGCACTGCTGGGCGATCCAGCCGATCTGCACCCGGGAGGCGACCCGCTCGTCGGTGCTCCACGACTCGCCGCGCTCGGTCTTGCCCGCGATCAGGTCGGCGAAGCGATGGGCGCGGTTCTCGGCGTCCTCGATGAGCAGGGCGGCCTCGCCGACCTGGAGGTGGGTGAGCGGGGCCTCGCGCTGGCTCGGGTAGTCGGTGTACGTCATCGGGCGGCCGGGGAGCCGTTCGAGGAACGCGGACAGTGCGTACCTGGCGGCGCCGAGGAGCTGGCCGACCTGGATGGCGTTCGTGGTGACGAGGACCGGGACGCCGTAGGCGGGCTTGGCGGCGTTGGCCAGGGACCTGCCGCCGCTCTGGTAGAAGTCGGCGCCGGTGATGACCCGGTGTTCCGGGACGAAGACGTCCTCGGCCACGGTGGTGACACTGCCGGAGCCGCGCAGCCCCGTGGTGTACCAGTCGTCCTTGATCCGCAGGTCGGAGACGGGGACGAGGCAGAAGAGCGGGATCGCGGGCCCCGTGGTGTCCTCGGGCATCGCGACGTTGATCTTCCACTGGCTGTGCAGGACGCCGCTGTTGAAGCTCCAGCTGCCGTTGAGGACATAGCCGCCCTCGGTGCGGCGGGCGGTTCCGGTGGGCGCCGTGGTGCCGCTCACCCGCACCTGGGGGTCGGTGTACACCTCGTCGAGCGCCTCGTCCGGCCACAGTCCGGTCATCCAGCCGAGCGAGGCGTACACGGAGAGGCAGAAGGCGACGGAGCTGTTGCCCCTGGCCACCTCGGCGAGTACGTCTACGTAGGCGCGGATGTCCGACTCGTATCCGCCGTACTGCGCCGGCACCTGCATCTTCAGCAGCCCGGAGTCCTCGATCGCCTCGATGACGTCGTCCGGCAGCCGCCGGTGCTCGTCGATCCACAGGGCGCGCGAGCGCAGCAGGGGCACCAACTTGGCGGCGGCATCGACGAGTTCGGCGCGACTCGGGGCGGTGCGGTGCGGCATCAGATCCTCCGGCGGTGGCTTGTCGCGGTCTCGGGCACCCGGCGCTCCGTCACTCGCGCTCGAGATTGGCGGCGATCCGGGCCAGTACGTCATTGGCGGCGAGGAATTCGGCTTCGGTTATGCCGACCAGGGACCTCGCGGCATGTGCGTTCACGAGCTTTTCGGCCCGCTCGTGCGCGAAGTGCCCGCTGTCGGTAAGGGCGATCTGTTCGCCGGTGGCCGCGGCCCAGCCGCGTCCGATGAAATCGTCGACCACGGGCTGATAGGTCTCTTCGCCGTCGATGGCCAGGAACGGAGCGAAGGCGCTGTCGATTGCGGAAACCGTGGGAAGTCCGATGCTGATGGCATGCAGCACCTGCCATTGCCTTCGGTTCAGCTCTTCCTCGGTGAGCGCGTGCGCGGTCGCCTCGTCGAAAAGCCGGTGCAGATGGAGCAGCCAATAGCCGAGACGCTTCGTCGTGTTCTGCTGGAGCATGGGAACTCTGCCTGCCTCACTCGATGGTGGACGATTTACGCGGCTGCACCGTCTTGCGCGGAAAGGCCCGCGGGGTGGGGAAGGACCCAGTAGAGGGTCAGTTCGATGCGGGAGAAGAGCCATGTACCGTTCTCGCGCACATAGGTGTCGGTGAACTTGCCGGCCACCATGGCGCTGTCGTCGTCGAAGACGACCCGCTCCTCGAAGAAGCTGACTCCGGTGGCCCGGTCCCCGTGCACCTGCACGTCGTGGGCGTGCAGGAACTGCTTGACCAGCAGCCGGGATTCGGGCCTGTCCTGCTGGATGAGGCCCGGCAGCGCGCTGAAGTAGGCGTGGATCGCGGCCTTTCCCGTGGCCTGGCCGAGGTGCGCGTAATCGAGGTGGGAGTCCTGTGCGAACAGGTCCGCGACCCGGTCCCACTGTTCGTCGTTGATGCGGCGCGGCAACTCGGCACGCAGTCGGTTGAGTTCCTGAATATCCTCCAGAACCCGGACCCGCTCACCGAGCGACTTCACGAGGTCGGCGAGTTGCGCGTCTTCCGGATTTTCTGCGTTTCTCGTGTACTGCGGCATGGACGAATGGACCCCTCGGTCGACGGTTCGGTCATCGGGAAGGCTGTCCGGCCATTCGACCTTCGCAGTCGGTACCGGTGCCTCACAAGGGGCGCCGGAAGAGTCTACGGTTCGACCACAGGGTGCTTTGCGGGTTCACTGCGGGCGGGCGTTCGCGAAACGGAAAAGCGCCGCTCACCCGGTGTTCGGGTGAGCGGCGCGGCGCGTTCGGGACGGCTCGGGTCAGGGCGGCTGTTATTGCCCCGAATGGGCCGACCCGAGGGCGGAATGCAGTTCCCTGCGGCCGGAGATCGCGAGCTTGCGGTAAACGCTGGACAGATGGAACTCGACGGTGCGGACGGCGAGGAACAGTGTCTCGGCGATCTCCCGGTTGCTGTATCCCGACCGTGCCAGCTGGCTGATGCGCAGCTCCTGGCTCGTCAGCAGGGGGACGTCCTGCCGGTCGAGCGAGGCTGTGATGCGGTCGAGCCACAGGCCGTTGCGGCTCTCGCGGGCCACCGCGGCGGCGCTCTCCAGCCTGCCGCGCCCCGCGGCCGGGTCGCCGCGCTCGCCGTGCAGGGCGGCGAGGTCGTGCAGGGCGTGGATCAACTCGCCGCGGGCGTGGGCGAGATCGAGCAGATCCACCGCCTCCTCCAGGAGTGCCACGGCGGGTCCGTCGCCGCGGGCCGCCGCGACGGCGTGCAGGGCGAGGCCGATACCTCGGGGCGAACCCCAGGTGCGGGCGGCGGTGAGTTCGTCGTCGGCGAGGGCTGCCGCGAGATCGTGGCGTCCGGTGCCGAGCGCCGCGAAGACGGCGCGTGAACGCCAGGGGATGACGGCGGGGTTGGCGACGTTCCATGTGACGAGCAGCCGGCCGCACGCGGTGAAGTCGTCCAGCGCGTGCTGGAAGTGGCCGGTCGCCATGTGCAGCGAGCCACGGGCCGCGAGGACATGGACGACGTCGGGCATGTCCGGGGCCAGCCGGCCCGCGAGCTCCTGCTGGAGCAGGGTCCGATGGGCGTCGTCGAGGCGGCCGGTCAGGACCTGCGCCTCGACGAGCCAGGCGGCGGCCAGCCGGGAGACGGATTCCGGCATGCCCTGGCCGAGGGCGTCGGCGAGCAGCCCCGCCGCCTTGACGCCGTCCCCTGCGAGCAGGCTGATCCGGGCGCGCAGCAGCGTGAGCATGACCTGGTGCTGGGGTGATCCCAACCACCGCGGGTCGCGGGCCAGTTGGCGGCACTCCTCGTGGGCGGAGGGGAGGTCCCCGGTGTAGAGGAGCGTGAGGATCGCGAGCCACATGCAGTACGCGTGGCCGCGTCGATCCTTCTCCCCGAGGATGCCCTCGACCTGCTCGTGCACGGTGGCCCTGCGGACGCCGAGGTGGGCGAGTTCCAGACTGTGCAGGGACAGGCACACTTCGTCGGGAGGTATTCGCTCGGCGTCGGCCGCGTCGAACCGGCCGGGTATGTAGATCGCCGAACCCTCGCGGAACAGACCCGCGCCGCCCCGCGTCCCGCCACGTGCTGCGGCCGGGGCCGCAGCGGTTCGGGTCGCCGCGCTGGGCCTCACGCTCGCGGTCGTCTTCATCATCAATTCCCCCTGGCCTGGCTTGTGGAGTCCGTTCTCGTGCCGCAGGTACTCCTGCGTGCGGGCCCTCGGCCACGCCCGGACGGACGTCACCACCTGCTCGGTGACCGGGAGTTGAACGAACGATCCGGTGTGGGGGAGGGCGAGCACCGGCGCCGGACGCGCCTTCACGGGCGCGTTCGATACGTCGGCGTGGCGCGCGGTGCGTTGGAGGAGACAGCCCGGTGCCCGGAGGTGCGGCGGCTGGGGGCGGTCGTCGTTGTCCGCGAGCCTGGCCGTGCCCCTGTGGGGCGGGGCCGGAATGCTTCGTGCCGACCGTACACTCCCGACATTGCTGCCGTGTGAAATGGCCGACCGACCGGTGCGGCTCATTTCTGCCGCCGCAAAACGGTCGCCCGCAGACAAGAGCCGGGGCGGTCTCCGTGGACACTGTCCGAAAAGCGCCGCCCGAGACCGCGCCGCACTGTTGAAACGTGAAGATTGCCACAACCGGGATCCGGTCGCGTCCGAACAGCCGCCGCCGTCCGTGAATTGCGCAGGCCACCCGTGGAATGTTCCGGGAACATCGGTGACAGTTATCGCGGCAAGGCGGCCCGGTATTCGGATACATAGGTAACAGGCATTCAGGAACACCGTCTTTACGTGTGCGTGGACACGGGTGACGGTCATTCGGATACATAGGTGACAGGTGACGGCAGACCAGTGCGCCGCACCGCGGCGGCACCGGTGCGTCGCTACATCGGCCCCCTCCCCGCCGCGACGAGTCCGGCGACCGGCGCGACATGGCGGCGGCTGATCAGCCAGCGGCCGTCCTCCTGCTCGAAGTCGTCCTCCACCAGGCCCACCACGGTCCAGTCGGCGGGCCGGTGGCGACCGTCGGCGGTGCGGGTCGCACTCCAGTGCCAGACGGTGGCATAGGCCTGCACGTGCGGCTTGCCGTCCGTCCACTCGACGATGGTCTGGCCCAGTACGTGGGCGACGGTCGGTTCCCGCTTCCACGGCAGGCTCCGTGACATGAAGGCCGTGAACTCGTCACGTCCGTGGAACCGCTGGACCGGTCCCGGCATCACGTCGTACTCGATCAGCGCGTCCTTCGTGAAGCACTCGACCAGCTGCTCGTACCGGTTGGTGTCCACCAGCCGGAAGAACTTGTAGAAGGTCCGGTAAATCTCCCGTTCCGCGGCGAGGGTGGCGAGGAGATCGTCGTTCGATGACGTCACTTCTTTCCTTTCGGAGGTGCGGTGAGTTCTCGCTCATGATGCCACGGCGACGCCCAACGTCCGGCCGCCGGTGAACTCTTGGGGAATTGCCGCGTGCGCATATTCACGCAGGGCGCTATTGACCGCGTTCCCGGGACATCTGTATGGTTCCCGGCATTCGGCGGTCCGGCATCCGCAGGCAGGAGGTTCATTCACCATGCGGAAGTCGTGTTTCCCCGCCCTCTCGGATCTGCCCGTAGCGGCCCGCCTCTTCTTCGCGCGGCGTCACATCGATCTGGCGCGCGTCGGCTGCGCGGCGTGTCCCGCCGGCTGACCGAGCCACCAACTCTCGTCCCGGCGGCCACTCCCCCGCGGTGACGACTCCCGTACTCCACATCTCCCTCGCGCTGCCGCCCTGTCGGCGCAGTGCCCCTCCCGCATGGAGTTGCGCCCGTGAAGACGTTGCGATCCCGGCCTGCCCGGATGTTCTGGCTGCCCGCCCTGACCCTGACGACCCTGTTCTCCGTCGGCGCCTGTGGCGGCGCCGCGTCCGGCGGCCAGAAGGACGACGCCGGTCCCCCGCGCTCGGGCGGGAATCTGGCCTTCGCCGTGGGCACCGACGCCGGGTGCCTGGACCCGCAGCAGGTCGGCAGCAGCGACACGCTGTACGCGCTGCGGCAGACGGTCGACTCACTCACCGACCAGGACCCGTCCTCCGGCCGTATCGTCCCCTGGCTCGCCCGGAGTTGGCAGGTGAGCGACGACGCGCGGACTTTCACCTTTCGGCTGCGCCCCGGCGCCACGTTCAGCGACGGGGTTCCGGTGGACGCGGCCGCGGTGAAGAAGAACTTCGACGCGATACCCGAGCTCGGCGGCCTCGCCATCCTGGCCCAGGGCCATCTGGCCGGCTACCGCCGGACCGAGGTCGTCGACCGGCACACCGTCAAGGTCACCTTCGACCGGCCCAACGCCCAGTTCCTTCAGGCCACTTCGACGGCGGCGCTCGGCCTGGTGTCACCGGCCGATGCCGCCCGCACCCCTCAGCGGCGATGCACCGACGGTGTGCACGGCTCGGGCCCGTTCACGGTCTCGCGCTACCGCCCCAACCAGTCCCTCGTCCTGAAGAAGCGCGCCACGTACGACTGGGGGCCGGCGCGATGGACGAAGAAGGGCGCGGCGTACCTCGACACCGTGACGTTCGACGTCGTCGCCGAACCGGGGGTGCGCACCGGGAGCCTGGGCTCCGGGCAGGCCGATGTGATCGGCGGCATCCGCCGCCAGGACGAGGTGGCCCTGCGCCGTTCGGGATCGGCGGTCGTACGGCGCGCCAACCCGGGCGTGGTGCTCAACCTGGGCTTCAACAACGGCCGCCCGCTCACCCGTGACGTCCGCGTGCGGCAGGCGGCGCAGGTCGCGGTCAACCGTAAGGAGATCACCGCCGCGGTCTTCCCCTCCGGCACCCGGCCCGCGACGAGTGTGCTGTCCCGTACGACGCCGGGCCACGCGAACCTGGCAGCCGATCTCGACTTCGACCCGGCACGGGCGAAGTCCCTGCTTCAGGACGCGGGTTGGCGCGAGGGCGGCGACGGCATCCGCCGCAAGGGCGGGCATCGGCTGAGCCTGACCGTGGTGTCGTTCAGCACGGCCGGGGCCCAGCGCACCGCTCTCGAACTGGTGCAGCAGCAGCTGAAGGACGTCGGCATCGAGCTGACCGTCCGGCAGCTCCAGGTACCGCAGTTCCCGCAGACCATACGGGCCGGGAAGTACGACGCCCTGTGGGGCGGTGACCTCACCCGGGCCGACCCCGACAGCCTGCGCACCCTCTACTCCACGCGTCTCGTGAACTCCTACCGCCTCCCGGACGGCGCCGGGCTCGACTCCCTGCTGGACCGGCAGGCAACCACCCTCGCCCCCGAGAAGCGCGACGGCTTCGTGTCGCAGGCACAGAAGTTGATTGTCCGTCAGGCGTACGTCGTACCCATCGCCGACCAGGAAACGCTGATCGGCACCTCACGCCAGGTGCACGGACTGACCATCGGCGCCTCGGGCGGCGTACAGCTGCACGACACATGGAAGCGCTGAGGCACCGGCCGGGCGGGATCGGGATCGTACGGAACATGGGGAGAGCGAGATGAGACGGTACGTGGCCTGGCGTCTGGCCCAGACGGCCGGCGTGCTGTGGGGGGCGTACACGCTGACCTTCTTCCTGCTGGACCTGCTGCCCGGCGACCCGGTCGCCGCGATGGCGGGGACCGGGTCGAACTCCGGACCCGTGGATCAGCGGCGGCTCGACGAACTGCGGGCGCGGTACGGCTTCGACGAGCCGGTCCTGGTCCGGTACGCGAGTTCGCTCGGCCGTGCGCTGCACGGTGACTTCGGCGACTCCCTCGCGACCGGCCGGCCGGTGACGGGCATCCTCGCGGACGCACTGCCCCCGACCCTCCAACTGACGTGTGTGGCCCTGCCGTTGGCGGCACTGCTCGGCGGCGGGCTCGCCCTGGCCGCGACACCCGTACGGCGACGCCGGCTGCGCAATCTGCTGCTCTCGGTGCCCGCCGTGGGCATCAGCCTGCCCTCGTTCTGGGTCGGCCTGATGCTCGTCCAGCTGTTCGCGTTCCGGGTCCCCCTGTTCCCCGCGTTCGGCGACGACAGTCCGGCCGGGCTCGTGCTGCCCTCCGTCACCCTGGCGCTTCCCGCGGCGGTGCTCGTGGCGCAGGTGCTCTCCAAGAGCCTGCTCACCGAGCTCGGCACGTCGTACGTGCACACCGCGCGGGCCAAGGGCGCGGGGCGGGCCCGCGTGCAGTTCCATCACGCGCTGCGCAACGCGTCGCTTCCCGCGCTCACGGTGGTCGGGGTGCTCGCGGGGCAGCTGACGGCCAACGCCGTCGTCGTCGAGAACGTCTTCTCGCGGCACGGTCTGGGCCGTGTCACCACGGACGCCGTCACCGTCCAGGACGTGCCGGTGGTGCAGGGCGTCGTGGTGTTCGGCGCGCTGGTCTTCGTGCTCGTCAATCTCCTGGTCGACCTGGTGTATCCGCTGCTGGACCGGCGCATCGCCGTCTCCGTACGAAGGAGCCCCGCGTGAGTCCGGACACCGAGGCGGTGAGCGCGCGGGAGCAACGGGACCTCGCGCCGCCGCTCCCCCTCGCTGGGCGCGGGCACGGCGCCGGCGGCCTGCGTCTGCTGCGTTTCCTGGTGCGCCGCCCGGGGCTCGTACTGGCCCTGCTCGTGGTGGTGGCGCTGGTGGTCGCCGCGTTCTGGCCCGAGGTGTTCACCGGCCGTGATCCATTGCGCGGCGCACCCGCGGAGATACTCCAACCGCCCAGCGCCACGCACTGGTTCGGCACCGACGAGCTGGGCCGTGACCTCTTCGCGCGGGTGGTACACGGTGCGCGGGTCTCGCTGCGCGCGACGCTGGTCGCCGTGGCCGTCGCGTTCGTCGTGGGCGGCGGGCTCGGGCTCGTCGCCGGATTCGTCGGAGGGCCGGTCGAGAGCGTGCTGATGCGGATCGTCGACGTACTCCTCGCCGTGCCCGGCCTGTTCCTCTCACTCGCCGTGGTGACGGCGCTCGGCCGGGGCACAGTGCCGGTGGCGCTGGCGGTCGGGGTGGCCGGTGTGGCCGGGTTCGCCCGGGTCACGCGCGCGGAGGTGCTGCGGGTGCGGCACGCCGAGTACGTGGAGGCGGCCCGCCTCGGCGGGGCGCGGTGGTACTCCGTCCTGGCCCGCCACGTGGTGCGGAACGCTGCCGGGCCCGTACTGGTCCTGGCCGTTCTCGACCTCGGCACGGCCGTCCTGTCCGTGGCGTCGCTGAGCTTCCTCGGCTACGGAGCGCCGCCGCCCGCGCCCGAGTGGGGCACCCTCATCGCCGACGGCCGTGACTATCTGTCCGACGCGTGGTGGATGTCGACGATCGCCGGTCTCGTCGTCGCCGCGTTCGTCCTGTCCACCCATCGCATCTCCCGTGCGCTGGGCGGCGAATGGGAGGAGAGCCGATGACCACGGTGCGCGAGAGCGACGGCGTGCGGACGGACTCGGCCCTGCTGTCGGTGCGCGGTCTGACGGTCTCCTACCGGAGTCGCGCCGGCCGGGTGGAAGCCGCGCGGGGCGTGGATCTCGACATCGCGGCCGGGGAGATCGTCGCGCTCGTCGGCGAGTCCGGGTCGGGCAAGAGCAGTACGGCGCACGCGATCACCGGGCTGCTGCCGCCCGGCGGCCGGGTCGACGCCGGACGGGTCACGTTCGGCGGGCGTGAGCTGACCGGCCTGGTGGATCGGGAGCTGCGGGCGTTGCGCGGCGCTCAGATCGGCCTGGTCCCGCAGGATCCGGCCGTCTCCCTCAATCCGGTGCGGCGCGTGGGGACGCAGGTCGCCGAGGTGCTGCGCATCCACCGTCTCGCGTCCCGGAGTGACGCGCGCGAACGGGCCGTCGAGCTGCTCGATCTCGTCGGGCTGCCCGATGCGCGCACGCAGGCCCGACGCCATCCTCATGAGCTGTCGGGCGGGATGCGGCAGCGTGTCCTCATCGCGATCGCGATGGCGGCGGGCCCACGTCTGATCGTCGCCGACGAGCCCACCAGCGCCCTCGATGTCACCGTGCAGCAGGGCATTCTCGACCACTTTCAGTTCTTGGCCAGGGACACCGGGACCGCGGTGCTGCTCGTCACGCACGATCTCGGCGTCGCCGCCGACCGGGCCGACCGGATCGCGGTCATGGCGGACGGACGGATCGTCGAACAGGGCCCGACCGCGCAGATCCTGACCGCACCGGCCGCCGCCCGCACGCGCCGCCTTCTCGACGCCACACCCCGGTGGGACGTCCGACCCGCCCTGAAGCCGGTGTCGCCCGCCGCCGACGATGTGACGCCGCTGCTGGAGGTCGAGCACCTCACCAAGGACTTCCCGCTGCCCCGCTCCGGCACCGGGCCGCGCACCGTCCGCGCCGTCGACGACGTCGCACTGACGCTGCGCCGCGGCGAGACCCTGGCGCTGGTCGGCGAATCGGGCTCCGGCAAGACGACGACGGCCCGGCTGATCCTGCGCCTGCTCGCGCCGACCGCCGGCCGGATCCGGGTGGACGGCGACGATGTCACCGAGGCCACCGGCGGCAGGCTGCGCGCGCTTCGCCGGCGCATCCAGCTGATCCACCAGAATCCGTACGCCTCCCTGGACCCGCGCCAGGACATCGCCGACATCGTGGCCGAACCGCTGCGCGCCTTCCGGGTGGGCGACCGCGCGTCCAGGGCGGGCCGGGTCCGCGACCTGCTGGACCGCGTCGCCCTGCCTTCCGACGCAGGGGCACGTCGGCCCGCCGAGCTCTCGGGCGGGCAGCGCCAGCGCGTGGCGATCGCCCGCGCACTGGCCCTCTCCCCCGAGCTGGTGATCTGCGACGAACCGGTGTCGGCGCTGGACGTCGCGGTGCAGGCGCAGATCCTCGACCTGCTCACCACGCTCCAAGGGGAGACCGGTGTGGCATACCTGTTCGTCTCGCACGACCTCGCCGTGGTGCGCCGGATCGCCCATCGCGTCGCCGTACTGCGCTCGGGCCGGCTGGTCGAGTCGGGGCCGACCGGGGACGTGTTCGCCGCGCCCTCCCATCCGTACACCCGTGCCCTGCTGGACGCCGTGCCGGGCCGCGCCCGGACCCCGTGAGAGGAGACCGACGTGCGCATCCTGGTGGCCGAGGACACCCGGGCGGCGGGCTGGTCGCCGGTGGGCGATCTGCGGCGCAACGGGCACCGGACCGTCGTCGTCGGCACCGGGCACGCCGCCGTCACGGCCTGCCGGCAGGCGGACCTGGTCCTGCTCGACCTGCGGCTCCCGGACCTGGACGGCCTGGAGGTGTGCCGCCGGATCCGGGAGACCACACGGGTCCCGGTCATCGCCCTCACCGACGCGGCGACCGGCATCGAGCGGGTCCTGGCGCTGCGCGCGGGAGCCGACGACTGCCTCGACAAGCCCTGTACGTTCCAGGAACTCCTCGCCCGTATCGAGGCGTTGGCCCGCAGGTCCGGCCCCGGCGCGGGCCCGCTCCCTGCCGTCGGCCCCATGACACTGGGCCCGTTGCACATCGACACCGGGGCCCGCGAGGTACGTGTGTCCGGGGCTCCGGTGGCGCTCACCCGCAAGGAGTTCGACCTGCTGCACGGTCTGGCCCGGCACGCCGGTTCGGTGGTCGGCCGGCAGCACCTCATGCGGGAGGTCTGGAGGCTGGACGAGGGTGTCGGAGTGCGGGCCTCGCGCACGCTCGACACCCATGTCAGTTCGCTGCGACGTAAGTTGGGGCACGGCGAGTGGATCCGCTCCGCGCGAGGCGTCGGGTTCCAGCTCGCCCTCGAACCCACCGGCGCCGCGGCTGCCGCACGTCCCCGGACGTCACCGCCGCGCGGCGTACTGGTCGCCGTGTCCGACGCCGACACGCGCACGGCTCTGGTCTCGCAGTTGCGCCGGCACGGCTGTCACGCCCGCGCCTGTGGCACCGGGGCCGAGGCGCTGGCCGTGCACGAGGCGTTCGATCTGCTGCTGGTGAACGCCCAGTTGCCGGACATGGACGGCGTCGAGGTGTGCCGGAGGGTACGGGCCGTGGGTGACATGCCCGTCATCGCGATCACCGCGCCCGGCCGGACGCTCGACCGGATCCTGTTCCTGCGGGCGGGCGCCGACGACTGCGTCGCCCACCAGGACGATCCGCGGGAGCTGTTGGCCCGCGCCGAGGCCGTGCTGCGCCGGGCCCGGTCCGATCGCCCGCGTCCGCGCGGTTCCGCGCTGCGCCGGGGGCGGCTACGGCTGGACACGACGACCGGGGGCGTGCGCTTCGCCGACCGGGCGGTCCGGTTGACGCGCAAGGAGTTCGAGCTGCTGCACCGGCTGGCGTCGGAGCCGCGGACGGTGCACGCGCGGGCGCGGCTCATCGCCGACATCTGGGGCGCGGGGGCGGGCTGTCCCGGCTCAGGACCCGGCTCCGGGCCCGGCTCAAGGCCCGGCTCAGGGCGCACGCTCGACACGCATGTCAGCGCGGTCCGGTCCAAGATCGGTCTGCCGGGGCTCATCGTCACCGTGCGGGGGGTGGGGTTCAGGTTCGGCGAGGCCTGAGCAATCACGTGCGGGGTCGAGGGACTCGGCCTTCGCACTGCCCCGTACCGCCGCGCACACCGCCGCCACCCCTGCCGCTCCCAGGGACAGCAGTCCCCCGGCGAGGAACCCGGAGCGCGCCCCCGCCTGTTCGCTGAGCCGTGCCACCAGCAGGGCGCCCACCGGCGTCGAGCCTTGCAGGATGAGTGTGTAGAGGCCAAGGACGCGTCCCCGGTAGCGAGGGTCACTGCCCAACTGGATGCGGTGGTTGGCGGCCTGGGCGAAGTGGGTGGTGGCGAATCCGGTGAGGAACAGCAGGGCGATGGCGGCCGGATAGGTGGGTGCCCAGCCGGTCGCCGCCTCCGCCGCTCCGAACACCGCCGCCGATCCGATCACCAGTCGCTGCGAGGGCCGTCCGCGCCGCAGTGTCCCCGAGAACGCCGCCGCCAGGGAGCCGGCGGCGAAGGCCGCGGTGACCAGGCCGAAGGACGAGGCATCGGCGTGGAACACGGTCTTCGCCAGGAGCGGCAGCGTGAGCTGGAAGTTCATGCCGAACACCGCCACCGCCGCGACCAGCGCCAGCGGTACGAGGAGACCGGGGCGGCGCGTCACGTACCGCAGTCCGTCGCGGACCCCCGACTTGTCCGGCCCGCGCGCGGTGCGCCGTATCCGGGCCGGGTCCATCAGCCGCAGCGCCACCACCGTCGCCAGATAGCTGAGGCCGTTCAGGAGCATCACCCAGCCCGTGCCGACGACGCTGATGAGCAGTCCCGCTCCGGCGGGGCCCACGATCCGGGCGACGTTGAAATAGGCGGCGCTCAACGCCGAGGCGTTCGGCAGGAGTTCGGGGCCGACCAGTTCGCCCACGAAGGACATCCGGGTCGGGATCTCCACAGCGTTCACCAGACCGAGGGCGAAGGCGAACCCGTACACGCTCCACAATCGGGCCGAGCCCGTGAGCACCAGCACGGCAAGGGTCAGGGCCAGAGCGCCCGATGCCAGGTTCGCGGCCATCAGCAGCCGGCGTTTGTCGAACCGGTCGGCGAGCCGGCCGCCGTGCAACGTGAGCAGCAGCACGGGCGCGAACTGGAGCGCGGTCACCGTACCGAGGGCGGTACTGGAGTCGTCGGTCATGCCGAGGACGAGCCAGTCCTGGGAGACGACCATCATCCAGGTGCCCGCGACCGACACGATCTGGCCGATGACGAAGAGCCGGAAGTTGCGGGAGGACCGCAGGGAGGCCACCGCCCGGGCAGCGGTCGACATCACGACGCGGAGCCCGGAGCGGCACCGACGGACGGTCCTGAGAGTTCCCTCATGCGGAGCGATTCCTCCAGGAAGGCGAGGGCGCGCAGGTGGTACGTGCGGGCGGCCAGGCCGAGGCTGATGTTGTGACCGGCTCCCGGCAGCCGGTCCAGGACGACGCGGGGCGCGCCGGCCAGCCGCTCCCGGAGATCGGCCAGGTCCTCGTCGGTGTGCCGCCACCACGCCTCGTACTCGGCGAAGGTCAGCCGCACCGGCACCCGGATCCGGGGCAGCAGTTCCTCGCTGCGCCGCTCCCAGTCCGCCACGCCTTCCACCTCCCGGGGCGGCATGGGTGTCACGATGCGCGCGCTGGATCCGACGGCGCCGGGCGGATACAGCCGCGAGGGGCCCCAGTTGAGGTGTCGTCCGCGCAGCCCGCGAGTACCGCCCGCCGAGTCGTTCAGGTCGGCGGCCGGACGGCGCCCGCACCCCGACACGTCCACGGCGAGCACGGGATCCGGGGCGGGCGCGGCGACGACGCTCAGGGCGAGTTTGCCGCCGTAGGAGTGCCCGAGCAGCAGCACGCCCGCCCCGGTGGCGCGCTCGGCGGCGAAGGCCGCGATCGCCGAACGGACCGACACCGCCTGCTCGTCGAGGCTCCTGCCGTCCGGGAAGCGCTCTGCGGAGCGCCCGTAGCCGGGCCGGTCGAGGGCGAGGACGGTGTAGCCCAGGCGGGCCCCGAGGGTGAGCAGGGACAGATCGGGGTGGGCCGTGCTGTCGAAGTATCCGGCCCGCATGCCGCCGCCGTGCAGGGCGACGACCGCGGCCCGCGGGGGCCCGCCGGACGGTTCGGCCAGGAGCGCGGACAGCGGGCCGTCCGCGGAGTCGAGCGTGACGGCCCGTACGCCGCGGGACGCCGTCCCGGCCATGGTGGTTTCGCGCACGCCCGTCCCCCGCCTCACGCCGACCACTCGGAAGTGCCGAAGTCCACCGACCGGAACGGCGCCGTCGCTGCCATCAAGTCCGCCCCTTCGGCGTCGGATCCGTAGACCGCTCGCACGGGAACCGTTCGTTGCGTGACCCGGTGGTCGTGGCGCGTGCGGACAGCGACGGCCGCGACGGCGTCCCGGGCAGCAGCGCCTTCCCCGGCTTCCCCCAGATCGCGCACGAGCCATTCGCCCACCGCTCCGGCCAGGCGTCCACGGCCGCCGAGATAGTCGGCGTCGAGCCTGCGGGCCAGGCCGAATCCGAGCCCTTTCAGGTACGCCTCCTTACGGGCCCACACGCGGGCGAAGGCCAACGCCCTTTCACCCGCCGGGAGTTCGGACATCTCGGCCCACTCCTGCGGGTGCAGTCGATGCCCGCACAGCTCCATGGTCTCCAGCGACGGAACGGTCTGGACATCGACACCGACCGGCTCCCTCGCCACGGCCACCATCGCCAGATCCCCGCTGTGCGACAGCGAGAAGTGGGGCGCGCCCTCGGCGTCCCGCACCTCCGGCCGCCCATGCGGCCCGCGGCAGCGCGGGCAGTCGGCCCGGCCGAACCGGACGGCCCCCGGCTCCAGACCCAGATAGAGCGCCAGTACGCGGCGCAGCACGACATGAGCGGCGACGTAGCGGAGCCGGTCGCGGGGACGCAGGAATCCGGAGGCGCGGTGCCGTTCGCGCCGGTCGAGTTCCGCCAGGACGTGGCTCGGCGGCTCCTGCCCGGGGCCGGGGACGCGCAGAGTCCAGATGTGCGTCTCACGGAGGCCGAGGGACAGGAGAGCCGTCGCGGGAGGTGGGTCAGGAGGTGCCTGCCGATGGCCGCCGAGCAGTTCGCGCACAGTGCCCCTCCCCCGACCGCCACCGGACGCGATCCCCACGGACTCAAGGCATCACGGACTGACGGGAACCGGCGCAGTACCGGACCCACCCCAAGCCTCCAGGTCCGCGGGCCGGCCCTTCAACACCGCCCGGTGGAAATCCTCACGCGCAGATACAGGCGCGGGTCAGAAAGGTTCGGGCCACGTCAAGCAGTGTCAGGGGAACGTCAATTCAGGCACCCTTCGGAGCCGACCGCCTCACGGTCCGGAGCATCACCTGTCGCCGCAGGCCCAATCGCCCTTGGAAATCCGGGCACGTTCACGCCTGAGCTGATAGTTCTCGTCAAGCAGCCGATGGCTTTCCTCGATCAACACATGGGCTGTCCGCCACAGTTCACGGGCGTACTCGCACGTGTTCGCCGGATGTTCCTGCCGGGCTCCGCGCCATGCTTCCTCCGCCATGAGGATCGGCTTCCCGAATCCGATGCCGCCATGTCCGCATCAGCCGCAAGACCGCCGGCCCGCTGACCTCATGGGCGGCGGGCGCGCAGGCCGGCGGGCGCGAAGACGCTCAGTCGGCGCTGGTGACGCCGAGGGAGAAGTTGTAGTTCCCCACGCCGTGGCGCCCCAGCCCCATCATCAGCACGCCCGCTCCCTCCAGCCACTGCGCCATCGTCAGGTCGCCGGTGTCCATCGGGCGCAGTCCGATGCTCTCGATGAACGCTGACGTGCTCGCCTTGGCCTGCGCGTCGTCACCGGCAATGAGCGCATCCAGCGGGTGCCCCTGGGCCAGGACGTGGCCGAAGACGGTGTTGAACGCCTTGACGACGTGAGCGCTCGCTGGGGCAGCCTTGGCGATCTCCTGTGCGGCGGAGGTGCCGTCAGGGGTGGCAACTCCCGTGGCACTGGGGTTGAAGGGGTTCGTGATGTCGACGATGACCTTGCCGGCCAGTGCGTCCCCGTACAGGCTGACGAGCGGCACGGCGCTGTCGTAGGGCACGGCGAGGATCACGATGTCTCCGGCCGGGACCGCGCCGACCGTTCCCGCTGTGGCGCCGCGGCCGAGCGCGTCGGCCACGTTCGCGGCTTTGGCAGCGTCACGGCCGATGACCTCGACGGTGTTGGCGCCGTGCAGGACCAGCGCGCGCTCCACCGTCGACGTGGAAGGTCTTGTCGGTGACGTACGGGTTGACCAACAACGCGCAGGCGGCAGCCGAGACGTCGGAGGGATCCCCAAACACGGCGTGCCTGCGCGTCCGCGATCAACCGCATGCCAGAACGGTCGAGAGCCCGCGGTCACTACGGTGCCGGTGCGCCCGCGGCGCACCGGCTGGAGTTCACATCAGTTCCATGAGGACGTCGGCCCGGGCGTAATAGTCGGCCACAGGAAGACGGTCGCGGGTGATCCTGACGAACCCCGCCTCCTCGTACAGGTGGATGGCGGGGGCCAGCTTGGTGTTTGTGCCGAGGAACAGCCGTGTCCCACCGAGCTCCCGGACTCGGTCGATCGCCGCGGCGATGAGCCGGCGGCCGATGCCTCGCCCCCGCGTGTACATACTCGCAAGCCCCGACACGTCCATCGACGACTACATCCAGGCCGAACAGGGCGTCGAACGCCTCCGTGACGCATTCGCCGAGTACTTCCAGCAGTACGACGTCCTCCTGCTCCCCGCCCTGCCCATCCCTGCCCACGAGCACGGGCTCTCCCGGTTCACCATCAACGGCCGGACGGTGAAGGCCGCCCACATCCAGACAGCGACCATTCCGTTCAACCTGACCGGACTCCCGGCGCTGTCCATGCGGTTCGGCACCAGCAGCGACGGCATGCCGATCGGTGTGCAGCTGGCAGCGAACTGGCACTCCGAGTCGACGATCCTGCACATCGCCTCGCTGTTGGAGTCGCTCAGCCCGGTCCGCGGCCGGCACCCCACGATCTGACAAGCACGAAGGGGCGCGGCCGCGTTCGCCGCTCCGCGCGCGCGACCAATTCAGCGATGACTCGCAGGGCGGCGTTCTGCTTCAGCACTGCCGCTCTCCGTATTGGTCAGGATTGCGCTCGCGACCACTTCGAAGAGGTGGTCGGCGCGGGGCGCGAGCGAGGGCTGGTCGCCGAGCCAGGCGAGCGCAGCCACCAGCGCGAACAGATCGGTGCCGTCAAGGTCGGTCCGGGCCGCGCCGGCGGCCTGGGCGCGTGTGAGGAGCCGCGCGCCGGCCGCGCGCAGGGTGACACACGAGGCGTGGAGCGCGGATTCGCTGTCCTCGATGGCCGCTGCCATCAGCACGGTCACGCCCCGGTACTCGGTCGTCCACGCGACACAGTCGCGCAGCCACGAGACGAGCGCGGCTTTAGGTTCGCTCACCCTCTCCAGCTCGTCCGCCTTTGCCGTCAACTCGTCGAAGCTCGTGCGCAGCAGGGCATCGAGCAGCGCCTCGCGGGTCGGGAAGTGCCGCAGCAGCGTGGCGAGGCCGACGTCCGCCCTGCGTGCGATGTCGCGCAGTGACACGTCGACGCCTTGCTCGGCGATGGCGGCGCCCGCTACGGCGAGCAACTGGTCACGGTTCTTCCTGGCGTCGGCCCGCATGTGCCCCTCTTGACTATCCGGATCAGTGGTCCATATATTCGGATCAGTGGTTCATTTATGTGGGTCACTGATCCGAATAAGCGTATCCCGCAACCCGGGCAGGGGAAGAAGATGTCGACACACACGATGCGGGCGGTCCGGCTCCATGAGCACGGCGGCCCCGAAGTTCTGCGTTACGACGAGGTTCAGATCCCTGATCCCGGGCCGGGTGAGGTGCTCGTCCGCGTGCACGCCATCGGCGTCAATCCTCCGGACTGGTACCTGCGCGGCGGGCTGACCACGATGCCCGGAGAGCCGGACTCGACGGTCAGCCTGCCGGTGATTCCGGGGACGGACGTGTCGGGCGTCGTCAAAGCCGTCGCCGCGGACGTGCACGGCCTCGCCGTGGGCGACGAAGTCTTCGGCCTCCTGCGCTTTCCCAGCTTCAACGGCAGCGCATACGCCGAATACGTCGCCGCCCCCGCGTCGGACCTCGCACGCAAACCGGCCGGCATCGACCACGTGCACGCCGCCGGTGCACCCATGGTCGGCCTCACCGCGTGGCAGTACCTGATCGAGGTCGGCCACGATCGCCCTTCGCCCTTCCAGCCGACGAAGCACCGCCCGGTGCCACTCGACGCCAACACGACCGTGCTCATCAACGGCGCGGCGGGCGGCGTCGGGCACTTCGCGCTGCAGCTCGCGAATGGCAGGGCGCGCAGGTCATCGCGGTGGCATCCGGCGCCCATGAATCGTTCCTGAAGGGTCTCGGCGCCGACCGGTTCATCGACTACACCAAGAGCCGTCCCGAGGAACTTGCACACGACGTCGACCTCGTTCTGGACACCGTCGGCGGCCCCCACAGCAATCGCTTCCTGCGCACACTCAAGCGCGGTGGCGCCCAATTCCCCGTATTTCCCGGGGACTTCGACGCAGAAGAAACCGCGAAGCTCGACGTCACGGTCTCGGTCGCCCAGGTCCGCTCGAACGGCACGCAGCTCGCCGAACTGGGCCGCCTGCTCGACGCGGGCACGGTCCGCACCGCAATCGACAGCACGTTCACACTCGCCGATGCCCGAGCCGCACACGAACGCGCCGCGCGGGGGCACATCCGCGGCAAGATCGTGCTCACGGTCGCCTAGGACGGGGGCGCGGTCGGCGGATCACAAGAGACTGCTCCGGCTCAGACCGTAGTCACCGCCGCTCAGCCGCAGTTGGTCCCGTCCGCGCCGGGTTCAGGAGGGCGGGCGTGGTGTGTCGTCCGGAGGGTCGTTCCGTGCGAGCTGGGTCCGTACATCGCGAGGCACGCTCATGCCGTGGCTGCGCAGGTCGCCGATGAAACGTGCGACGAGCGGGTCCGGTTCCGTGGATGTCACCGCCACCAGTTGCCTGACCCAGCGCGGAGAGAACGATCGCACCGCTCCCGGAAAGCCGTGGCTGACCGCGCTCACGGGACACACGGCGATTCCCAGTCCGGCAGCCGCGAGTTGCGGCGCCGTCGCGGTCACCGATGTCCTCATCACCGTCTCCGGGTGGACGCCCGCACGCGCGAAGGACTGGTCGAGCCAGGCACCGAGGCCGTTGTCCGGTGCGAAGTGAACGAGCGGCGCGCCTTCAAGATCCTCAAGGCGTACGTGCGACTGCCGGGCCAGCGGATGGTCGGCCGGGGCCGCCAACACGATCTCCTCCTCCGCGAGGGCGGTGACCGTGAACCGGCCGGCCGAGGGAGCGGTCAACACCGCCACATCGACTTCGTCGGAGTCGACGAGGCCGAGTGCCTCGTCCATCGCCGTGGACTCGCGCAGCGTGATCGCGACCTCCGGATAGCGGCGATGCCACTGACGGATGACAGCCGCGAGCAGCGGAACCGTCAGGCTCTGCGCACAGACCAACCGCAGGACACCGCCCGCCGCTTGACCCGCCGCACGCGCCGAACGCACCGCGGAAGCGGCCGCTTCGATCGCTCGTCTGGCATCCGCGACGGCGGCGCGCCCCGCAGACGTGAGCTTGACCCCACGCGGCTCGCGGCGCAGCAGGACTGTCCGGGTCTCGCGTTCCAGCGAAGCAAGCTGATGAGAGACAGCGGGTTGCGACGAGTGCAGCAGCTGCGCGGCCTGCGTGATCGACCCGGTGTCCGCGACGGCGACAAGGCACTCCAGTGCCCGCAGAGAAGCCATCCATAAATTTTATCGCAGACCCTCGAAGCATGACTGTCATTGAGGGAAGCCGTCAGGATCCCTGGTTGCTCTAGCCCACGAGACCTTCTCGCCCAGGACCGGCGAAGGGGCTCGCACACAGAGCGAAGGAGAGATTCATGGCTAAGGCATTCGTTACCGGCGGTTCCGGGTTCATCGGCCAGGTGCTGGTACGTCGGCTCCTCGGCGCCGGGCACTCGGTGGGTGTTCTGGTTCGAAGCGAGGCATCGGCCGCGAAGGTCTCGGCGCTGGGCGCGGAGCCCGTACGGGGCGAGTTGACCGACCCGCTCACGTGGCGGAACGAACTGACAGGCAGTGATGTGGTGTTCCACCTCGCCGCCGAGACGGATGTCACCGCCGATCGTGAGCGCCAGGAGCTGGTGACGGTTCGCGGCACCCAGGCAGCCGTCGATGCCGCCCGCTACGCGCAGGTTCCGCGTTTCGTCCACTGCGGGAGCGAAGCCGCGCTTCTCGCCGGTGCCCCGCTCGTGGACGTCGACGAGACCGCGCCGCTGCGGCCCGACTCGGAAGCCGCCTACAGCGCCGTGAAGGCCGTGGCCGAGAAGATCGTGCTCGACGCCAACGCCCCGGGCTTCGCCACGGTGTCGATTCGCCCGCGGTTCGTCTGGGGTCCCGACAGCTTTCTCGTCGAGGGACTGGCCGCGGCGGCGAAGGCGGGACAGTTCGCCTGGATCGACGGGGGTCGGCACACCACCGACGTCACATTCGTCGAGAACGCCGTCAAGGGACTCGTGCTCGGATGGCAGCGCGGCCGGCCGGGTCAGGCCTACTTCATCACTGACCAACACCGCGTCACCCTCCGGGAGTTCCTGGAGACCCAGTTCGAGATCTATGGCGTCGACACCCCGATCCCCGACATGGACGCGGCGACCGCGGCCGACCAGGTCCCCGTTCCCGCTCGATGGTTCCTCGGGCAGCAGTGCACCCTGCGGACGGACAAGGCCGTGGCCGAGCTCGGATACAAGCCCGTTGTCGAGCACGCCGCCGGTCTGGACGCCGTCAGGAACTCGGCGGCCGTCGGCCGGATTCCCATGAGCAGTCCGACCGCATCTTCGACTTCGTGAACACACGACCGCGAGGAAGCGGTCCAACACCTGGAGATTTCCATGTTTGAGGCAATAAATTGGCCGGAGGCCATGGCCCCCAGTCGCTCCCCCATCCATTTCACCAACGAGCTGGAGGTCGAAGCCTCTCCGGAAACAATCTGGTCCCTGCTCGTGGACCCTCGAACCTGGCCCACCTTCTATCCAGGCGTCGGGCATGTCCAGCTACTTGACGGCCATGAGTCGCTGCGACTCGGAACTCGATTCGAAACCAACCTGGCCGGCCAGGACGTCTTCGCGTCCGTGCAGGAGTTCCAGCCTGAGACGCGTATCGCGTGGGGCGGTTACCCCACGGCATCTGAGGCATCCACTGCTTACCACGCCTGGATCATCACACCCACGCCGAACGGCAGTCACCTCTGGACCGAGGAGACGATGCGGGGACCGCTCTGGATCGAATTGGCGAAGCAGGATCCTGAAGTCTTCTGGCGGACGCACGAGGATCTTCTCGCGGCGCTCGCCAAGGTGGCCACCGAGCGCGAGAGCCAAGCCGGTTGACTCGCGAGGCCCATTGATGCGCTCTGCGCTCTGCGCTCTCACCAGAACACCCTGAAAGGAACATCGCCGATGTACGACAAAGTGAATTGGCCGGAACGGTACGACCCGAAGATCTCTGCTCTCTACGCGCTCAATGATATTGACGTGAAGGCGCCGCCTGAAGTGGTGTGGAAGCTGCTCGTCGACGCCGAGAACTGGTCGAACTACTTCCCTCCCGAAGATCGCGTCAAGATCTTGACCGGCGGGTCGGAACTGGCTCTCGGGACCCACTTCAGCCGAGTGACGGTGGGATTCCCCATGACGCTCGATGTGACGGAGTACGAGCCATTCACCAGGCTCTCGTGGGCGACGACAGTCGACGGCGACGAAACGGATTCGAGCGCTTACCACGGCTGGGTCATCACGCCCACGGACAATGGCTGCCACGTATTGACCGAGGAAACACAGCAGGGCTCCTTCTTCGTCGAGGAACTCGGGCGTAAGCATCCTGGTGCGCTCTACCGCTATCACCAGGACTGGGTCGAGCGCCTCGCCCGTGCCGCAGAGGCGGAAGCGGAGACGGAAGCGGAAGCGGCAAAGCCGGCGCCTTGAGCGCATCTCAGGCCATGCTGACGCTCGGCGCGCGCACCGGCCGGCGCAGTGGTGGGTGTGGGCGGGGTCGCTACAACAGGGCGCCGCCGGACACTTCGAGTCGCTGGGCGGTGACCCATCGCAGGTCCTCGGAGGCGAGCGCGGCGATGGCGTCGGCGATCTCCTGCGGTTCGCCGACGCGGCCGAGCGCGGTCTGCGCGCCCAAGCCCTCGCGCATCTGCGCGTCGTCCCGCATGGCGCCGCCGTTGAAGTCGGTGGCGGTCGGTCCCGGCGCGATGGCGTTGACGCGGATCTTGCGCGCCCCCAGCTCCAGGGCCAAGGTCCGGCTGAGGACCTCGACCGCCGCTTTGGAGGCCGCGTACACCGAGGTGCCGGCACTGGTGTGGCGACTGAGGGAGGACGAGACGTTGATGATCCGCCCCCCGTCGGCCAGCACGGGCGCAAGCGCCTGGATGAGGAAGAACGTGCCGCGCACGTTGGTGCCCATCACCGCGTCGTAGTCGTCGAACGTGACCGCTTCCAGCGGTCCGAACAGCCCGATCCCGGCATTGTTGACCAGGACGTCCAGCCGGGTCGCGCCCCAGCGCTCCAGCTGCGCGGCCAGGTGGGAGACGAAGGCGGGAAAGGAGGCCACGTCGCTGATGTCGAGACGCAGTGCGGCGGCCGTGGCGCCGGTGTCCTGAATGCTCTTGACCGTCTCCTCGGCCTCCTGCGCGTCGCCGCGGTGGGTGACGATAACGCACAGCCCGTGCCGGGCCAGCGACTGGGCCGTGGCCCGGCCAAGACCGCGATTGCCGCCGGTCACCAATGCAATCTTTCGTGACTCCATGAGTGCTTCTCCATGCGGGAACGGAACGACACCGGCGGGAGTGCCCCCGCCGACAGGGAGGCGAGTCGTTCGACTCGCCTCCCTCCCCACGTAAGCATCCGCACAGTGGCGAGTCAAGTGACTCGCCTCGTGATGGGTCATACTGAGCCCATGACCGCAGGACTCTCCGCGCACCATCAACAACTCGCTCAGCGCAAGCGAGAGGCGATCACCGCAGCGGCCACGAAACTGTTCCTGGAACGGGGCTATGACGGGACCTCGCTGGCGAAGATCGCGCAGGAAGCGGCCGTCTCGAAGTCCACGCTGTTCAAGCAGTTCCCCACCAAGGCGGCGCTCTTCGAAGCCATCGTCACCGAGTACTGGAAGGGCGGGCCGGACCCGGCGGCGCCCGCGACGCACCCCGGTGACCTGCGCGCCGGCCTGAGCGCGATCGGCCGCCAGTACGCCGACCTGATCGGCCGGCCCGCGATGGCGGCCCTTTTCCGCATCGTCATCGCCGAACTGCCGCGCTTCCCGGAACTGGGACGGGCTCAGTTCGAGCTGGGCAAGCTGCCCTACTTCATCTCCGTCCAGCACTACCTGGAGGCCGAGCACGCCGCGGGCACCGCGGTGGTACCGGACGCGGAGAGCGCCACCAACCAGTTCCTCGGAATGATCGCCAACTACGTCCTGTGGCCGCGCATGCTGCTCGCCGACTGGAGCCCCGCACCTGCCGACGTCGGGCACGCCGTCGAGGAGGCGGTCACGACGATGCTCGCCCGCTACAGCCGCACCGCCGGCGACCCGCAGCGCTCCTGAGGGCTCCGCCACCGCTTCAGCCGTGGCTGATGACGACCTTTCCGATGTGGTCCCCCTTCTCCACGTAGGCGAACGCCTCCGGAGCCTCTTCGAACGGGAAGACGCGTTCGATGACCGGTTGCAGGCGGTATCGGGCGATGTCCCTGTTCATCAGCTCGAAGTCGCTTCGACTGCCGACACTGACGGATCTGAGCGTCGCCGCGCGCTGAAAGAAGCGCGTCAGTTCCATGCCGCCGCCCGACGCGAGGTTGCCGACGAGGGCGATCTGCCCTCCGTAGGCAAGGGCCTCCACGGACTGGGCAACGGTTTCGGCGCCGCCGCCGATTTCGACGATGCGGTCGGCGCCACCGTCCGTCAGCGCGTGCACCCGGGCGCCCCACTCCCGTGTACTTGTGTAGTCGACGACATCGGACGCGCCGAGGGCGCTGAGGCGGCGGGCCTTCTCGGCGCTGGACGTCGTGGCCAGCACGCGTGCGCCCTGCAAGCGGCCGAATTGCAGCGCGAAGAGTGACACGTTCCCCGAGCCCTGGACCAGCAGCGTGTCGCCCGGGCCCACCCCGCGCACCGCCGACCACGCGGTGAGAGCGGCGCACGGCAACGTAGCCGCCTCCTCGAAGGACAGCTGGTCCGGCATCGCGACCAGGCTCTGTTCGTCAATGGCCAGGTACTGCGCCAGCCATCCGTCACGCTGCGTGCCCCGCAACTCGCCCCACCCCGGGAACGGGCCGTGCACCCAGTCCGGATGGAAGGTACCCACGACCCTGTCACCGACCCGGAACCGCGTGACCCCCTCTCCGACGGCCTCCACGACGCCCGCACCGTCGGAGAGCGGGATGCGTCCTGGTGGCACGGGGACGGCGTACGTGCCTGCGACGATGAGGCGATCGCGCGCGTTCACGGAAGTGGCCATCACGCGTACGAGCACCTGGCCCGCCGACGGACGCGGCGTCGGGTGCTCGGTCGAAGCCGTCAGGCCTACACCCGCTTGTATATGAAAAGAGCGCATCTCCGGCCTTTCCAGCCTTCGTTCAGTGATCCTCAAGTGATCCTCAAGCAGGTTAAGAAGCCAGAGCTGGACGCGTTGTATCTTGGGGTCTGCCATTTAGTGCAGATCGTCCAGGAGGTCGGATGGACCCGGTCGACGACCTCCTCGCCACGATGAAGATCGAGGACGCCCGGTATGTGCGCGTGGACGCCCATGCCCCGTGGGGCATCTCGTTTCCCCCGCGACACCTCGCCCGGCTGGTGCTGATCGCCGGCGGCTCGTGCCAACTGGTAGCGGACCCACTGGACCAACCACAGCTGCTGGAGAAGAACGACTGCATCCTGGTTCGCGCCGGTGTGGGATTCACGCTCCAGGACGCTCCGGGCCGCGAGGTCATCGATTGCGACGGCCTCACCTTCCAGGGGTCGGACCACTCGGCGAGAGCCGGCGGCGAGGGCGAGCTGACCCGAATCGTGTCCACGCGATTCGCCTTCGACGCGGTGGCGGCCGAGCCCCTCTTCGCGCTTCTGCCGCCCCTGTTCAGGCTGAACCTGGACGACACCTCCAGTCAGCTGCTGCGCACCACCTTCGACCTCATTGCCCGAGAGAACTCGACGGCCGGCCTCGGTAGTGGCTTCATCATGAGCCGTCTGTCCGACGTTCTCTTCGTCCAGGCACTGCGCACCTGTTGCGCGGATGTCAGGAGCGGCACCGTCAGCTGGATCGCCGCGCTGCGCGATCCCCATCTGGCGTCCGCCATCCGGGAGTTGCACGCGAACCTGTCCCACCCGTGGACCGTCAAGGAACTTGCCGACAGGGCAGGAATGTCTCGTTCGGCGTTCGCCGCCCTGTTCAAGGAGAAGACGGGAGACACTCCCCTGGGCCACCTCACGGCATGGCGCATGCACCGAGTGAAACTCCTGCTCCGCGACACACCTCTGAGCATTCAGGAGATCGCCGTCCAAGTCGGCTACGACACCGGAACCTCGCTGAGCCGCGCCTTCGCCAAGAGAGAAGGCGTCTCCCCCGGGACCTGGCGAACACGGACGGAACCGAAGATCCTGCCGCGGGCCGCGATGCCCGACTGAGCCGGGGCGTGGAATGCCCTCAGTCCCGCAGCAAGGCCCCCGCGCCGGCCGTCTCCTTCCGTTCGAGGAGAGGGAGTGCGGCGCGCCAGCCACCGGATGAGGTGATCTCCCGGGCCCCGTTGAGTGCTTCGGGTGCGCAGAGGAAGCCGGGCACCGCGCTCCCGTCCGCGAGTTCCACACTGCCGAGCACCATGGGGCGGGGCAGCTGCCCGAGGAGCGCACCGAGTCCCTCGGCCGGCAGCTGCCACACCTCGGTCTCGATCGGAGCGCCACCCTCACCGGAACGCACCAGGCCCGGCTTCGGGGGTGTCGTGTCCAGCGCGTACAGGCGGTACGTGGGTGCGGTCGTGGTCGTGCGGACGAGCCGGCCGCCGAGGGCGAGCAGCTGTCCGTTGAGCGGCTGTCCGGACAAGTGCGCGCCGACCACCGCGAGTTGCTGCGGCGGGGAGGTGAGCGGGTGGGCGATGCGGGCGAGCCGTTCGTCCGTGAACGCGGGGCCGATCAGCATGACGCCGAAGGGCCGCCCGTTCACCTCGGCCGCGGGTACGGCGACCGCCGCCAGGTCGAACAGGTTCGTGGAGTTGGTGAACCGGCCGAGCCTCGCGTTGGCGCCCAGCTGGTCGGCCGCGACCTCCGCGAGGGTCGGGTGTCCCGGCGTCGTCGGCAGGAGCAGCGCGTCGGCGTCACCGAGGGAGTCGAGGGCGCGGGCGCGCAGCGATGCCAGCTTCTGCCGGTCCGCGTAGAGCTGGTGGGCGGGGGCGTGCCGGGCCCGGGAGATGATCCCGGCGACGGTCGGGTCGAGGTCCGCCGAGCCGGCGTGCGCGTCGACGAAGGCTCCGACGGCCGCGTAGCGCTCGGCGACGAACGCGCCCTCGTACAGCATCGCCGCTGCCTCGGTGAACGGTGCGAGGTCGACGGGCAGCAGTTCGGCGCCCGCGTCGGCGAGCCGTCGTGCGGCCGCCTCGAACGCCTCGGCCCAGCCCGCGTCCAGCTCGCCGAGCTGGGCGCGCTCGGGGACGGCGATCCGCCACGGGCCCGGCTGCCGCTGGGCCTGGGCCGGAAGTTCGCGCCCCGGTGGTGCCGCCATGAACGAGAGCGCCCGCTCGGCCTCCGGGAGCGTACGGGCGAAGACGGTCACGCAGTCGAGCGAGGCGCAGGCCGGGACGATGCCTTCGGTGGGGACAAGGCCGATGGTGGGTTTGAGGCCGACGATGCCGTTGAAGGCGGCCGGGACGCGGCCGGAGCCCGCGGTGTCCGTGCCGAGCGCGAAGTCGGCGACGCCGAGGGCGACCGCGACCGCCGAGCCGGACGAGGATCCGCCGGAGACGTACGCCGGGTCGACGGCGCCGCGGACCGCCCCGTAGGGGCTGCGGGTGCCGACAAGGCCGGTGGCGAACTGGTCGAGGTTCGTGGTGCCGAGGACGACGGCGCCGGCCGCCTTCAGACGGGCCACCACCGGGGCGTCGTCCTGTGGCCGGTACGCGTAGGAGGGGCAGCCGGCGGTCGTCGGCAGTCCGGCCACGTCGATGTTGCCCTTGACCGCGAACACCGCACCGGCCAGCGGCAGTTGCTCTCCTGCTGCCGCCCTCGCGTCGACCGCGGCGGCGTCGGCCTCGGTCTCGGCCTGTGGGCGCAGGCCGATCCACACCTCGGGGCGGTCCACCTGAGCGATGCGTGCGTACGCGGCCCGCACCCGCTCCACCGCGTTCGCCGTACGGTCCGTCGTATGGTTCATGGCGCGGCCACCTCCGTGGTCTCGACAGGGGCGAGGACGACGAGCGCGGTGCCCGCCTCGATCTGGCTGCCCGGCGCGGCCAGGACCTCCGCGACGATGCCTTCGGCGGGGGCGAGGACCGGGGACTCCATCTTCATCGCCTCCAGCGCGAGCAGTTGCTGTCCTGCCGTCACCCGGTCTCCCGCCGCTACGTTGACCTGCCAGACGCAGGCGGTGAACTCGGCCTCGACCAGGCACCCGCCCTCGGGGATCTCGATGTCGGCGACCGGCGGGGCGACCTCGGCGGCCGCCTCGGCGCGGGCGAACTCCCCCGCCGCCTCCCAGGCGTTCCGCTCGGCGCCGAACGCCGCGCTCTGCCGGTCCCGGAACGCGGCGATCGACTCGGCGTTGTCGTCGAGGAAGCGGCGGTACTCGGCGAGCGAGAAGGTGCCCTCCTCCGTCTTCGGCACGAACCGGCCGGCGCCGATGTCCGCGCGCAGCTCAAGGAGTTCGTCCGCCTCGACCGGGTACCACGTGATCCGGTCGAAGAAGCGCAGCAGCCATGGCTTGCCCGGCTCGAACGCGCCGCGCTGCTGCCACGGGGACCACACCTGTGTCGTCCGACCGACGAACTGGTAGCCGCCGGGGCCCTCCATGCCGTAGACGCACAGGTACGCGCCGCCGATGCCGACCGAGTTCTCCGCGGTCCAGGTGCGGGCCGGGTTGTACTTGGTGGTGACCAGCCGGTGCCTGGGGTCCAGCGGGGTGGCGACCGGCGCGCCCAGGTACACGTCGCCGAGGCCGAGCACCAGGTACTCGGCGTCGAAGACGGTGCGGTACACGTCCTCGACGGTGTCCAGGCCGTTGGCGCGGCGGATGAACTCGATGTTCCAGGGGCACCACGGGGCGTCGTCGCGCACGCCCGCCATGTAGCGGGCGATGGCCTCACGGGTCGCCGGGTCGTCCCAGGACAGCGGCAGGTGCACGGTCCGGCTGGGCACCACCAGCTCGTCGGTGGCCGGGAGTTGGGCCTCCAGGCGCAGCACGAACTCCAGGAGCTTGTCCTGCGGCAGCGCGTCGGGATCCGTCTGGATCTGTAGCGAGCGGATGCCCGGGGTCAGGTCGGTGATGCCGGCCAGGTCCTGCGCGGCCAGCGCCTGGGCCAGGGCGTGGACGCGCATCCGCAGGCCGAGGTCAAGCTGCATCGGCCCGTACTCCACGAGGAGGTTGTCGTCGCCGCTGCGCCGGTACGTGACCGCGGGCCGGCCCGCGGTCTCCTCCAGGCGGGCGAGGACACCGCCGTCGACGACGGCCTCGCGGTCGGCGCGCGGGGCCGCGGCCGGTTCGGCCCGCAGTGCGGCGGCGCCGTCCGGGGTGACCGGGACGAAGCGGGCCGTGTCACCGGGCCGGAGCTGGCCGAGCTTCCAGCGCTGCCCGGTGGGCACCGTCGCCGGGCACACGAAGCCGCCGAGGGAGGGACCGTCGGGGCCGAGCAGCACGGGCATGTCACCGGTGTAGTCGACGGCGCCGACCGAGTACGGCGTGTCGTGGATGTTGGACGGGTGCAGGCCCGCCTCGCCGCCGTCCGTGCGCGCCCAGCGCGGCTTGGGGCCGACCAGGCGCACGCCGGTGCGCGCCGAGTTGAAGTGCACCTTCCAGTCCGCGGCGTAGAAGTCGCGGATGTCTTCCTCGGTGAAGAACTCGGGGGCCGCGTGCGGGCCTTCGACCGCGCCGATGTGCCACTCGCTCACGAAGTCGGGGCGCCGGCCGGCCGGGACGACGGAGGTCTCGTGACGTTCCTCGCCGCCGTGCAGGACGTCGCCCGCGCGCAGCGCGCGACCGCCGTGCCCGCCGAACCGGCCGAGCGTGAAGGTGGCGGCGCTGCCCAGGAACTCCGGTACGTCCAGACCGCCCGCGAACAGCACGTAGGTACGCAAGCCCTGGGCGTCGGGGGCCGCCACGGTGAGGGTCTGGCCCGCGCCGACGGTGACCGGTTCCCACTGCGGCACGGTGGTGCCGTCGAGCGTGACGTGTGCGGGAGCGCCGGTGACGCAGACCGTCGTCGGGTGGGTGAACTTCAGTTGGGGCCCTTCGAGGGTGCACTCCAGGCCCGGGTCGCCCTCGTCGTTGCCGAGAGCGGTGTTGCCGAGCCGGAAGCTCAGGTCGTCCATGGGCCCGGACGGGGGGACGCCGACCTGCCAGTGGCCGGTACGTCCTGGCCAGTCCTGCACGGTGGTCAGGGTGCCGGGCCGGACGACCTCGACGCGCGGCGTCGGGTCGGTGATCTCGGCGAGTGAGGCGGTGGAATGGACGGCGGCGCGCACGTCGGTGTCCCGGAGGGCGGCGCGCACCAGGCCGAGATTGGTCTCGATGCCGTCGATACGGGTCGCCCGGAGGGCCGCGTCCAGCCGGTCGAGCGCCGCGGCGCGGTCGGCGCCGTACGCGACGACTTTCGCCAGCATGGGGTCGTAGGAGGTGGTGACCTCGGTGCCGGTCTCCACCCAGGTGTCCACGCGGACGCCCTCGGGGAACGCGACGCGGGTCAGCAGGCCGGCGCTGGGGCGGTGCTCGCGCGAGGGGTCCTCGGCGTACAGGCGCGCCTCGACGGCGTGGCCTTGGGGGGCCCGAGGTTCACGGACGACGGAGGTCTCGCCCTGCGCCAGGCGCAGCATCCACTCCACGAGGTCGACGCCGTAGATCTCCTCGGTGACCGGGTGCTCGACCTGGAGACGGGTGTTGACCTCCAGGAAGTACGCCTCCTCGCGCGCGGCGTCGTACACGAACTCGACGGTGCCGGCGGAGCGGTAGCCCACTGAGGCGCACAACTCCCGCGCTGAATCCGCCAGTTGCCGTCGAACATCCGACGGCAGGCCGGGGGCCGGGGCCTCCTCCAGGACCTTCTGGTTGCGGCGCTGAAGTGAGCAGTCACGGTCGCCGAAGGTGACGACCTTGCCCGCACCGTCGCCGAAGACCTGCACCTCGACGTGGCGGGCCCGCTTCACCAGGCGCTCCAGGAAGACGCCGGTCGAGGAGAAGGAGGCGGCGGCCACGCGCTGCACCCGATCCCAGGCGTCCGCGAGTTGGTCGGGCCCGTGGCAGGCTTGCATGCCGATGCCGCCCCCGCCGCCGGTCGCCTTGAGCATCACCGGGTAGCCGATCTCCTCGGCCGCCGTGAGCGCCGCGTCCGCGTCCGGCAGCAGTCCGGTGCCGGGGGCGAGCGGAACTCCTGCCGCCTGCGCGGCGGCGCGGGCGGTGTGCTTGGCGCCGAAGAGGTCCAGTTGCTCGGGGGTGGGTCCGACGAAGACGACGCCCGCGTCGGCGCAGCGGCGCGCGAAGTCGGCGTCCTCGGACAGGAAGCCGTAGCCGGGGTGGATCGCTCCGGCGCCGGTGTCGGCGGCGGCCTTCAGGATCAGGTCGGCGTCGAGGTAGGACTCCTTGGCGGGCGCGGGGCCGAGCCGGACGGCGTCGTCGGCCAGCCGTACGTGCGCGGCGCCGCGGTCCGGATCGGAGTACACGGCGACGGTGCGCAGGCCGAGGCGGCGGGCGGTGCGGATGATGCGCGCCGCGATCTCGCCGCGGTTGGCGACCAGCAGGGTGTCGAACGTCATGCGGCCGGGCCCCCGTCCGGATCGGTGATGGTCACCTGAAGGGCGGTCGGGTCGAAGCCGTTGCAGGGGTTGTTGATCTGCGGGCAGTTGGACAGCAGCACCAGGACGTCGGTCTCGGCGCGCAGGACGACCCGCAGGCCCGGGGCCGAAATGCCGTCGACGATGCCCAGGGTGCCGTCCTGCTCGACCGGCACGTTCATGTACCAGTTGATGTTGGAGACCAGGTCGCGTTTGCCGAGGCCGTGCCTGCTCCCCTCGGCGAGGAAGTTCTCCACGCAGGCGTGCTGCGAGAAGGTGTGGTGTCCGTAGCGCAGGGTGTTGGACTCCTTCGAGCAGGCGCCGCCGACGGTGTCGTGCCGCCCGCACGTGTCCTCGACCACGGTCATCAGCGGGGTGTGTTCGCCGGAGAGCAGCACCGAGCCGGTGGTCAGGAAGATGTTGCCCTGGGCCTGGATGGTGTCGGGGGCGCTGTAGCGCACACCGGTGTCGTGGGCGTCGTAGACGAGGAAGTCCGCGGCCTGGTTGCCGTGCAGGTCCGTGATGGTCAGCAACTGGCCGGCCCGCAGGTGGGCGGAGAAGCCGGCGCGCGCGGGGACGGTCTCGTCGCGGACGACGCGGCCCGCGGCGTATCGGCTGAGGGTGGTGGTCATGCGATCCCCCTTGCGGTCAGGTACTCGGCGGTGTTGAGGAAGGCGCGGCGGCCCTCGGGGGTGGCGTCCCACAGCGCGTCGCCGGGGGCGGTCGGGCGGGCCCGGTGCGCGAGGACCTGAAGGGCCGTGCAGGTGTAGGCGGGGCGCGGGTCCAGCGGGTGCGGGACGTTGGCGATCAGCACGGTCAGCGGCTGCTCGGCGCGCAGCGTGACCGACGTGCCGGGGCCGGCCGAGCCGGTGAACCCGGTGCTGCCGTCCTCGGCGATCCGCACGCCCTGGAAGAAGGAGACGGACGGCGGGATGTCCCGGGGGCCCAGGCCGTTCTTGAGTGCGGCGAGCTTGAACAGTTCCCGCCCTGCCGGGGAGGCGGACCCCGCGGCGCCGTCCCCGTAGCGCGCGGTGTTGCGCGCGAGGGCGGAGGTGCCGGTGAGGGCGTCGTGCCGCCCGGAGGTGTCCTCGACGAGGGAGGCGAGCACCCGGCCCTGGTCGGACAGGAGCAGGTGCCCCGCGCCGAGGTAGGCGTTCCAGAGCACCTTGGCGGTGTCGGCCGTGTTGAGCCGCTCCCAGGGCCGGTCCGCGTTGTACAGCAGTACGTGCGCGCAGGCGTCGCCGGTGAGGTCGGTCAGCCTCAACTCGGTGCCGCGGGCGAGGACTTTGTGGGTGTAGTTGCCGCCCGCCACGGTCTCGGCCCACACGATGTCCCCGGCGGCCACGCCCTCGGGTGGCGTCGGCCAACTGCTCGCGGGCAGCACGGGCATGGTGTCGACCTCGGTGCCCGCCTGGGCGCGGGCGTGGTCGCGGGCGCCGTACGCCGTCGCTGTGGCCGGCTCCGCCACTGGCTCTGTCGTCATCGCTCACCTTCCGGCTCGGGCTGATGTCTGTCGAGTGGATTTCTGTCGAGTGACAGAAATTAGGCGGCGGCCGGGTCGAGGCCATTGCCCCCGCATTTCCGCTCAGTTACCTGAAACTCACCCGGAGCTCTGCCGGAAGTGGGGGTCGGTGCCTGTGCGAGGATCGAAGGGTGACCGCCCGCACCAGCAGAAGAGTCGGCCGCCCGCGCGCCCAGGGGCGTCACGCCGGCGACCTGGAACCGCGCGACGAAGTCCTGGGCTCGGCCGCGGAGTTGTTCACCGTCCACGGCTACACCGCGACCTCCACCCGAGCGGTCGCGGAGCGGGCCGGTCTGCGTCAGGCCTCCCTGTACCACTACTTCGACGGCAAGGAGGCGATCCTCGCGGCGCTCCTTGAAGGGACCGTCCGCCCTTCCCTTGAGGTGGCGCGCGAGCTGATGTCCCGTACGCAGGCGTCCGCGGAGGCACGGTTGTGGGCCCTGTGCCTGTCCGACGTGGAGTTGCTGTGCGGCGGCCCGCACAACCTCGGGGCGCTGTATCTGCTGCCCGAGGTGCAGACGGAGCGCTTCGCCGCCTTCCACCACGTCCGGGCCGAACTCAAGGGTGTCTACGGGCAGTTGCTGGCCGCCACCGAGCCGGGCACACCGCTCGACACCGCGGGCCTGACGATGCGTACGGACCTGATCTTCGGCCTCACCGAGAGCGTGATCCTCATCAGGCGGGCCGCCCCCGACCGTGACGCGAGGACCCTGGCGGCGGCAACGGCCGACGCGGCGCTACGGGTGGCGGGTGTGCCGCAGCG
Source organism: Streptomyces endophyticus (assembly GCF_035798155.1). Classification (NCBI taxonomy): domain Bacteria; kingdom Bacillati; phylum Actinomycetota; class Actinomycetes; order Kitasatosporales; family Streptomycetaceae; genus Streptomyces; species Streptomyces endophyticus. The sequence goes on along the minus strand of NZ_JAOZYC010000057.1, from coordinate 61,486 downwards.
CTCCCTGGCACGCTTCGGCCGCGAGGGGCGGAGCCTCCTCGCGGCCGGTGTCTGACCGTCCGACCGGATCAGGCGGCGGACACCCTGCGGCGGTGCCACCGGTAGAGCGCGCCCGACACGACGGTGACACCGAGGAACAGCACCGTGAACCACTGGAAGTACCAGTGCCCGCCCTCCGGGTCGTACACCCCGGCGCGCGGCCAGGACAGGTTGACCGTCATCAACACCCCGTAGCCGACCGCGAGTACGTTGACGGGCAGCCCCCAGCGGCCGAGGGAGAACAGCCGCCCGCCGAGTTCGTCGCGCTCACCCCCGGCAGGCGGCCACTGGCCCCGCAGCCGCCGCAGCAGCATCGGCCCGGTCACCATCGCGTACGCCAGGTACACCATCGCGATGCAGGTGGTGCCGATGGCGAGAAAGGCCTGCGGGGAGGCGAGGTTGAGCAGGAGCAGCAGCCCCGCGCAGACACCGACCACCGCCGCGGCCGTGCCGGGCATCCCGGTCCTTCGCGGCACCCGCGCGAGCCGCGCCGAGCACGGCAGGACGCCGTCGCGCGCCATGGAGTACAGCATGCGGGTCGCCGACGTCTGGATCGCCAGGGTCGCCGCGCAGATGGCCAGCGCCACGTCGGCGAGCAGGACCTTGCCGATGCCGTCGCCGAGGGTGCTGGTCAGCACGTAGCTGAGGCCCTCGCTCGCGAGGCGCCCGTCGGTGAGGCTGGGCGCGGCGAGCAGACCGCCGAGCAGCAGCAGCCCGCCGCAGACGCCGGAGGTGGTGAGCGCGGTGAGCGTCGTACGCGGGGCGGTGCGCCGGGGGTTGACGGTCTCCTCGCTCATCTCGCTCGCGCTCTCGAAGCCGATGAGGACGTAGGCGGCGGTGAACGAGCCCACCAACAGCGCCGCGATCGTGCCGCCCGCACCTCCGGTGTGCAGGGTGATGCCGGGGTCGCGTTCCGCGTGCGTGACGAGGAGCACGACGATCAGGGCGACTCCGGCGATCTCGGCGCTGACACCGACCGTGTTGACGGCCGACAACAGCCGGTTGTCCAGGACGTTGAGCAGCGTGGTGAGGGCCAGCAGCACCACGCCCAGCAGGGCGGCGTTGGCGGCTCCGCTCGTCGTGGTCGGTGACGGGTCGCCGCCCACGACTTGGAAGCCGGACCAGACGGCGGGCAGGACGACCTGCAGCGCGAGCGCCGCGGCCGCCACCACCACGATCCGGCCGATCACCATGATCCAGCCCGCGTACCAGCCGAAGGCCGGGCTGCCCAGCCTGCTCGACCACTGGTAGACGGCTCCCGCGATGGGCAGCCGTGCGGCGAGTTCGGCGAAGCAGGCGGCGACCAGCAGTTGGCCGACGAGGACGGCGGGCCAGGTCCAGAAGAACAGCGGGCCGCCGAAGGAGTAGCCGAGGGCGAAGAACTGGAAGACCGTGGTCAGTACGGAGATGAAGGAGAAGCCGGCGGCGAACGAGGCGTAGCGCCCCATCCGGCGCCGCAGCTCCTGGTGGTAGCCGAACTCGGCGAGCGAGCCGTCGCCCGTGCCGTCTGCCCCGGAGGGCGCGGGCCGGGCTGGGTCGGTGGTCACGGTCATGGCGGTCCCCTGTCGCATGGGCGAGTTGCCGCGAGACGGATTTCCTGTCAAGCGACAGAAATTAGGGACGGCCCGTTTCCCCCTGGTGTCCCAGCGGTGTCGTCGCCGTAAGCGAGTCTTCTCCCCGACGGTCCGCGGCACTGTGCAGCGCCTGCGCATCGGCGCAACCGATGAAGTGACGGCTCCTCAGGCCCCACATCAACGACCCACGCCAACGACCCACGCCAACGCCCCATCCATGTACGGCAGTTCACACGGTCGGGGTGCGCACAACGCGTACAGGATGTACGCCGCATCGGCCTGGTCACACTCTCCGGCTTTTCGCGCATCGTGTGGGTACCCGGCCCGCGACGGACTCCTGCTCGCCACGGGCCTCGTTCACCGACCGAGGGAGCTGACCCTTCATGGACGCAACATCCCCCACGCGCGCGGTCCGGGATGTCGTGCTGGTGCACGGCGGGTTCGTCGACGGTTCCGGCTGGCGCGGGGTGTACGACCTGCTCCGTGCGGACGGCTACCGCGTCACCGTCGTGCAGAACGCCACCGAATCCCTGCAGGGGGATGTCGCCACCGTCCACCAGGCGCTGGACGGACTCGAAGGGCCTGCCGTGCTGGTCGGGCACTCCTACGGCGGCGCCGTGATCACCGAGGCAGGCAATCACGCCGCGGTGTCGGCGCTCGTCTACGTCGCCGCGTTCGCGCCCGACAAGGACGAGTCGGTCAACACGCTGATCGCCGATCCACCGCCCGGCGCGCCCGTCCCGCCGATCCTGCCGCCCGTCGGCGGTTTCCTCTTCCTGGACCGGGACAAGTTCGCGGCATCCTTCGCCGGGGACCTGCCCGAGGCCGACGCGCGTTTCCTCGCCGACTCCCAGGTCCCGTGGGGGCTCGACGCCCTGGCCGGCACCGTCACCAGTCCGGCCTGGCGGGCCAAGCCGAGCCACTATCTCGTCGCCGGCGACGACCGGATGATCCCGCCCGCCGCCCAACGCGCCATGGCCGAACGGGCCGGAGCCACGGTGACCGAGACCGGCGGCAGCCACGCCCTGTACGTCTCCCGCCCCGGCGAGGTCGCCGCGCTCATCGCACGCGCGGCAACAGGAACCACAGCCAGCGCCTGACAGCCACTGTGGGAGCCCTGGGAACGGAATCGGAAACAGCAAAAGGGCCGTTCGAAAACGGCCCTTCACCTGCGACATTCGATCGCTCGAACTGTCGGGACGACAGGATTTGAACCTGCGACCCCTTGACCCCCAGTCAAGTGCGCTACCAAGCTGCGCCACGTCCCGATGTCCACTGCCCCCGGCCCGGTGTTTTCCGGTCCGTCGGCGGCGACAAGAAGAACAATACCCCAAGCTCAGGGGTGGTTTGAAACCGGAACTGCGGGCCCGCGGGCGGTTGCGCGAGAATCGGGGCATGAGTACTTCGCGCGACGGTGAACGGGACCGTGACCAGGAGGGACGGGCGCGCAATGCCCGGCCCCGTGACGGGCTCGGTCGGCCGCTCCCCTATGGCACGCCCGGTGTCGAGCGGCAGCCGGAGGGGGTCGTGCGGACGGCCGCGCAGAGTGTCGCGGAGGCGCAGGCGTTGCTGGATGCCGGGCAGCCGTTCCACGCGCACGAGGTGTTCGAGGACGCGTGGAAGTCCGGGCCGGAGGGCGAGCGCGGGTTGTGGCGGGCCCTCGCGCAGACCGCCGTCGGGCTGACGCACGCGGCGCGGGGCAACGCAACCGGGGGCGCCCGGCTGCTGCGCCGGGGCGCGGAGGGCATCGCGGCGTGGCAGGGCGTCGCACCGGCCGGGCTGGACACGGCGGCGCTGGTGCGGTGGGCGCAGGGGCTCGCCGATGAGGTGGAGCGGGCCGGCGAACCGGTTGATGCCGCCTCCGTCGCGCCGCGGCTGAGCTGACCTGAGCTGACGCGGAGCGCCCGGCGCGCACGCCCCGTCCGCCCCGGGCGCCGGGCACGCACTCCCCCGCCCACCTCGGGCGCGCACGCGACCGTCCGCCCGGGGGCACGCGCTCCTCGCCCCACGGCTCGCACACATCCCCGCCCGCCCCACCACGGCGCGCACATCCCCGTCCGACGCGAAAAGCGCACGTCACCGGTCCGGCCCCCACCCGCATGCGCCGCCCGGACCCCGATGTGACGCTGCGAGAGTGACGACCACCGAAGAAGCTGCCCCGCCGCCGGCCGCCGAGACGGCTCCACCGGTCCTCGACAGACGCCGTCGCAATGTCGTCTTCGGGACGATCATGCTCGGCATGCTGCTGGCCGCCCTCGACCAGACGATCGTCGGCACGGCGCTTCCCACGATCGTCTCGGACCTGGGCGGCGCGGCGCACATGTCGTGGGTCGTGACGGCCTATCTGCTCGCGGAGACCGTCGCCACGGTCCTCGTCGGCAAGTTCGGCGACATGTTCGGGCGCAAGATCGTCTTCCAGCTCTCGGCGATCATCTTCATCACCGGCTCGTTCCTGTGCGGCCTGTCCACGAACATGTCGTTCCTCATCGCCTGGCGGGCGCTTCAGGGCATCGGCGCCGGCGGTCTGATGGTGACGGCGATGGCGCTCATCGCGGATGTCATTCCGCTGCGCGAGCGTGGCAAGTACCAGGGTGCCATCGGCGCCGTGTTCGGTGTCTCGACCGTCATCGGGCCGCTGCTCGGCGGGCTGTTCACGGACCACCTGACGTGGCGCTGGGCGTTCTACGTCAACGTACCGATCGCGATCGTCGTCGTCATCGCGGCGGCCCGGACGATCCCGGTGGTGAAGTCGGCGGCGAAACCGATCATCGACTACATCGGCATCGCGCTCGTCGCGGTCGGGGCGAGCGCCCTGATTCTCGGGACCAGTTGGGGCGGCAACGAGTACGCGTGGGGTTCGGGCGTCATCATCGGGCTCTTCGTCGGCGGCATCGTCGCGCTCGGGCTGTTCTGCTGGGTGGAGACGCGGGCCAAGGAACCGATGCTGCCGATGCATCTGTTCCGCAACCCGGTGTTCACGGTCTGCTCGATCCTCAGCTTCATCGTGGGCTTCGCGATGCTCGGCGCTATGACGTTCCTGCCGACGTATCTGCAGTACGTGGACGGGGACTCGGCCACCATCTCGGGTGTACGCACGTTGCCCATGGTGATCGGTCTGTTGATCGCGTCCATCTTCTCCGGCAACGTGGTCAGCAAGACCGGGCAGTACCGGATCTTCCCGATCGTGGGCGCCCTGGTGATGGCGCTCGGCCTGTATCTGCTGTCCCTGATGGACAGTGAGACCAGTACGTGGCTCGAGTCCGTCTACATGTTCGTGCTGGGGCTCGGCATCGGTCTGTGCATGCAGGTGTTGACGATCGCCGTGCAGAACACCGTGGAGTACTCAGAGTTGGGCACCGCGACCTCCGGTGTCACGTTCTTCCGCACGCTGGGCAGCTCGTTCGGCACCGCCGTGTTCGGCACGATCTACGCCAACAGCCTGGAGCCGAACCTGAAGCAGGGCGTGGCGGAGGCGGCGCGGGCCGGGACCGGGATCTCGCCGGAAGCCCTCGCCAAGGCCGCACAGAGCCCGCAGGGCCTGCACAGCCTGCCGGAAGCGGCGCGCGAGCCGATCGTCAACGGGTACGCGGATTCGCTGCACACGGTGTTCCTGTGCACGGTGCCGGTGGCGGTCATCGGGTTCCTGGTGGCGCTGTTCCTCAAGCAGGTGGAGTTGCGCGACACCGCGCGCGCGGGCTCCGCGGACATGGGCGAGGGCTTCGCGCAGCCGTCGTCGGGCGATTCGTCGCATGTGCTGGAGCGGGCCGTGGCGAACCTGGTGAAGGAGACGAACCTCAACACCGCGCGGCAGATCCTGGAGAGATCCGAGACCCGGCTCGATGTCGCGGGCGCGTGGGCCGTGATGCAGGTGGACTTCTTCACGCGGATGGTCGGGCACGCGAGCCTCGGGATGATCGCGGCGCGCCGCAGGGTGCCGCCGGAGGTGCTGGTGCCGGTGTTCCAGCGGATGGTCGACGAGGGCTATCTGACGCGTACGGGCTCGTACTTCTCGCACACCGAGGCGGGCCACCGGGAGTCGGAGGTCATCAACAGCGCCTGGGGCGACTGGCTGAGCGAGAAGGTCGAGGCCGATGTCGGCCGCCCCGCGGACGCGGAGCTGCGCGTCGCGGTCGACTCGATCGCGAAGCGGCTGCTGGCCGAGGACATGGCGCAGGGGCTGACGAGCCAGTCGGGTTCGGAGCGTGCGCTGGTCCCCCTGTAGGGCCGGTGCAGGACCGACGCTCTTCAGGCGTCAGTTCAGCAGGAGCTGGAGGCCGCCGAGGACCGTTGCCGCGATGACGAGTTGCTCGAAGAGCCGTTGGTTGATTCGGTTCACGCAGGCTCTGCCGATGATGGCGCCCGGCACGACGAAGACGGCGAGCGCGGCGTCCAGGAGCAGTGAGCGGCCGTCGATGAGGCCCAGGCCCACACTGAACGGCACCTTCGCGGAGTTCACGATGAGGAAGAACCACGCGGAGGTGCCCAGGAAGCCGAGCTTCTTGAAGCCCGCCGACAGCAGGTACATGGACATCACGGGGCCGCCCGCGTTGGCGACCATGGTGGTGAAGCCGCCGAGCACGCCGTAGGAGCCCGCCTTGACGCGGGCCGCGCGGGTCGGCGTCGGCTCGGCGTCGGCGGCGGCCGCCTGTTTGCGGCGCCAGAGGGTCACTCCCGCCATGACGAGCAGGATCACGCCGATCGACATCCGCACCGCCCCGTCCCCCGCGAAGCCGAGGAAGACGGTGCCGAGGACCACGCCCGCGCCGACGGCGGGGAACAGGCGCCACAGCGTGGGCCAGTGGGCGTGCCGCCGGTAGGTGAGCACGGCGAGGATGTCGCCGCAGATCAGGATGGGGAGCAGCACTCCGGTGGAGGCGCGCGCGGGCAGGATCGCGGCGAAGACCGCGAGGCTGACCGTATTGGCGCCGCTGACAGCGGTCTTGGAGAACCCCACCACCATGGCCGCGGCGGCCAGGGCAGAGAACTCCCAGGGGGATATCCCGAATATGTCGTGCATCGCGAGGACAGATGCTAGACGCAACTACCTGTCCGGCGTCAGGGGCGCCGCATGGTGATACGGGTTACGTTTCACCGGGTCCGGCGGACCGTGGGACCGCGGTCACGGCGCCCCAATTCCCGTACGCCTCAACCCGCGTACGTCTCGCGCAGCTCGCGCTTGAGGACCTTCATGCTCGGGCCGAGCGGCAGCTGGTCGGTGAACTCCACGCGGCGCGGGTACTTGTGCTTGCCCAGGTTCTCCTTGGACCACGCGGTGAGTTCGGCGGCGTCGAGCGCGGCGTCCGGCTTGAGGACGACGACGGCGCAGACCTCCTCGCCGTGCACTTCGTCGGGCAGGCCGATGACGGCGACGTGGTCGATGCCGGGGTGGCGCATCAGCACCTCCTCGACCTCGCGCGGGTAGACGTTGTAGCCGCCGCGGATGATGACGTCCTTCTTGCGGTCGACGATCCGCAGGTAGCCGTCCTCGTCCTTGGTGCCGAGGTCGCCGGTGCGGAACCAGCCGTCGACGAGGGCCTCCGCGGTCTGCTCGGGGCGGCCGAGGTAGCCGGAGAAGACGCAGTGGCCGCGGACGACGATCTCGCCGAGTTCGCCGGTGGGAAGGAGTTCGATGCGGTCGTCGAGTTCGGCGCGGGCGACCTCGACGTCGACGCCCCAGATGGAGTGGCCGATGGTGCCCGCCTTGGCGCCGTACCAGGGCTGGTTGACGGCGGCGACGGGCGAGGTCTCGCTCAGCCCGTAGCCCTCGTGGACGGGGGCGCCGAAGAGCTCCTGGAAGCGTTCGAGGACCGCGACGGGCAGCGAGGCGCCGCCGGACACCGCGACGCGCAGGCGCGGCAGTTCGGCCCCGTGCCCGACCGCCTGCGAAGCCGCCGAGAGCAGGTGCACGTACATGGTGGGCACACCCTGGAAGACGGTGACGTGCTCGCGGACCATCAGTTCGACGGCCTTGGCGGCGTCGAAGCGCGGCATCAGGACGAGCGTCTTGCCCGCGCGCCACACGGCGTTCATGGAGGCGGTCTGGCCGAAGGCGTGGAAGAGCGGCAGGGCGCCGAGGACGATGTCGTCGGGGCTGTACTCGTTGCAGTCGAAGGCGTCGACGGTCGCGTTCATGACGAGGTTGAGGTGGCTGAGCACGGCGCCCTTGGGGACGCCGGTGGTGCCGCTCGTGTAGAAGACGACGGCCGCGTCGTCGGCGTCGCGGGTGGCGTACGTGGCGATGGGTTCGGCGTCGTGCGTGAGCTTCTCCAGCTCGCCGTCGGCGCCGAGGGCGACGGTCCGGATGCCGACGGCACCGGCGGCCGCCTCGCCCGTCTTGGCCTGCGCCGGGTGGCACAGCAGGAGCGTCGAGCCGCTGTCCTTGAGCACGTGCTCGACCTCGGGCGCCGACAGCAGCAGATGGACGGGGACGACGGTGGCGCCCGCCGCGATGGCCGCGTAGTAGGCGCGCGGGAACTCGGCGGTGTTGGGCGCCATGAGGGCGATCTTGTCGCCGGGGCGGACGCCGAGGTCGGCGAGGGCGGCGGCCTGCTTGCGGACCTGGAGCCACAACTCGGCGAAGGTGCTGCGCAGTTCGCCCGCGACGAGGGCTGTCTTGTCGGGGTGCCGGCGGGCGTTGTCGGCGAGGATCGCGGCGAGCGAGAGGGTGGCCATCGGGTAGCGCTCCGTTCCGTACTACTGTCCGCTGGTTCGGCGGTGGACCAGGTCGGGAGGGCTCCACAGCGATAAAATTAGCGACGCTAGTTTTGTCCTCCGGGGGGGGGACTCTACGCCTGGAGCGCGCCCGCGAACATGTGCCCTGGGTCACTTCCGGATCTCAGGGCTGGCCCTGATGTCTCCCCCGGTCGGCCCGCCTACTGTGGAGGTCCGGCACCGCTCCGCGGACGACGTACGGGGGAGCACGGGGGCTACGGGGGTGGCGCGTCGTCCGACGGAGCGGGTAGCCGGAATTTCTTCCACCCAAGGGTGGCGAGCGCGGTTCAGCCGCGCAGGAAGCGCAGCACCGCCATCACGCGGCGGTGCTCGGTGGGGTCCGACTCCAGGCTCAGCTTGGCGAAGATGTTGCGGACATGGGTCTCGACCGTCTTGCCGCCGATGACCAGCTTCCGCGCGATGGCTTCGTTGGAGCGCCCCTCGGCCATCAGCGCGAGCACGTCGCGCTCGCGTCCTGTGAGCTCGTCGAGCGGGCCCGGCCGACGCGGCGTTTCCATGAGGCGGGCGACCACCAGCGGGTCGACGACGGTCTCCCCCGCGGCCACCCGCTTCAGCGCCCCGCTCAGCTCCTCGGCGTCGGCGACGCGCTCCTTGAGGAGGTAGCCGAAACCCTCGGGCCGCTGGGCGAGCGCCCGCACGCTCGCGGTCGTCTCCACGTACTGGGACAGCAGCAGCACGCCGGTGTCGGGGTACGCCGCGCGCACGGCCGCCGCCGCGACCAGGCCCTCGTCGGTATGGGTGGGCGGCATACGGATGTCGAGCAGCACCGCGTCCGGGGTGTGCTCGGCGACCAGGGCGAGCAGCGGCGCGGTGTCGCCGCACTCGGCGGCCACCTCGATGCCCTCGTCGGTCAGCAGCCGTACGATCCCCAGCCGAAGGAGCGCCGAGTCCTCGGCGACGATCACCCGCACGGCAGCTCCGCCCTGATTCTGGTTCCGCCCCCGGCGGGGCTGTGGATGTGCAGTACGCCGTCGACGGCGGCGAGCCGGTCGGCGAGGCCGCGCAGGCCGGTGCCGCGCGCGAGGTCGACGCCGCCGACGCCGTCGTCCACGGTCTCCACCACGAGCCGTCCTTCGTGGTGGCGGGCCGAGACGCTGACGGCCCGCGCCTCCGCGTGCTTGGCCGCGTTGGTGAGGGCCTCGCAGACGGTGAAGTACGCGGTGGACTCGACGAGCGGGTCGTAGCGGCGGGACTCGGCCGCGACGACGACCGGTACGGCGGCCTCCTCGGCCAGCTCGCTCAGCGCGGCGGCGAGTCCGTCGCGGGTGAGGACGGCGGGGTGGATGCCGTGGGCGATGCCGCGCAGTTCATCGATGGCGTGCCGCACGCTGGTCTCCGCCTCGTCGGCGGCCTCGCGCAGCGTCGCGTCGGGGTGGTCCACGAGGCCCTTCTGCACGCGGCGTACGGACATCAGGGCGAAGACGAGGCGGGTCTGCGCGCCGTCGTGCAGATCGCGCTCCAGGCGGCCGCGCTCGGCGTCGGCGGCTGCCACGATGCGGGTGGCGACGTCCTTCGCGCGCGTGCGCAGCCAGACGTTCTCCAGGGCGAGGCGCAGGGCGGCCGCCACGGACTGCAGGAGTTCGGGGTCCTCGGCGAGGGCCGGGTCGTGGTGGAGCAGGGCGAGCGGGCGGCCGTCGGCGGCGGCGACCGGGGTCCGCCCCGCCCCGTCCGCGGCGACCTCGCGGCCCGACCCGTCGACGTGCCGGCCGCGCTCCTCGTCCCACAGGCCGAGCCGCAGCGTCGGGTCGCCGAGGACGCGGACGAGCGCCTCGCGCAGCCGCGCCGGATCGGAGTCGGTGCCGATGTCGATGACGAGCCCGCTGACCTCGGCGCGCTGCAGGCGCATGCGCAGCAGTCCCGCGAGGAAGGCGAAGGGGACGGCGACCTGGGCGAGGTCGGACATCACGTAGACGGCCTGTTCGGCGAGCGAGCCGACGCCGCCGAACCACGGCACTACGTAGAACAGCATGTCCCACATGAGGAACACGGTGGCGACGCCGATGCCGATCCAGGCGGGCAGCAGGGCACGCCTGCGGGCGGCCGACGCGTGCCGCCAGCGCTGCACGATCGCGACGGCGGCGACGATCGAGATCACCCAGCCCGACGCGTGGTAGGCGGCGTCGAACGGGCCGAAGAGGCTGTCCCAGGCGGGCACGTGCAGCAGGTTCGGGCCGCACTCCCGGCAGTCCAGGTACGTCGCCCCGGTCTCGGCCGCCGGGTCGAACAGGAGCGTGCGCACGAATCCGCCGACGGCGACGAGCCCGTACGTGACCTGGACCAGGCGGCGGGTGAGAACGGTGGTGAGGCGGCCCTCGGGGAACGACAGGATGAGGTGCAGGAGGACCGCCATGTTCAGCGCCTCCCACCAGGCGCCGAAGGCGAAGAGCGCGGGCACCGCGGTGCCCTGGAGGTTGCCGAAGAACCAGGTGACGCCTTCGAGCACCATCAGGCGCCCGGTGTGGTTGGCGGGCCTGCGCCGCCAGGCGACGACGCCGGCGACCACATACGCCCAGCCCACCGCGAGGTCCCGTACGAGATCGCCCGCGGACGCGCCGCTGCGCGCGTACGCCCACGCGCCCGCCCCACCCGATACTGCGGCGAGGGCCACGGCCCCGGTCAGGCGCAGCCGAACCGCCCGCTCACCCTGACTGTCCACGGCCACACGGTAAGGCATCCGGGGGTGGGCCGGGGAAATCGGTCGCACCCGCCTGACGGTAACCGCGGGTTACCGCATATCCTTTGCCACCCGCCCGTCAGGCTCGTCGCCCGCGCCCGCGCCCGCGCCGCCGCCCTGCCGGACCAGTTCGAGGACCCGGCTGCGCAGGCCCGTGAACCGCGCGTCCGCCCGCGTCGTCAACTGGTCGCGCCGCACGGGCAGTTGGATCGGCACGTCGTCGAGCACGACCGTCGGCGACGCGCTCAGGACCAGCACCCGCTCCCCCAGGTACACGGCCTCGTCGATGTCGTGCGTGATGAACAGGACCGTCATGCCGCGCTCCCGCCACAGGCCGCGCACCAGGTCCTCCAGGTCGGCGCGGGTCTGGGCGTCGACGGCCGCGAAGGGCTCGTCCATCAGGAGCACCTCCGGCTCGTACGCCAACGCGCGGGCGATGGCGACGCGTTGCTGCATGCCGCCGGACAGCTCCCACGGGTAGGCGCGGTGGACGCCCGCGAGGCCGACCGCTTCGAGGGACTCGGCCACGCGCGCCCGGCGGGCCGCCTTGGGGATCGATTGACGTTGCCTGAGCGGGAGTTCGACGTTCTCGGCGACCCGCATCCACGGGAAGAGGCTGCGCCCGTACTCCTGGAAGACGACGGCGAGGCCGGGGCGCGGGCCCGTCACCGGTGTGCCGTCCAGGGCGACCGATCCTTCGGTCGGCCGCAGCAGCCCGGCGACGCACTTCAGGAGCGTCGTCTTGCCGCAGCCGGAGGGGCCGACGACGCACACCAGCTCGCCGGCCTCCAGGCGGAACGTCAGGTCGCGCAGCGCCTCCACCTGCCGGCCCGAGCCCTCGTAGAGCTTGCGCAGTCCCGTGACCTCAAGCACCGCCGTCTCCCGCCTTCCGCCGCGCCCCGCGCGATCCGTGGTACCAGCCGAGCGCCCGCCGTTCGACGAGCCGGAACAGCAGCGCGAGCACCACCCCGAGCAGGCCGAGGACGAGGATGCCTGTCCACATCTCCGGCACGGCGAAGGAGCGCTGGAACTCCACGACGGCGAAGCCGAGGCCGCTGCTGGAGGCGTACATCTCGCTGATGACCATGAGGATGACGCCGATGGACAGGGCCTGGCGCAGGCCCGCGAAGATCTGCGGGCTCGCGGCGGGGAGCACCAGGTGGCGCAGCCGGGCCGCTCCCCCGATCCCGTACGAGCGGGCCGTCTCGGCGGCGACCTGGTCCACGGCGCGTACGCCCGCGGCCGTGTTCAGCAGCACAGGCCAGACGCAGCCCGAGGCGATCACGGCGATCTTCATCGTGTCGCCGATGCCCGCGAACAGCATGATGACCGGAACCAGGACGGGTGGCGGCACCGCGCGCAGGAACTCCAGGGCGGGCTCGCACACGGCGCGGGCGCGGCGCGAGGAGCCGATGACCACGCCGAAGGCCACTCCGGCGATGCCCGCGGCCGCGTAGCCGGCGAGCAGGCGCGCCACGCTGGGCAGGACGTCGTCCCGGAGGCGGTCCGCGGTCCAGGTGTCGTCGAAGCGGGACAGGATCGTGCGCAGGGGCGGCGCGTAGAAGCTGGTGCTGGTGTCGGAGGCGAACCACCAGATGGCGACCAGGACGCAGGGCAGGGCCACGGCGAGTGCGGCGGCGCGCAGGGCGCGGAGTGTGCGGCTCACGCCGGGGTCTCCGCCCGTACGGACTGGTGCCAGGACAGGGCGCGGCGCTCCACGAACCGCGCTCCAGTGTTGATCAATACGCCGAGGCAGCCGGTCACAAGGATCAATGCGTACATGTCCGGGACGGCCTGTGAACTCTGCGCAACATTGATCCGGTGTCCCAGGCCCGGTGCACCGATGACGAGTTCGACGGTGATGGCGAGGATCAGCGCGACCGCGGCGGCCAGCCGTACGCCCGTCATCACGTACGGCAGGGCGGTGGGCCACACGACGTGCCGCACGCGCGCCCACGTGCCGAGGCCGAAGGCGCGCGCCGTGTCGTCGGCGACCGGGTCCACGTCCTGCACCCCGTACAGCACCTGCACCAGGACTTGCCAGAACGCGGCGTAGACGACGAGCAGCAGGACCGAGCGCAGCTCCGTGCCGTAGAGCAGGATCGCGAGCGGGATGAGCGCCACGGAGGGGATGGGGCGCAGGAACTCGATGGTGGACGCGGTGAGTTCACGCAGGTACGGGACCGTGGCGATGACGAGGCCCGCGAGGACGCCGCCCGCGGTGGCGAGGGCGAGGCCGAGCGCCCAGCCGGTGAGGGTGTCGCCGAGCGCGGCCCAGAAGGCGGCGTCCGCGAGCTCGCCGCGCAGGGCGTTCAGGGTCGTCGTGAAGGGCGGCAGGAAGTCGGGGTCGACCAGGCCGAGGCGCGGCACCGCCTCCCACAGCGCCGCGCACACGAGCAGCCCGAGGAGCCCGGGCACCGCGGGGATCACGGCAGCAGCGTGTCGAGGTCGGGGGTCTTCGCGAACAGGCCGTCCTGCTCGCCCAGCTTGGCGAGGGTGTCGAGCGAGGGGCGGTTCCACTGCGCGGGCCAGGCCGGAAGCGTCACCTTGTCCAGGGTCGCCTGCGGGATCTTCGTGTAGGTGCGGACGATGTCCCGGGCCTCCTCGGGATGCGCGTTGGCGTAGGTGAGGGACTGCTGGGTGGCGGCGTTGAACTTCTTGACGATGTCCGGGTGTTGATCCACGTATTGAGTCGACGAGAAGTACATCGCGACGGTCAACTTGCGCGCCGTGTCGACGTAGTTGGAGGCGATCACGCGGCCGCCCCGCGCCTTGACGGTTGCGGTGGCCGGCTCCACGACCTGGGCCGCGTCGACCTGCCCCTTGTCGAGCGCGGCGGGCATCTGGTCGAAGGCGAGCTCGACGAACCTCACCTTGGAGGGGTCGCCGCCGTCCTTGCGGACCGACTCCCGGACCGTGGTGTCGTTGATGTTCTTGAGCGTATTGACGGCGACCTTCTTGCCCTCAAGGTCCTTGGCGGACTTGATCGGGCTGTCCTTGTTCACGACCACGGCGCCGAAGTCGGCACCCTCCCTTCCCGTCGAGCCGACGCCGTTGGTGACGACCTTGACGGGGACGCCCTTGGACTGGGCGACCATCAGCGAGGTGGAGTTCGAGAAGCCGAACTGGAACTGGCCGCTGACCACGCCCGGCACGATCGCCGCGCCGCCCTGCGCCATGGTCATGGACAGACTGAGGCCCTGCTCCTTGTAGAAGCCCTTCTTCTGCCCGAGATACAGGGGTGCGACGTCGACGATCGGGATGATGCCGATCTTGAGCTTCGTGGTGCCACTGTCTTTGACGGATCCGGACTTCGGGCTGTCGGAGCCGGAGCCGCAGGCAGCGGTGGCGGCCAGCAGCAGCACGGTGGTGACAGCGGTGAGTGTGCGGCGCGTGCAACGCATGGGTATCCCCCCTGGGAGCCCTGGTGCTCAGCGGCAACGTAGAGCCCGCACTATGGGGCCAACTCCCTTTACAGGCAAGGGTGTTGACACGACTCACAGCTGAGTCCCGGGTGCGGGCCGCGCCGCCCGCGCGACCGGCCGGCACCGAGCCGCGTGTTGCGATGGTGACTGATGAGAAAGTCAGAGGCTCAATGGCCAGTACTTTCCGGGATTGGCGGGCATCGGTGTTGTGTTCTTCTCAACACACGGTTAGGGTCGGGCCCCGTGGAATCCAGCAACGAGGCAAACCCTGCCGACACCGCCGCCCGCGTCCGTGAGGTCATCACGGCGGCCGGTGTCAGCCAGCGCGAGTTCGCGCGCCGCATCGTCATGGATCCGTCGAAGCTCTCCCGCTCCCTGAGCGGCACCCGCCGGTTCACGGTGGCCGAGCTGGCGCGGATCGCCGACGAGGCGCGCGTCGACCCGGGCTGGCTGCTCGGCGCGCGGCCCCTGGAGGCCGAGATCGAGGCGCCCGCGCCCGTGGCGGGCGGTCGGCCGCTGCAGATCGTCCAGGAGACGGTCCGGCTGGTCGCCGAGCACGGGTTCCACGCGGTGCGGGTCTCCGACATCGCCCGCGCCTGCGCCACCAGCACCGCCGCGATCCACTACCACTTCCCCGGCCGCGCGGACCTCCTGGAGGCCGCGGTGCGCTGGTGCATGGACGAGGACACCGCGCGCCGCGCCACCCACCTCGCGGAGGCGGACGACGCGGCGGCGGAGCTGCGCCAGCTCATCGAGCTGCAGACGCCGCGCACCGAGCAGCAACGGCGGCAGTGGAAGGTGTGGCTCGACCTGTGGGCCGAGGCGGCGCGCTCCACGACGGTGGGGCGGCTGCACACCGAGTACTACCGGCAGTGGCGGGAGACCGTGGCGGATGTCCTCCGTCGTGGCGTGGATCAGGGCGTGTTCCGGTCCTCCGTCGAACCGTCGGCCGCGGCGTTCGCGCTGACCGCGCTCATCGACGGGCTTGCCACGCAGGTCCTTTCGGTGAGCCGGGAGTCGTTCGGCTCGGCCGCGGATGCGATGCACGCTGCGCTGGTTTCCTACGTCGACTGCACCATTGCGGCGCCGTAGCCGCACGACTCGGGGCGCTGCCCCGGACCCCGCTGGCTCCCGTCCAACAGCGGGGCTTGATTTGCACACCCGCCGCAGGCGGCCAGACACATGGGAGGTCCCCCTATGCCCACTGAAAACGTCATCATCACCGCCGCTCTCACCGGTGCCGGTGACACCGTGCGGCGGAGCCCGCACGTGCCCGTCACCCCCGAGCAGATCGCCAAGAACGCCGTCGAGGCGGCCGACGCGGGCGCTGCCGTCGTGCACATTCACGTACGGGACCCCGAGACCGGTGACCCCTCGCGCGACACGAAGCTGTACCGCGAGGTCGTCGAGCGGATCAAGGAGACCGGCACCGACGTCGTCATCAACCTGACCGCCGGCATGGGCGGCGACCTGGTCATCGACCCGGACAACCCGACGAAGCACCTGCCCGGCACCGACCTCGTCAGCGGCCTCGACCGGCTGCCGCACGTCGAGGAGCTGCTGCCCGACATCTGCACCGTCGACTGCGGCTCGCTGAACTTCGGCGACGGCTCGAACCTGTACGTGTCGACGCCCGACATGCTGCGCCAGGGCGCCAAGCGCATCCAGGAGCTGGGCGTGCGGCCCGAGCTGGAGATCTTCGACACCGGCCAGCTGTGGTTCGCCAAGCAGCTCCTCGCGGAGGGCCTGCTCGACGACCCGACCGTGTTCCAGCTGTGCATGGGCATCCCGTGGGGCGCCCCGGCCGACCCGGGCGTGCTCCAGTCGATGGTCAACATGCTGCCCGAGGGCGCCCAGTTCGCCAGCTTCGCGCTCGGCCGCATGCAGATGCCGTGGGTGGCGCAGTCGATCCTGCTCGGCGGGCACGCCCGCGTCGGCCTGGAGGACAACCTCTACCTCGGCAAGGGCAACAAGGCGACCAACGCCCAGCTCGTCGAGCGCGCCGTGACCATCACGGAGTCCCTCGGCTCGCGCGTCGCGACGCCGGACGAGGCCCGCGCGCTGCTCGGCCTCAAGCCGCGCTCCTGAATCCCCGCGCACAAGCACCCGCACAAGCACACGCACCCGCACCCGCACCCGCACCCGCACCACCGGAAGGCAACACCACCCTCATGACCTCCCCCCTCACCGCTCCCGAAGGCGTCCGCCGGGTCGCCTGCGTCGGAGCCGGCGTCATCGGCGGCGGCTGGGTCGCCCACTTCCTCGCCCGCGGCTACGACGTGAAGGCCTGGGACCCCGCCCCCGACGCCGAGCAGAAGCTGCGCCGCCTGGTCGACGCCGCCTGGCCCGCCCTCACCGAGATGGGCCTCGCCGACGGCGCCTCGCGGGACCGGCTCACGGTCGTCCCGACGCTCGAAGAGGCCGTCGCCGACGCCGAGTTCGTGCAGGAGAGCGCCCCCGAGGACCTCGACCTCAAGCGCGACCTGCTGTCCCGGCTCGACGCCGCCGCCCCCGCCGGCGTCGTCATCGCCTCGTCGACCTCCGGCTACCCGATGACCGACATGCAGACCACGGCCGCGACCCCCGCGCGCCTGGTCGTCGGCCACCCGTTCAACCCGCCGTACCTGATCCCGCTCGTCGAGGTCGTCGGCGGCGAGCAGACCGACGCCGACGCCACCGCCTGGGCCTCCCGCTTCTACGAGGTCGCGGGCAAGTCGGTCATCACCATGGACCGCGAGGTGCCCGGCTTCATCGCCAACCGCCTCCAGGAGGCCCTGTGGCGCGAGGCGCTGCACATGATCGCCAACGGTGAGGCGACGGTGAAGGAGATCGACGACTCGATCACCGAGGGCCCCGGCCTGCGCTGGGCGTTCATGGGCCCGATGCTGACGTTCGCGCTCGCGGGCGGCGAGGGCGGCATGGCGCACATGCTCGACCACTTCGGCCCGTCCCTGAAGTCGCCGTGGACGCGTCTTGAGGCCCCGGAGCTCGACAAGCAGCTGTACGACTCCGTGGTCGCGGGCTGCGACGTCGCGGCCGACGGCCGTTCCATCGCCGAGCTCGTCGCCGAGCGCGACCAGGGCGTCATCGATGTGCTCCGTGCCACAGGCCGGTTGAACAAGAACGGTAACGGGAAGGCGGACCCGCGATGAGTACCGCAACCACCACACTGCCCCTTCTGCACCGCACCGTCCGTCCCGAGTGGATCGACTACAACGGTCACATGAGCGAGGCGTTCTACGTGCTCGCCTTCGGTCACGCCACCGACGCCATGATGATCGAGACGGGCCTGGACTCGACGTACCGCGAGTCCACCCACTGCTCGCTCTACACGGTCGAGTCGCACATCCGCTATCTGCGTGACGTCCCCGAGCACGCCCATCTCGCCATCCGTACGCGGGTGTTGGGCGCGGCGTCGAAGAAGGCGCGCTTCACGCACGAGATGTTCGTGGTGGACGACGAGGCGGGTGAGCCCGCCCCGGACGCGGCTCCGGTGGCGACCACCGAGCTGCTCGCGATCCACGTCGACCAGCAGGCGGGCAGGGCGGCCGAGTTCCCGGCCGCGGTCCGCGACCGCTTCACCGAGCTGACGGAGCCCGCCCCTGAGTGGGCGGGCCGGTCGATCGCCGTCGTCTGACGGCAGACCCACCGTCCGACGTAAGAGGACCCCGGACCACGCGTCCGGGGTCCTCTTCCGTTCCGCGTGTCGTCACTACTGACGCGGCGTCACCATGTCTTCCGTGTCTTCCGTCGGGGCCTCTTCGTCCCGTACGCCGAAGCGTTCGTGCACCCTTCGCAGCGCTCGCGGCGCCCACCACGCGCGCTTGCCCATGAGCGTCATCGTCGCCGGTACGAGCAGCATCCGTACGATCGTCGCGTCGATCACGACCGCCAGGGTGAGGCCCAGGCCGATCTCCAGGATGGGGGCGAAGCCGCCCGTCATGAAGGCGCCGAAGACGACGGCGAGGAGCAGCGCCGCGCAGCTCACGACGCGGCCCGAGCGCCTCAGCCCGGCCACCACCGCTTCCTGCGCGTCCCCCGTCGCGCGCCACGCCTCGCGCATCCGGGCAAGGATGAACAGTTCGTAGTCCATGGCGAGCCCGAAGGCGATGGCGACGATGAGCGGCGGCGCGGTCAGGCTCAGTGCGCCGAGGCCCTCTCCGCCGAGCCAGGACGCGGCGTGCCCGTCCTGGAAGACGAGGACCACGACGCCGAGCGCGGCGCCCAGGCTGAGCAGCGTGGTGAGGACCGTGCGCAGCGGGATCAGGAGCGAGCCGGTGAACGCGAAGAGCAGGGCCAGGATCCCGGCGAGGACGGTGAGCGCGGCCCAGGGGGCGCGGTCGGCGAGCATCTGGCGGAAGTCGACGAGCCGGGCGGCGACGCCGGCCACGGTCACCGGGTTGTCCCCGCGCAACTCCCGTACCTGTTCCACGAGTTGAGTTGCGGTGGCGCCGTCGATCGAGCCGGCCGGGGTGACGCGCAGGACGCGGGTGCCGTCGTCGAGGGTCTGTGTCTCGGACGACGCGACGCCGTCCAGGGCCTTCACGCGGGCCTCGAAGGCCGGGTCCGTGCCGGGGCGTGCCACGACGACGACCGGGTCGACGCCGACGCCCGCCGGGTAGTGCGCGTTTACGGTGTCGTAGAGCTGTCGCGCCTCGGTGGAGGCGGGGAGTTGGCGGGCGTCACCGATGTCGATCCGCAGGTTGGAGACCGGCAGCGCGAGCGTGAGCAGGGCGAGGACGCTCACCGTCGTCACCGCGATGGGGCGGCGGCCCGCGAACCGGGCCAGACGGGCGAAGACGCGGCCCTCCGCGCCGGGCGCGCGGGGCTTGGACGGGGCGATGCGCGCGCCGAACCGGGTGAGCAGCGCGGGCAGCAGGGTCAGCGCGGCGAGCATGTCGACGACCACGACGGCGGCCACGGCCAGGCCCATGCTGCGCAGGAACGGGCTCGGGAAGACGAGCAGTCCGCTGAGGCTGACGGCGACGGTGAGGCCGGAGAAGAGAATGGTGCGGCCCGCGCGTTCGACGGTGCGGTGCACGGCGTCGGTGACGTCCGCGCTCGTCCGGCGTTCCTCCCGGAACCGCATCACCATCAGCAGCGCGTAGTCCACCGCCAGGCCGAGGCCGAGCATGGTCGTCACCTGGATCACGTACACGGAGATCTCGGTGACCTGGCTGAAGGCGAACAGGGCGAGGAACGCGCCCGCCACGCCGCTCACCGCCACGAGCAGCGGCAGTCCGGCCGCGCGCAGCCCGCCGAAGATCAGCAGGAGCAGTCCGAGCACGATGGGCAGGGATATCAACTCGGCGCGCTGGACGTCCTCCTGGGCCCGTTCGCCGAGCTGGCGGCCGAGCAGCGGGCCGCCGCTGACGTGCACGTCGGCGCCGTCGATCTCCTTGACCCGGTCGGCGACGGCGTCGACGGTCGCGTCCTCCGCGTCGTCGTCGAGGCCGCCCTTGAGGGTGACCGGCACGATGAGCGCGCGGCCGTCGCCGGAGGCCAGGCCCTCGGTGGCGTACGGGTCGGGGACGGCGGTGACGCCGGGGACGCGGCGCAGGTCCGTGACGGCCTGCTCGACGCGGGTGCGCAGTGCGGGGTCGGCGACACGGGGTGCCTCGACGACGGCGCTGAGGGACTCGCCGCGCGGGTCGATGTCGTCGAGGAGTTCGGCGGTGCGGTCGGACTCGGCGCCCGGTACGTCGGGGACCGAGTCGGAGAGCCGGCCGAAGACGCCGGTGCCGAGCCCGAAACCGAGCACGATCAGGGCGAGCCAGGTGAGGATCACGGTACGGGGGCGGCGGGTCGCCGCCCGGGCGAGTGCGCTGAGCACGGCGCCTCCTCGGAGGGTTCCGATGGGTCACCGTCAGCGTGCTCGCGCACGGGGGTGCGGCGGATCGCCGGGGCGGGCGGTTCGCGGCTCGCGCTCGGGAGGGAGACGGGGCGCCCGGCATGGGTCGCGCGAGTGAGGACAGGCCGCGGGCGCCCACGGCACACTGGCCGGCATGCCTGTCTCGCTGCACCACATCGTCATCGACGCCCACGACCTGCCCGCCCTGGCCCGGTTCTGGGCCGGTGCGCTGCGTTGGCGCATCCTGTCGGAGCAGGAACGCGAGGTGGTGATCGGCCCGGACGTGAACGCGCCGGTCGGGATCTGCTTCATGCCCGTGTCGGACCGCAAGGCGGTCAAGAACCGCCTCCACCTCGACCTGACCTGCGCCGCGGAGGACCGGACCGCCGAGATCGACCGCCTCCTCGGGCTCGGCGCGCGCAGAGCGGACGTGGGACAGACCGGCGCCGAGTCGTGGACGGTACTGGCCGACCCGGAGGGGAACGAGTTCTGTGTGGTGCGCCCGAAGCGGACGTTGATCGGCTGAGCGTTCGCGGTCCGCTAGCCCGGCGCCACGAGACCCGACTCGTACGCGCAGATGACCGCCTGCACCCGGTCGCGCAGGTGCAGTTTGCTCAGGACGTTGCTGACGTGGGTCTTGACCGTGTGTTCGCTGACGTGGAGGGTCGCGGCGATCTCCGCGTTGGTGAGGCCGCGGGCGAGGTGGCGCAGGGTCTCGGTCTCGCGGGCGGTGAGGGACGAAAGCGCGGGCGGTTCGGGGGACTTGGGCCGGCGCCGTGTGATGTCGGCGACGAGGCGGCGGGTCACGGACGGGGCGAGGAGGGAGTCGCCCGCGGCGACGACGCGGACCGCGTGCACGAGGTCGTCGCGGCGGACGTCCTTGAGGAGGAATCCGGACGCGCCCGCGTACAGCGCCTCGTAGACGTACTCGTCGAGGTCGAACGTCGTCAGCATGACGACGCGGCAGCTGGACTGTTCGCAGACGCGGCGCGCGGCCTCGATGCCGTCCATGTGCGGCATGCGGATGTCGAGGAGGAGGACGTCCGGGGCGTGGCGGCGCACCGCGGTGACGGCCTCGGCGCCGTCGGACGCCTCGGCGACCACCTCGATGTCGGGCTGCGCGTCGAGGATCATGGTGAAGCCGCTGCGCACCAGCTCCTGGTCGTCGGCCACGACGACGCGGATGCTCATGGCGCGCGTTCGGCCGCGGGGCGGCGCGCGGCCGGCAGTCGGGCGGTGACCCGGAATCCGCCGTGCGGCCCTGGGCCGCTGTGCGCGCTGCCGCCGCAGGCCGCGGCGCGCTCCTCGATGCCGACGAGTCCGCGCCCGCCACCGGCCCCGGGCGGGCCTGAGCCGGTTCCGTCATCCGTCACGGTGATCGCCAACTCCGTGTCCCCCCAGTCGAGTTGTACGTCCGCTCGGGCAGCGTACGCGTGCTTGACGGTGTTGGTCAGGGCTTCCTGGACGATGCGGTACGCGGCGGTCTCCGTTTCGGCACCGATGGGGCGGGGGTGGCCCGTAGTGCGCAGGGTGACGGTCACCTCGGTCGTTCCGGACACCTGGCGGATCAGGTCCGGGAGGCGGGCGAGGCCGGGAACGGGAGCCGCGAGTCCGCCCCTGCCGTTACCGGCGTCCGTCAACACGCCCAGGATCAGCCGGAGTTGCTGCATGGCCTCGCGTCCGGCGCCCGCGATCGCGTCGAACGCCGCTTCGGCGCGCGCGGGGTTGCTGCGCACCACGACGGGGCCCGCCTCGGCCTGGACGACCATCAGGCTCACCGCGTGGCCGACCACGTCGTGCATGTCCCGCGCGATCCGGGCGCGTTCACTGGTGACCGCGCGGGCCCGGTCGATCTCCCGCTCGCGCTCCAGGGCGCGGGCACGCTCCTCCAGGGCGGCGGTGTACGCGCGCTGGGTGCGGGCGAGGACCCCGAAACCGTAGGCGCTCAGGAGGCTGAGCAGGTGGAAGGCGTACTCGAAGGGTGCGGCGTGCTCCTTCAAGGACATCGTCGCCGACGCGCCGATCACCCAGCCGACGAGCATGACGCGGCGCGGCACCGGCTCCACGTACGCGGCGAGCGTGTAGAGCAGGACGAGTCCGCCGTACACGACGTCGGGCGGCGGCGCGTGGTAGACCGCCATGGCCGGGGTGACGCAGGAGATCACGATCGCGCACAGGATCGGTGCGCGGCGCCGCCAGATCAGCGGCACCGCCGTGCCCGCACCGAGCAGGAAGCCCTGCCAGGACAGCGGATCACCGTCCTCGTCGGGGAACAGGAACTGCAGGGACACGGCGAACAGGACGAGGGCGGCCAGCGCCCCGTCGACGAGGTACGGGCTGGTGCGGCGCGGCAGACGCATGGTGCGGCTCCTCGTGGGCCTGGTCCCTGCGCAGAGTCTCCACAGTGCCCTCTGCGGGGGCCAGTATCGAGGGGCGGCCCGCCCAACACCTCGCCGGGGAGAGGGATTTCGGGCCGCCGGCACCGGCTTCCTAGAAGGGGCGGTCCCCCGCGATCGCGACGCGCTCCGCGACCCGGCGGGCGTCGCCGTAGTCGGCCACCGCGTAGTGCTGGGTGGCGCGGTTGTCCCAGAACGCGATGTCGCCCGGCTGCCAGTGGAACCGCACCTGGAACTCCGGCACATGGGCCTGCTGGTACAGCAGGCGCAGCAACCGGTCGCTCTCGGCGCGCTCCATGCCGAGGATCCGGGTGGTGAAGGAAGTGTTCACGAAGAGCATGCGCCGCCCGGTCTCGGGGTGGCGGCGCACGACCGGGTGAGTGACCGGCGGGAACAACTCCTGCCACTGGGCGAGCCGTTCGGGACCGTAGAAGCGGCGGAAGCCGGGCAGGAAGTCGTGCTCGGCCTCGGCGCCCTCGATGCGCGCCTTCACCTCGTCGGACAGGTTGTCGTACGCGGCCGCCATGTCGGCCCACATGGTGTCGCCGCCGAAGGGCGGGACCTCGCGCAGCTGCAACACGGCGCCCAGGGCGGGGCGTTCGCGGAAGGTGACATCGGTGTGCCAGACGTTCTCGTAGCTGGGGACGCCGCCCGCACCCTTGTCGAAGCGGACGACGTCCTCGCTGTCGCCGCGCTCCAGGAGCGGATTGGTCTCCAACTCACCCCAGTTGGAGGCGAATTCACGCTGCCGCTCGCTGCTGAGGTGCTGTCCGCGGAAGAAGAGGACCTTCCATTCGAGCAGCGCCCGGTTCAGCTCCTCGCGCAGCTCCGCGGAGAGCGGCTTGCTCAGGTCGAGGCCGCGGATCTCGGCGCCGATGGTGGCACCCTGCGGGACGAGCTCGAACAGCTCGTAGGGGCGGTCCTGCCAGCCGTCGGGGGTGCGGCGCAGCACGCGGCGCCCCTCGTAGAGGCCGTCGGCGGGGATGTGGGCGGGGCGCAGGGGCTGGGCAGGCGGGAATTCGGTCACAGTCATGAGGGCTCTCCACAGACACACGGTGGCAAGGGAACGCGAGGAATGCGCGGTGATCCGTACGTGCGAAGCCGAAGGCCCGTGAGCGTGAGGCAGGGCCTCTACAGGAACACGGGGCTACAGGACTTCCGGACGTACGGGAAAAAGCGGCGAGGGACTTCGGACGTCCGCTACAAGCCGCTGCGCGCGCATCCACATCGGTCCGGCGCGGCGGCCGATCCGAATGCGTGGGCGCGATAGGTGAACATGACCCTCATCCTGCGCCCTGACGTATCGCCAGGTCAAGCCCGGTGCGCCGCCCTCCCGTGAGGGGAGGGCGGCGCACCGTGAGTGAGCGTTGTGCGTCAGGCGGTGGGCGCCGGGAACGTCGGGTACTCGACGCCGGAGACGTGCTGGACGACGCGGATCACCTGGCACGAGTAGCCGAACTCGTTGTCGTACCAGAGGTAGAGGATCGCGTTGTCGCCGTCGACCTTGGTCGCGCCCGCGTCGACGATCGAGGCGTGCCGGGAGCCGAGGAAGTCGCTGGAGACCGCGTCGGGCGAGTCCGTGAAGTCGATCTGGCGGCGCAGCGGCGAGCTCAGCGAGACGTCGCGCAGGTGGTCCAGGACCTCTTCGCGGGTGGTCTCGCGGCCGAGCCGCAGGCTGAGGATCGCGATCGAGACGTCCGGGACGGGGACGCGGATCGAGGAGCCGGTGATCGGCGCCTTGAGGTCCGGCAGGGCCTTCGCGACGGCGGAGGCGGCGCCGGTCTCCGTGATGACCATGTTGAGCGGCGCGGAGCGGCCTCGACGGTCGGCCTTGTGGTAGTTGTCCAGCAGGTTCTGGTCGTTCGTGAACGAGTGGACGGTCTCCACGTGACCGCGCTCCACCCCGTACTCGTCGGCCATCGCCTTGAGCGGCGGCACGATCGCGTTCGTGGTGCAGGAGGCGCAGGACAGGATCCGCTCGTCCGGCTTGATCATGTCGTGGTTGACGCCGTGCACGATGTTCGGCACGTCGCCCTTGCCGGGCGCGGTGAGGACGACCTTGTCGATACCGGGGCGCAGGTGCTCGGAGAGGCCCGCGCGGTCGCGCCACTTGCCGGTGTTGTCGATCAGGATGGCGTCCTTGATGCCGTACGCCGTGTAGTCGATCTCGGACGGGTCGTTGGCGTAGATCACCTTGATCGCGTTGCCGTTGGCGTTGATCGTGCTGTTCGCCTCGTCAACGGTGATCGTGCCCTGGAACTGACCGTGGATCGAGTCACGGCGCAGCAGCGAGGCCCGCTTCACGAGATCCTGCTCGCCGCCGCCGCGCACGACGATGGCACGCAGGCGCAGGCCGTTGCCGGACCCGGCCTTCTCGATGAGCAGGCGGGCGACGAGGCGGCCGATGCGGCCGAAGCCGTAGAGGACGACGTCGCGCCCCTCACCGCGCTCCAGCTTCAGGGCGCCGGTCGCGCCGGCGACGGCCTCGGCGGTGAACTCCTCGACGCTCAAGCCCCGGTCGTCGGACTTGTACGACATGGCGAGGATGCCGAGGTCGATCTGGGAGGGCCCGAGGTCGAGGGCGGCGAGGGCCTTCAGGAAGGGCATCGTCTCGGTGACCGAGAGCTCCTCGCCGGCGATCTGGCGGGCGAATCGGTGGGCCTTGAGCAGGCTGACCACCGACTTGTTCACCAAGGAGCGGCTGTGCAGCAGGACGTTCACGTCCCGCTCGCGGTGCAGCTTCCCGATGATCGGGATCATTGCCTCCGCGGTCTCCTCACGGTGCTTCCAGTTGGTGAACGAGTCGTCATTGACAGTCACGTGCGTCTCTTTCGAGCTAGGCGGCGCTCATATGCTAACCGGCCCGCCCAGGGCGCCGATCCCCAGGTCCGCGAAGCGCTCACCGATGCGGCGGTGGGCGGTGGCATCGGGGTGCAGCGCGTCCGGCAGCGGGAGCTCCTCGTGGTCCGCCTCGCCGTACAGTTCGCGGCCGTCGAGGTAGTGCAGGTGCGGGTCGTCGGCCGCGCGCTGGGCGACGATGCGGGCCAGCTCCTCGCGGATGGATTCGAGGGTGAGCTTGCCCTGGGCGCGCTCGGCCGGGTCGCCCATCGCCATGAAGCGCAGCTGTCCGCTCGCGAGCGTGCTGAAGTCGGGGGCACCGGGCCCCGGCGTCTTCTCGTGGATCGGGCACAGGATCGGCGAGACGACGAGGAGCGGGGTGGCCGGGTGCCCCTCGCGGATGGTGTCGAGGAAGCCGTGCACGGCGGGGGTGAAGGCCCGCATGCGCATCAGGTCGGCATTGGCGAGGTTGATCCCCATCTTGACGCTGATCATGTCGGCCGGGGTGTCGCGCAGCGTGCGCGCGGTGAACGGGTCGAGCAGGGCGCCGCCGCCGAACCCCAGGTTGATCAGGTCGACGCCGCCGAGGGACGCGGCGAGCGCGGGCCAGGTCGTGGTCGGGCTCGCGGCGTCGGAGCCGTGGCTGATGGAGCTGCCGTGGTGCAGCCACACCTTGCGGCCGGACGCTCCGAGGGGCGCGGTGGGCTCCACGGGCGCGTCCGTGCGCAGGGCGACAAGCTCGGTGGTCTCGTTGTGCGGCAGCCAGATCTCGACGGTCTTGGTGCCTTCCGGCAGGCCGTCGAACCGGAGCGTTCCCGGCTGCCCGGCCTCCTCGTGCTCGTAGGTGCCCGCGCTCATGTCGATGGTGAGGATGTCGCCGCCGGCCACACTCCCCTGCCCTGCGAGCCGCCCGTCCACGAGCAGGTCGTACAGGCCGTCGGGGCGCGAGGGCACGCCTACGTAGACGCGCTTGGTCGGCACCGTGTCGAGTTCGACGACGGTGGCGGTGGTGCGGAAGGCGAGG
This sequence comes from Streptomyces endophyticus, assembly GCF_035798155.1. Classification (NCBI taxonomy): domain Bacteria; kingdom Bacillati; phylum Actinomycetota; class Actinomycetes; order Kitasatosporales; family Streptomycetaceae; genus Streptomyces; species Streptomyces endophyticus. Next base: position 34,933 of record NZ_JAOZYC010000057.1, on the reverse strand, counting down.
CGGACACCGGAGGGCTGCGACTCGGCCATGGCCAGCTGGCCGTCCGTGTTCTGGGCGCGGGCCCAGGCGGGGAGGCGGTGCGGGAGGAGGCCGCGGGCGGTGCGCTCGATGTCGATCGCGCCGTGGACGAGGTCGTCCGTCAGCGGTGTGGTGGTCAATGTGTGGACGGAGTTCGGGGTGTTCGTGCTGTTCACTGTGGCGTCAATCTGTTGATCAAGAGTGTGGATGACTCACGGGAGCGGGGGGCGCGGGCTCACGTCTGGGCGGGCCAGTTGCGAAGCAGTGCGTCGAGCGCGTCCAGGCTCCGCGCCCAGCTCTCGGCCGAGTCGGGTGCGCTGTGGCTGAAGCCGCCGGCCAGTTCGAGGCTGACGTAGCCGTGGAAGACGCTGCCCAGGAGCCGGACGGCGTGGGTCTGGTCGGGTTCGGTGAGGTCGTAGCCGCGCAGCACGGCCCGCGTCATCTGCGCGTGCCGCACGCCCGCGCTGGCCGCCGCCGTCTCCGGGTCGAGCCGGTACTGGGCGGCGGCGTAGCGGCCCGGATGTTCGCGGGCGTAGTCGCGGTAGACGTTGGCGAGGGCGGTGAGCGCGTCCTTGCCGGACCGTCCCGCGAGGGCGTCCGCGGCCCGGTCGGCCAGCTCTTGCAGGCCGATCAGGGCGATCCGCGTCTTCAGGTCGTGGGAGTTCTTGAGGTGGGAGTACAGGCTCGCGACCTTGACGTCGAACCGCCGGGCGAGGGCCGAGACGGTCACCTGCTCGAAGCCGACCTCGTCCGCGAGCTCGGCACCGGCCCGGGCCAGCCGCTCCGCGGTCAATCCGGCACGCGCCATGACCGTACGTCCTCTCGCTCAGCCCCCATCACTGTTACCGAAGACCATTCTGCACTTGCCTAATACTTATAGGCAAATGAGCATCACCCTTCGCTTACCGGAGCCCGGCGGTAAGCATCCGCAGCGAGATCGAGTCGGCGATCGCCTGCTGCCCGGCGATGTTCGCGTGGACGCCGTCCCCGTTGCCGTACGAGGGCTCGATGCTGTTGGGGTGCAGCGGGTCCTTCAGGACCTCGTCGAAGTCCATGACGCCGTCGCAGGTTCCGGCACACGAACTCGCCTTCTTCGTAAAGAGGTTGACCGTGTGGCGGTCCAGGTTGTTCTGGTCGGTGTAGCCGGGGCGGGGTGTGATCGGCGTGACGTACACGTTGATCCCGGCGTCGCTGAGTTCCTTGAAGACCTTCTTGTAGCTGGCCAGGATCTGCTCGCCGTCGCAGCCGAAGGCGAGGTCGTTGGTGCCGTAGTAGTAGAGGACCGAGGTGACGCCGTGCAGGGCGAGCACGTCGCGCTTGAGACGGCTCGCCGCGTCGAGGCCCTGGACGTTCGACGGGGTGCCGGGGCAGTCGGCCGCGCTCGTCGTGCCGCTGATCCCGGCGTTGGCGATCGCGACCTGTTCGGTGGGCGGGAGTTCGGTGTGCACGCGGCGCGCAAGGTCGTCGGTCCAGCGGCGGTTGGTGCCGGTCTCGGTGCAGCCGGGGCCGCAGTTGGTGCTGCCGACGCCGTCGACGACCGAGCTTCCGTAGGCGACCGAGGTGCCCTTGAGGCGCGGGTTGCGCACATCGACCGCGCTGACCAGGTACGTGGCGTCGACGGTCTTGGTGTACGCGGCGCCGCTGGTGTCCGCGGTGTGGTCGCCGGTGCCCTCGGGCGTGAGGTAGTTGGTGCGCAGCGCGGTGCGGTGCTGACCTGCGGTGGCCGGGCCCTTGACCGCGACGGAGACGGCCACGTCGTCCTGGGCGGCCGTCCTGAGGTCCCCGGCGTCGCTCCACACCTCGCCGCCCGCGGGAACGGTGACACGGGTCTTCCCGTCGAAGCGGACGGGGTGGGTGTCCCCCTTGATGGACGCCCCGTCGCCGCTCAGGCCGACGGAGGCGCCGCCGATCTCCAGCGGCGCCGTGCCGAAGGTGTTCTGGATGCGCACACGGACGCCGTCCCCGCCCTGGCTGAGATGGGTGACGGTGCGGACGGACTGGTCGCGCAGGGGACCCGTCGCCGCGTCCTGCTGGGACTGCGCCCAGGAGGTGAACCAGGCGCTGCCGCCACCCTGCCCGGGTCTGGCCTCGGCCGGGTGCGGGGCCCCGGCCAGACCGCCGCCCGCGAGGGCGAGAACGGCGGCCGCGACGGTCGTGATCGTACGAATTCGAGGCATGTGCACAACCTTTGCTTCCGATGAACGGGAGTGTGGATGGTGCTGTGCTACGAACGCGGAGGCGGATGCGGAAGGGGCCCGGCGCGGGCCCCTTCCCGGTTTCCAGTCATCCGCCGACGAGCGCCCTCAGGGACACGTAGAAGAGCGAGGGGCCGAGGAGGCAGCCGACCCCCGTGTAGAAGGTCGCCGTCATCGCCCCGTAGGGGACGAGTCGCTTGTCGGTGGCCGCGAGGCCGCCGGCCACGCCGGACGTGGTGCCGAGCAGGCCGCCGAAGGCCATCGCCGACTTGGCGTTGTTCAGGCCGATCAGGCGCGCGGCCAGCGGCGTACCCACCATCACCACCACGGACTTGACCAGACCGGCGGCGACCGACAGCGCGATCACGTCCGAGCTCGCGCCCACCGCGGTGCCCGTGACGGGACCCACGATGTACGTGGCCGCGCCCGCGCCGATGGTCGCGAGCGAGGCCGCGTCCCGGTAGCCGAACAGCGCGGCGATGAGCGCCCCTCCGACGAAGGAGACGACGACGCCCAGCAGGATCGACAGGGCGCCTGCGGCCCCCGCCCCCTTGAGCTCCTTCAGGTCCACGCCGTAGGCGGTGGAGACGATGGCGAAGTCGCGGAGCATCGCCCCGCCCATCAGGCTCATCCCGGAGAGCGCGGCGATGTCGGCGACCCCCGCGTCTCCCCCGGTCGCCGAGCCGCCCCAGTAGGCGAGCGCGAGGCCGAGCACGATGGCGATGGCGGAGCCCTGCAGCCGCCCTCGGGTCAGCTTCTTGGACAGCCATGCCGAGACCAGCATGAGCGTGCCGACGAGGGCGAAGGCGACTATGAGGCCGTTGTCCTTGCAGACGGAGACGAACGTATCCATGTCAGACCGCCTGCTTCTCGGTGGCGGGCTCCGCCTCGGACTGGGCCGCTGTCTCCACCTCGGACAAGGGCGGGAGCGGCTCCCCGCGCCCTCCGATCCGCGCGATCACCGGCACCAGTGCGAACCCGGCGACGAGTGCGACGAGTCCGGCCAGCAGGGCCATGGGGCCGCCGGTGACGGCCTTGTACACGTTCTGCGTCGACGCCATCGCGATGACGATGGGGATGTACATCGCGCTCCAGAAGAGCACGCCCTGCTCGCTGGCCTCGGGGAACTTCCCCTTCTGGCGCAGCCAGTGGGTCGCGAACACAAGCATGATCATGGCGAAGCCGACGCCGCCGACATTGGCGTCGACGCCGAGCGCCCCGCCCAGGTATTCACCGACGAGCGTGCCCGTGAGCATGCACACCGCCAGCGCTGCCACTCCATAGAGGACCATCGTCTTCTCCACATTGAGAGACCGGGAAACAAGTGAGCAAGAACGTGCGGGGGTTGGAGAAACGGGGAGCGCCGAGAGGGAGCGGCAGGTCAGGAGGTGGTGAACAAGTCCGCGTAGGTCTTGCGCAGTTCGGCCTTCTGGACCTTGCCCATGACGTTGCGGGGCAGTGCCTCCACGACGCGTACGGCGCGCGGGTGCTTGAAACGGGCGAGGTCGGTGGTGATGGAGTCGATGAGGTCGCGCTCGTTCGGCTCCTGGCCCGGTGCGGCGACGACGACGGCGACGGCCGTCTCGCCGAAGTCCGGGTGCGGGACGCCGATCACGGCGGATTCGAGGACCGTGGGGTGGGCGTCGAGGAGCGTCTCGATCTCCTTGGGGTAGACGTTGTAGCCGCCCGAGATGATCAGGTCCTTGCCGCGCCCGGAGATGCAGAGGTAGCCGTCCTCGTCGATGAGGCCGAGGTCGCCGGTGATGAAGAAGCCGTCCTCGCGGAACTCGGCGGCGGTCTTCTCGGGCATCCGCCAGTAGCCGGCGAAGACGTTGGGGCCGCGGACCTCGACGCTGCCGACCTCTCCGTCGGGCAGCGGCTTTCCGGTCTCGTCGTCCACCACGCGGATCTCGGTGCCGGGCAGCGCCTTGCCGACGGTGCCGGGCTTGCGGGGCCCGCCCTCATACGGGTTGGTGGTGTTCATGCCGGTCTCGGTCATGCCGTAGCGCTCCAGGATGGCGTGTCCCGTGCGGGCCTCGAACGCCTCGTGGTCGCTGGCGAGCAGCGGCGCGGAGCCGGAGACGAACAGGCGCATGGAGGCACACGTCTGCGGGGTGACCTTCTCGTGCTTGAGCAGGCGCGTGTAGAAGGTGGGCACGCCCATGAGCACGGTGGCGCGCGGCAGCAGCTCCGCGATCGCGTCGGCGTCGAACTTCGGCAGGTAGAACATGGAGGCACCCGAGGCGAGGACCATGTTGGCGGCGACGAAGAGGCCGTGGACGTGGAAGATCGGCAGGGCGTGGATCAGCCGGTCGTCGGACGTGAACCGCCAGGAGCCGAGCAGGGCCTCGCAGTTGGAGGCAAGGTTCTCGTGCGTGAGGATGGCGCCCTTGGAGCGGCCGGTGGTGCCGGAGGTGTAGAGGATGGCCGCCGGGTCGCCCGCCGCGGCCTCGTACACGTCGTCGTGGTGGGTCTCGCCTTCGAGGAGGCTGCCGTCGCCCGCGGTACCGAGGGTCTCGACGACGAGGTCCGGGCCCTCGCGGTGGGCGTGGTCGGCGCGGCGCTGCGGCGGGCAGACGAGGACGCGCGGCTCGGCGTCGCCGATGAAGTAGTCGATCTCGGCGCCGGTGTAGGCGGTGTTGAGCGGCAGGAACACGCCGCCGATCCGCAGCGTCGCCAGGTAGAGGGCGATGGCCTCGACCGACTTGTCGACCTGCATGGCGACGCGGTCGCCGGGGGTGACGCCGTCGGCCACGAGGCGCGCCGCGATGCGCCGCACGAGGTCAGCGGTCTCTCGGTAGGTCACGGACCGCCCGTCGGGCAGCTCGAAGAGCGCCTTGTCCGGGCGGAGTTCCGTCTGCTCGACGAAGGACCGGTGAATGGTCCGGAAGGGTGCCGTCGAGGCCGTCGAGGGGCTCGGCTGAGTGCTCATCGGGTGGTTCCTTTCTTCTTTCCTACCGAGGTCTGGGCGTACGGGGCCTCGTGCTGCGAGAGGTCGTTCGGCGGGAAGTCGTTCGGCGGGAAGTCTTCCTTGAGGGGTCCGCCGACCGCGACGGACCCGCGGCGCACGAAGTCCTCGTGGCGGCGCTCCAACTGGTCCGGTTCGTAGCGGTAGTTGATCATCGCGCCGTAGGACTGGCGCCAGGCGTCGGGCGAGGCATTGGCGGGCCAGTCGAGCTGCCAGGCGGCGGCGCCGTTGCCGAGGTGGAAGCGGGCGACGGGGTCGAGGGGGCGGCCGTCGGGGCGCCGTTCGCCGGTGATGTAGCGGGCGAGGACCGGGAGGAGGCGGGGGCGGATGCGCGCGGCGTCACCGGCCGCGACCACCGGGTCACCCAACTCCGCTGCCAGTTCCCGGAGTTCGGGCTCACGCTCGGCCCGCCCCTCCAGCCACGCACGGAAGCCGGGAATGGGCGACAGCGTCGCGAACCGCGTCAGGTGCGGGAGCTCTTCGCCGACCTGCTCGATGACCTGCTTGATGAGGAAGCTGCCGAAGGAGACTCCGGCGAGGCCGTCGAGCGCGTTGTTGATGGAGTAGAGCGCCGCGGTGTCCGCGTGCGCGGGGCTGAGCGCGGGGCCGGGGTCGAGCAGCGGGGCGATGCTGTCGGGCAGCCCGCGGACGAGGGCGACCTCTACGAAGATCAGGGGTACGTCGCCGGTGGCCGGGTGGAAGAAGGCGTAGACGCGGCGGTCCTCGGGCTCGATGCGGCGCCGCAGTTCGGCCTCGGACGCCATCGGGTGCACCTGCTCGCCGCGCAGCAGATGCCGGTGCAGCGCGGGCGGCGAGTCCACGGTGACCTCCTGCATGCGCAGGAAACCGCGGTTGAACCAGGACGTGAGCAAGTGGTGGAAGTCGTGGTCCAGGGGCCGCAGTTCGGGGTGGGCGGGCAGCAGGCGGCGCAGGTCGGCGCGCATGTGGACCAGGGCGAGGGTGGCGTCGGGCGCGTGGTTCATGCGGCGCAGGAGCTGCTGGCGGGCGGGTTCGACGACGTCGAAGAGCCCGACGAGCTCCGCCTCTCCCTGGGAGCCGGCGGCGCGGGCCTCCTCCCAGCGGCGGTAGGCGGCGCGGACCTGGTCGGCGTCGGCGTCGTAGGTCTTGGTGATGTGGGCGAAGAAGGTGAGCCTGCCGGCGTCGTCGAGCGCGTCGTACGCGTCGAGGGCGCGGGCCGCGACGGCGCGCATGGAGGCCTCGCCGACGTCGCTCATCAGGACTTCGCAGGCCGCGAGCAGCTGGTCGAGCGGGGCGTCGGCCGCCGGGCGGCCGGCGCCGCCCCCTGCTCGCTCGCCGAGCCTTCCGAGGGCCTGGTACAGGTCGGTCAGCAGCCAGCCGTCGTGGCGTTCCCGGGGGTCTTCGTCGTGCTGTTCGCCATGCCGTTCGTCGTGCCGCTCGTCACGCCGGCCCATCCGCGCTCCTCCCCACGTCTCGCCCCGAGCCTTGATATGCATCGTGGGCCATGATGTATATAACAACCGCACCGTAGATCACAGGAGTGGCCGACGCCACCCCCTGAGCAGGCGGATAATCTGGGCAGTCGGAGGAGGTGGAGATGGCTCGAGTCCCTGAGGCCAGGCGCGTGCGCGACGCCCTGGAGAACGCGGTGGTGGACGGCCGGTACCGGCCGGGCGAACGCCTTGACCCGGCGGAGCTGGAGCGCGAGTTCGGCTGCTCGCGCACGCCGGTGCGCGAGGCGCTGCAGGCCCTTGAGCGGTCCGGCCTCGTACAGATCCGCCCCAAGCAGGGCACGTACGTCACCGAGCTGAGCGTGTCCGAGCTGGCCGAGCGCTTCGAGGTCATGGCGGAGCTGGAGGGGATGGCGGCCCGGCTCTCGGCGCGGCGCATCGAGCGCGAGGCGCTCGCCGAGCTGGAGGACGCGCTGCGGGAGTGCGAGCAGCACGCGCACGCGGGCGACGCCGACCCCTACTACTACGCCAACGCCCGCTTCCACGCGATCGTCTACGACTCGTGCGGCAACGAGTATCTGCGCCAGCAGGCCCACGCGCTCAAGCGCGCCCTCCAGCCGTACCGGCGGCTGCAGTTGAGGGTGCCGGACCGGATGCGGCGCTCCCTCGCGGAGCATCGGGCGATCGCCGACGCGATTGCCGCGGGGGCGGCGGACCGGGCGGAGGACGCGGCGCGTGAGCATGTCCTTGTGCAGGTGAAGGAGTTCAGTCAGCTGGTGCGGACGTGGCGGCATCTGACGGAGTCGGCGGCGGGGTGACCGGTCGGGTGCGGGTGGATGCCGCCTACGTCACGGGGCTCTGCCCCGGACCCCGCTGCTCAATCGCCGCAGGGGCTTGATTGACCGGCACCGATCCCACGCCGCAAGGGCCTAAACGGCCCCCAGCAGCGTCCGCGCCCTCTCCGCCAAGCCGTCCGCTCCGCAGGTCTCCGCGAGGGTGAGGGCGCGGCGGGCCTGGTCGGGGTCGGTCGTTGCCTCGGCGAGGTCGAGGCGGGCGGCCGCCTCCTCGTACGCCGCCGGGGAGTCGGCGAGCTTGCGCACCGCCTCCGTGAGCAGGGCACGCGCCCGCTGCGGTGGTGCCGAAGCGGCCGCGCGGCGCAGGGACTCACCGACGGCGCTGCGGGTGCCGATCACGCCGGCCCAGTGGCGCGCGTCGGCGAGCAGCGTGGCGGCGCGCACCGGGTCCTCCTCGGCGATCAGGTCCGCGAGGTCGTAGGCCCAGGGCGCCCACTGCACGTTGTAGCGGCCGCGGATCGTCGTGGAGGCGGCCGTGCTCTCCAGTTCGGCCCTGGCCTCCTTGGCGCGGCCGAGCGCGAGGAGCAGGCGGCCGCGTACCGAGCGGGCGTCGGGAAGGATCAGCGCGTCCGGGTAGGGCGCGCAGAACCCGTGGTCGTCGGCGAGCCGGTGGGCCTCGTCGACGTGGCCGCGGGCGAGCAGTGTGTCGATCAGCAGGCAGAGCGCGTCCCACTGGACGGTGACCCGGCCGCCGACGCGTTCGGCGAGCCGCAGCCCTTCGCGCAGATACGCCTCGGCCTCCACGAGGCGGCCGCGCCTGCGCTCGACGGCTCCGCACAGGATGTGCGCGAACGCCAGGTGGGCGCCGCTCCAGCCGCCGAGCTCGAAGGTGCGCAGCGCGTCGGTGAACAGGCCCTCCGCGTCGTGCAGTCGGTCGATGTAGGCGAGCGTGATGCCGAGCAGGGCGGGGATCTCGAAGCCCCATTCGGTGTCGGTCCAGCCGAGTCCGGGAGCGAGCCGTCCGTCGACGAGGACCCGGTCGCACAGGTCCGCCACGTGGTCGGCGGGCTCGCCGCGCAGCATCGCGTCGAAGGCGCGCAGGGTCAGCAGGGCGCGCTCGGCGTTGTCGGCGCCGGGCAGCGCGTCGGCGAGCAGGACGAGCTGCTCGGACCGCGTGAGCCCGTCGTCCTCCTCGGCGAGGAACGACTCGTACATGAAACGGGCGGCCAGCAGCCGTAGTTGCTGGGTGCCGGCCGGGGTGACGGCGGCGGTGTCCGCGACGCAGCGCGCGGCGTCCCGCATCTGGTTGCCGTGGGCGAGGGCCTGGGCGAGGCGCAGGGTCGCGTCGATGCGCAACTGCTCGGTGAGGCCGGGCAGTTGGAGGGCGGCGCGCAGGTGCTCGACGGTGGTGGCGGGCGAGGAGAGCAGGCAGGCACAGCCGAGTTCGTAGAGGACCTGGGCGCGGTCGACGACGGACGGCGGTTCGCGCAGGGCGCGCTCCAGGCAGCGGCGGGCCGCTTCGGGCGCGCCGACGGCGAGGTGCTCGGCGGCGGCAGCGCGCAGCAGGCGGACCGCCTCGTGGTCGTCGTCGGGGTGCACCTCCAGGAGGTGCCGGGAGATCGCGGCGGGTCCGTGGCCGCGCCGGGTCAGCGACCAGGCGGCCTGCCCGTGCAGGGCGGTGCGGGTGGCGGGCGGGACGCTGCGGTAGACGGCGGTGCCGACGAGGGGGTGCTGGAAGTCGAGCGGCTCGGACGGGTCGAGTACCTCTCCGAAGGCGGCCGGTCGGGGGCCGCCCGGCCCTCCGTCGGGTGCCAGGATGCGGGCCTCGCGCAGCAGTTCCACGCACCGGGTGGCCCGCTCCGGCGGCAGGCCCGCGAGTCGGGCCGCCGAGGCGAACGTGATGTCGGTGCCGAGGACGGCCGCGGCCCACGCCAACCGGTTGCAGTCCGGGTCGAGTTCGCCGAGCCGGGCCACGATGCCGCCGCCGCGCGCCGTGGTGCCGAAGGCGCGCAGCACCGGCGCGGCGTCCTGCGTCGGGGCGAGGCCGCGTGCGCTGCACTTGGCGAGCAACTCGACGGCTTCGTACGGGTTCCCGGTGGTCACCGCCCACACCTCGCGGCAGAACACGTCGTCGGCCCGGTCGCCGAGCACGCCCCGCACCAGGTCGCCGGTGGCCTCCTGGGTGAGGGACTGGAGGGTGACGTGCAGGCGGGCGGAGCGGGCGAGCGCGGCGAGATTTCCGGCGGCCTCGCGCGAGGCGTCAGCGAGTTCTTCGGGGCGGTGCGCGACGACGAGCAGCACCGGCAGTGCGGCGAGGCGCGGCGCGAGCGAGGCGAGCCAGGTGAGGCTCTCGCCGTCGGCCCAGTGGGCGTCATCGGCGAGCAGCACGAGGGGCCCGGGGCCGTCCTGGGCGGCGATCCGCTCGCGGGCCAGTTCGGCGAGGAGCGTGTCGAGCGCGTCGCGGACACCCTGCGGGTCGGCGGGGCGGGCGCCGGGCGCGGTCAGCCCCAGGGCGGGCCCCGCGACGTCGAGGGCAGGACCGTACGCGGCCCGCGGAGTGGCGGAGCCGAGCGCGGGGCCGAGCAGATGCCGCACCAGGTGGAAGGGCTGATGCGTGGTGGACTCGCCGGACCGCGCCACGTGCACGGTGCAGCGCGTGCGGGCGGCGTCCGCGATCCGGGTGAGCAGCGCGGTCTTCCCGACGCCCGCCTCACCCCGGTAGACGACGACACCACCGGTGCGCCGCGAACCGCACAGCGCGTCCAACGCCCGTGTCGCCGCGGCCGTTTCGAGGTCACGCTCGAGGAGACGGGGTCCTGGAGGTGTGGCGTCCATGCCGGTCCCTGGGGTTGCCGTACAGGGGCCGCGGTACGTGCCCGTAGAAACGACCCGCGGAATGTGCCCACGGCACGCGTGGGCGTTTTGAAGGGACTTCGAGGCTAGTACTGGCGCGGTGCCGCGCGGGAGCGGTTCGACCGAGTTTCCTCCTCGCCGTGATACTCGGTTGGGCTCCCGGCCCTTCCATCAGAGGATTGAGCACGTGACGGAGACGACGGACACGGCAGGCATGCGGGCGTTTCACGACGCGGTCACCGAGTGGGCCGCGGGTGGACCCGGTGAACCGGCGCGCGAGTTGGCCGGGCGCCTTCGCGTCCGCAGCGCCGTCCTCCTGGAAGGGCTCAGCGATGTCGCGGCGGTTGACGCGCTCGCCGGGCGGCGCGGGCGTGACCTCGCGGCCGAGGGCGTGTGCGTCGTGTCCATGGGCGGCGCGATGAATGTCGGGCGCTACGCACGGCTGCTCGGGGCGGCGGGGCTCGGGCTGCGGCTCACCGGACTGTGCGACGAGCGCGAGCGGCGGTTCTACGACCGGGCGCTGGGGCAGGGCGAGGACAGCGTCTTCGTGTGTGTCGCGGACCTGGAGGACGAGTTCATCCGCGCGCTCGGCGTCGTACGGGTCGAGGAGCTGATCCGGGAAGCCGGCGAGTGGCATCCCTGGCAGACCTTCGCCCGCCAGCCCGCCCAGCAGGACAGGACCACGCACCGTCTCCTGTGGCGGTTCCTCGGTACCAAGGCGGGCCGCAAGATCCGTTACGGGCGGCTGCTGACCGAGGCGGCCTGTGACGCCGGGTGCGTGCCCGCGCCTCTTGAGGAGCTGTTCGCGCGGCTGTAGGCGGCGCACCGCGACGTTCTCGGCAGGTGCGCCGGACGATCTTCGCGCGGTGGCCGGAGGTAGCTTGTCCGCATGCAGTCCTACACAATCGGCCAGGCCGCACGGCTGCTCGGCGTCAGCCCCGACACCGCGCGGCGGTGGGCGGACGCCGGGCGGATCGTCACACACCGCGACGCGAGCGGGCACCGGGTCGTCCAGGGCGAGGATCTCGCCGCGTTCTCCGTGGAACTGGCCGCGGGGGACGACGCCGACGACCACCCCTCGTACACCTCCGTGCGCAACGCCTTCCCCGGCATCGTCACCGCCGTGAAGCTCGGCGACGTCGCCGCCCAGGTGGAGATCCAGGCGGGGCCGCACCGGCTCGTCTCGCTGCTTACGCGGGAGGCGGTGGAGGAGCTGGGCCTGGAGGTCGGCATGGAGGCCACGGCCCGCGTGAAGTCGACGAATGTCCATATCGACCGTGCGTGAGCGCACCATCGGGTGCACATAGGAACGCACATAGGAACTCACGTAGGAACGCACATGCATGCCTGCACCGTCCACCTACCGGGATCATGCGAACCCACAGGCGACTTACCCCTGGCAGATGCGGCAGTATGGTCGCCGTAAGCGTTCCAGGACACAGCAGGGGAGCTGAACCGTGACAACCCGTTCCGCGCGCAGGACCACGACCCGCCGCATGCTGCAGGCGACCGGCGTGGGGGCCGCGGCGCTGCTGACCTTGAGCGCCTGCGGGTCGTCCGACTCCGGTTCCGGTGCGTCCGACGCGGACTCCTCCGGTTCCTCGTCCAACGGCAAGAAGCTGTCCGGGACCGTGAACGTGTTCGCCGCCGCCTCCCTCAAGGAGAGCTTCGAGAAGCTGGGCAAGCAGTTCGAGAAGGAGCACCCCGGCACCAAGGTCACCTTCAACTTCGGCGGCAGCGACAGCCTCGCCGCGGGCATCACCGGGGGCGCCCCGGCCGATGTGTTCGCGGCCGCGAGCCCCAAGACGATGAAGACGGTGACCGACGCAGGTGACGCCGAGGGCAAGCCGAGCACCTTCGTCCGCAACCAGCTGGAGATCGCCACCCTCCCCGGCAACCCGCACAAGGTGTCGTCCCTGAAGGACCTCACGAAGCCCGGCCAGAAGGTCGTGCTGTGCGCAAAGGAGGTGCCGTGCGGCGCCGCCGCGCAGACGGCACTCACCGCGAGCAAGCTGAAGCTCACCCCGGTCTCGTACGAGCAGGACGTCAAGAGCGCCCTGACGAAGGTGGAGCTGAAGGAGGCGGACGCGGCGGTCGTGTACAAGACCGACGTGCACGCGGCGGGTGACAAGGTGGAGGGCGTGGAGTTCCCCGAGTCCAAGGACGCCATCAACGACTACCCGATCGCCCCGCTGAAGAAGGCGCCCAACGCCGAGGCGGCCAAGGCGTTCATCGAGCTGGTCACGTCCGCCGACGGACAGAAGGCGCTGACCGACGCCGGGTTCCTGAAGCCGTGACCGTAGCGGCCGAGGACACCGTGGAGGGCGGGGCTCGGCGCCGCCGTGGCCGCGTCCCTCCGCTGCCGCTGCTCGTGCCCGCGCTCGTGGGCCTGGCGTTCCTGGTGGTGCCGCTGGTGGCACTGCTCGTACGGGCCCCGTGGGCGCAGCTGCCCGAGCAGCTGACCAGTCCCGAGGTGTGGCAGGCGCTCCAACTGTCGCTGGTGTGCGCCACGTTGGCGACGCTGGTGAGCCTGATGCTCGGGGTGCCGCTGGCGTGGCTGCTCGCGCGCACCGAGTTCCCGGGGCGCGGTCTCGTACGGGCCCTGGTGACACTGCCGCTGGTGCTGCCGCCCGTGGTGGGCGGCGTCGCGCTGCTCACGGCGCTCGGCAGGAACGGTGTCGTCGGGCAGTATCTGGACTCCTGGTTCGGGATCACGCTGCCGTTCACCACGACGGGTGTCGTGATCGCCGAGGCGTTCGTGGCGATGCCGTTCCTCGTGATCAGCGTCGAGGGCACGCTGCGCGCGGCCGACCCGCGCTACGAGGAGGCCGCCACGACGCTCGGCGCCTCCCGGTTCACCGCGTTCCGGCGGGTGACGCTGCCGCTGATCGCGCCCGGTATCGCGGCCGGCGCGGTGCTCGCGTGGGCGCGCGCGCTCGGCGAGTTCGGCGCGACGATCACCTTCGCGGGCAACTTCCCCGGCCGCACCCAGACCATGCCGCTCGCCGTGTACCTCGCCATGCAGAGCGACCCGGCCGCGGCGATCTCCCTCAGCCTGGTGCTGCTCGCCGTGTCGATCACGGTCCTGGCAGGCCTCCGCGACCGCTGGATGACCGCGTCATGACCGACCTCCAGAAGACGGTGGCGCCCGAGGATGTGGCGGGGGCCGGACTCGACGCGCGGCTCGTCGTGGACCGCGGCACCTTCCGGCTCGATGTCGCCCTGGCCGCGAACCCCGGCGACGTCGTCGCGCTGCTCGGCCCGAACGGGGCCGGGAAGACCACCGCGCTGCGCGCGCTGGCAGGACTGACGCCGCTCGACGGCGGGCATCTCCGGCTCGACGGCGCGGGCCTCGACGGCACGCCGCCGGAGTCACGTCCTGTGGGTGTGGTGTTCCAGGACTACCTGCTGTTCCCGCATCTGAGCGCCCTGGACAATGTGGCGTTCGGTCCGCGCTGCCAGGGCGCCACGAAGGCCGAGGCCCGTACGCAGGCGCAGGCCTGGCTCGACCGGATGGGGCTCACGGAGCACGCCGGGGCGAAGCCGCGCCGACTCTCCGGTGGCCAGGCCCAGCGCGTCGCGCTCGCCCGCGCGCTCGCCACCCGGCCGCGGCTGCTGCTCCTCGACGAACCGCTCGCCGCGCTCGACGCCCGCACCCGCCTGGACGTGCGGGCCCAACTCCGCCGCCACTTGGCCGAGTTCGAGGCCGTGGCGGTGCTGGTCACGCACGATCCGCTGGACGCGATGGTGCTGGCCGACCGGCTCGTCGTCATCGAGCACGGCCACGTCGTCCAGGAGGGCGCCCCTTCGGACGTCGCGCGCCGCCCGCGCACGGACTACATCGCGCAGCTCGTGGGGCTGAACCTGTACCGGGGCAACGCCGATGGACACACCGTCCACATCGCGGACGACGGTCCCGCGATCACGACCACGGAGGACCTGACCGGGCCGGTCTTCGTGGCGTTCCCGCCCAGCGCGGTGACGCTGCACCGCGAGCGGCCCACCGGGTCCAGCGCGCGCAACCTGTGGCGCTGCGAGGTGAGCGGCATGGAGACGCACGGGGACCAGATCCGCGCGGCCCTCTCCGGCGAGCTTCCGCTGGCCGCGGACCTCACGACGGTGGCGGCGGCGGAACTGGGGCTGCACCCCGGCGTCGCGGTGTGGGCGACGGTGAAGGCGACGCAGACGCATGCGTATCCGGCGTAGCCACTTCAGCCGCTCCAGCCACTCCAGCCCCGCCGGCGATTGAGGCGCGGGGTCCGGGGCAGAGCCCCGCAACCCGAGCCACGGGCTACGGGCTACAGGCCACGAGCCACCACGCGAGACCGCGCGCCCGAAATATGAGACACCTTCCACCGATCCCCCGGCGGAGCCTAAAGTGGCGCACATGTTCGGACCCGCTCGTCACCTGGCTCTCGCGCTCTTCGCGGCCACGACGTGGAGTGTCGACGACGCGCTCTGTCGTCGTTGACGCCAGCTCCTCCTGTCCGAGCGTTCCCACTCCACCTGCCGGAGATCTGCCGTGACCACCGCTCCACCCGTCGGGGCGCCGCCGCGCGCCGCCCTGCTCACCCCGTCCCCCACCTCGTCACCCGCCCCGGTCGCCGAGGCCGCGCCGCCCACCCGGTGGGGGCCGCTTGTCGGTGCCGGGGTCATCGGCGCGGTCCTCGACGCCTATGTGTTCGTGGAGCACGGCGCGAAGCCGGGCGTCCTGCTGCTGCTCGGGATCGGGCTCGGGTTCGCCCTGTTCCACTCGCGGTTCGGGTTCACCTCCGCGTGGCGGCAACTCGTGGCCGTCGGCAACGGCACCGGGCTTCGGGCGCACACCCTGCTGCTCGGCACCACGGCGACGCTCTTCGCGCTGATCATCGGCACCGGCACCGGGCTGTTCGGCTCGGTGCCCGCGCCCAGCGCGGGGCCGATCGGCATCGGCCTCATCGTGGGCTCGTTCCTGTTCGCGATCGGCATGCAGCTCGGTGGCGCCTGCGCCTCCGGCACCCTGTTCGCCGTCGGCTCGGGGCAGAGCTCGATCGTGCTCACGCTCTTCGGGTTCATCGTCGGTTCCACCCTCGCCGCCTGGCGGTTCGGGCTCTGGGGCGATCTGCCTGCGCTCGACCCGTACCTGCTGTCCGACCACGTCGGCTGGGTCGGCTCCTGGGCGATCACGATCGTGGCGCTCGCCGCGATCTGGTTCGTCGCGCGCGCCGTGCAGGCCCGCCGCAATCCCCCGCCGGTCGGCGCCCCGCCGTCGGCGAAGGGCGCGCTGCTCCGTACCGTCCGTGGCTCCTGGCCGCTGGCGGCGGGCGCCGTGGTGCTCGCGGTGCTCGGCGCGGGTGTGCTGCTGGTGTCCGGTGGCGCGTGGGGCGTGACGAGCGCGTTCTCGCTGTGGGGCTCGAAGGTGGTGGGCGCGCTCGGTGGCTCCCCCGAGACGTGGGCGTTCTGGCAGCAGCCCGGCAACTCCGCCCAGTTGGCCGGCCCGGTACTCGCCGACAAGAACAGCCTCACCGATATCGGCATCATGGTCGGCGCGGCCGTCGCCGCCGCGGCGGGCGGCGTGTGGAAGCTGCACCGCGGCATCCCCGCCCGTACGGCGATCGCCGCGGTCCTCGGCGGCATCCTGATGGGGATCGGCGCGCGCCTCGCGGGCGGCTGCAACATCGGCGCGTACCTCGCGGGCATCGTCTCCGGTTCGCTGCACGGCTGGATCTGGGGCGCCGTCGCCATCCTCGGCACGTGGGCGGGCCTGCGCCTGCGCCCGGTGTTCGGCCTCGGCAACCCGAAGCCGTCGGACAGCGTCTGCTGACTGGCGTAAGGGTGTGAACAGGGGCGAGGGCCCGGGCGGCGCACCGCCCGGGCCCTTGTCGTTCATCCGTCGCCGTTCATCCGTCGCCGTTCATCCGGCCCGTAACGATCTACGCGCCCGCCCCCTCGCCGAGCAGCCCCTCCAACGCCGCCACCGCATGCTCGCGGTGTCCGTCGAGCAGTCGTACGGCGTCCTCCGTGCGGCCCTCGCGCAGCGCGTCGAGCACCGCCCGGTGTTCTACGAGGACGTGCTCGCGGCTGATCGAGTCCGCGTAGTAGAGGGAGCGGTAGGCGTCGGTGGCGTCCCACAGGGTCGCGATGAGGCGCACCAGGCGGTGCATGCCGGACGCCTCGAAGAGGACGAAGTGGAATCGGCGGTTGGCGGCCGCCATCGCCGCGACGTCCGCCGCGGCGGCCTGCGCCTCCACCTCTTCCTGGGCCTCCTCCAGGGCGCCCAGGACGGCGCCGCCGCCGCGCATCGCCTCGCGTACGGCCTCGGCCTCCAGGATCTCCCGGATGCGGTACACCTCGCGCAGCTCGGCCAGGGACAGCTCGGCCACGAAGTAGCCGCGGTGCGCGTGGTGGACGACGAGGGACTCCCCCTCCAGCGTCTTGAGCGCCTCGCGCAGCGGCACCCGGCTCACGCCGAGCTGTTCGGCGAGGGCGTCCTGCCGGATCGGCATGCCCGGCTTGATCTCCCCACTGGTGATGGCCCGGCGCAGCTCCTCCAGGACGAACTGCTGCGCCGTGGGGGGCCGCCGCCTCGGTGCGGGCGTGGTCATGGCGGCTCCTCTTCCTCTCTGCCGGGCGTCGGCAGCACGTGGTGAACGGCGCCCATCCTACGGAGCGCCACCGACATCGCCCGTCCCGTCCGTGGCGGAAAGCCCCAGCTCGGCGAGGATCTGCTCGGTGTGCTCCCCGAGCCGCGGCGGAGCGGTGACGTACGCGGCGGGGGCGGCGCTCAGCCGGATGGGGTTGGCGACCTGCGCGGCAGGTGTCTCGCGGTCCGGGTCGTCGATGTGTACGCGGGGGTCGAGGCCGAGCCGTTCCGCGAAGGCGAAGGCCTCCCCGAGGTCGTTGATCGGGCCGCAGGGCACACCGACGGCGGTCAGTGTCTCGAACCACTCGTCGGCCCCGCGCTCCCGAAGGCGTTCGGTGAGCTCGGCCAGGAGTTCCTCCCGGTGGGCCACGCGCGCGGTGTTGTTCGCGAAGCGCGGGTCATCGGCGAGCGCGGGCACGCCCAACTCGGCGCACAGCGCGCCGAATTGCCGGTCGTTGCCGACGGCGAGCGCCAGCGGCCGGTCCTTGGCGTCGAGGACCTCGTACGGGGCGATGCTCGGGTGCTTGTTGCCCATCGCGCGGGGCACCACTCCCCCAGCGACATGGGCGGAGGCCTGGTTGGTGAGCGCGGAGAGCAGCGAGGTGAGCAGGGAGACCTCGACCTTCTGCCCCTCGCCGGTGCGTTCGCGGTGCCGCAGCGCCGCCATGACACCGAGCCCCGCGTGCATTCCCGTGATGACGTCGACGAGCGCGACACCGGCCTTGGTGCCCTGCCCGCCCGGCTCCCCGGTGACGCTCATGAGTCCGCCCATGGCCTGCACCAGCAGGTCGTAGCCGGGCAGCGCGGCGCCCTCCGCGGTGCCGAATCCGGTGACCGAGCAGTACACGAGTCCGGGGTTGAGCGCGCTCAACTCCTCGTAGCCGAGGCCTAGTTTGTCCATGGTGCCGGGCCGGAAGTTCTCGACGAGGACGTCGGCGCGCGCGGCGATGGCACGGGCGGCCTCGCGCCCGGGCTCCTCGGTCAGGTCGAGGGCGACGGAGCGCTTGTTGCGGTTGACGCCGAGGAAGTAGGTGGCCTCGCCATCGGCGAAGGGCGGGCCCCAGGAGCGGGTCTCGTCGCCGACTACCGGGCGCTCGACCTTGATGACCTCGGCGCCGAGGTCGGCGAGGAGCATCGTCAGGTACGGGGCCGCGAGGACCCGGCCGAAGTCGGCGACGACGAGCCCCGAAAGGGCTCCCTGGGCGGCGGGCCTTGTGGCCGGCATACGGCTCTCCTTGTGGAACCTTGGCAAGCGGTGGGCGTGCGGCTACGATCCGAGGACTTGAAGAAGTTGGATCCAAAATCCGATATCCGTATCCGTGTCCGCACCCTAGCGCCACCCCGCGCATCTGTCAGCAGCCAAGGAGCCCGCGATGCCGTCGTCCTCAACTCCCCTCCACCCCTTTGACCTTGTCGACATCGACGGCATGTTGAGCGACGAGGAACGCGCCATCCGCGACACCGTGCGCACCATGGGCGAGCGCGAGCTGCGCCCGAAGGTGGCCGAGTGGTTCGAGAACGGCGCCATCCCGGCGCGCGAGCTCGCCCGCGAGCTGGGCGGCCTCGGCGTCCTCGGCATGCACCTGGAGGGCTACGGCTGCGCGGGCACCAGCGCCGTCTCGTACGGGCTCGCCTGTATGGAGCTCGAGGCGGTGGACTCGGGTCTGCGCAGCCTCGTCTCCGTGCAGGGTTCGCTCGCGATGTACGCGATCTGGAAGTACGGCTCCGAGGAGCAGAAGCAGCAGTGGCTGCCGGGCATGGCGGCGGGCGAGAAGATCGGCTGCTTCGGCCTCACCGAGCCCGACGCGGGCTCCGACCCCGGCTCGATGCGCACGAACGCCAAGCGCGACGGCTCGGACTGGATCCTCAACGGCGCCAAGATGTGGATCACGAACGGTTCGGTGGCGGACGTCGCCGTGGTCTGGGCGCGCGCCGAGGACGGCGTGCGCGGGTTCGTCGTGCCGACCGACACCCCCGGCTTCTCCGCGCCGGAGATCAAGCGCAAGCTGTCCCTGCGCGCCAGCGTCACCAGCGAGCTGGTCCTGGAGGACGTACGCCTGCCCGCCGACGCCATGCTGCCGGACGCGCGCGGCCTCTCCGGCCCGCTCGGCTGCCTCAACGAGGCCCGTTTCGGCATCGTGTTCGGCGCGCTCGGCGCGGCCCGCGACTGCCTGGAGGCGGCGATCTCCTACGCCGGTGACCGTACGGTCTTCGAGCGCCCCCTGGCCTCGTACCAGCTCACCCAGCAGAAGCTCGCCGACATGGCCCTCGAACTCGACAAGGGCATGCTGCTCGCGCTGCGCCTCGGCCGGCTCAAGGACGAGGGCCGCGGCACGCCGGAGCAGATCAGCGTCGGCAAGCTCAACAACGTGCGCGAGGCCATCCAGATCGCCCGCGAGTGCCGCACCATCCTCGGCGCCAACGGCATCACCCTCGAATACCCGGTGATGCGGCACGCCAACAACCTGGAGTCGGTGCTGACCTACGAGGGTACGAGCGAGGTCCACTCGCTGGTCATCGGCAAGGCACTGACCGGGCTCGCGGCCTTCCGCTGAGTTCCGTCGCGTTCCGTCAGCCGGTGAGTCGCCACGTCACTTCGCCGTCGTGCCACTCGTCCGTGGGCGTCAGCCCGCAGGCGGTGGCGACGGCGGCGGAGGCGTGGTGCTCGGGGTGGATGTGCGCGACGAACGTCCCGACGCCCTGCTCCCCGAGCCATGCGACGAGCGCCCGCGCGGCCTCGGTGGCGATCCCGCGCCCCTGCGCCGACGTACCCACGACCCACGCGATCTCCGCGACGCGGCCCCCGTGGACGGTCGCCTGCACCGTGCCCACCAGGCACTCCTCGCCCCGGAGTTGGACCACCCAGTTGAGCCAGGTGACGGCCGGGTCGGGCGAGCCCGCGAGCATCCGCCGGTAGCGCGCCCGCAGTTCCTCGACCGTGTCCGGTGCGCCGCCGATGAAGGTGTGCAGGGCCGGGTCGTCGAGCACACCGGCCATCTCCTCGGCGTGCTCGACGCGCAGCGGCAGCATGGCCAGCCGGCCAGTGGTGATGGTGGCCATCCCGTTCACGCGCCCGTCGCCGGCCGGTCCACGCGGATCAGGGTCTGCTGCCCGTTCGCCACCAGCTTGCGCCGCTCCCCCTGCACGCCGAACACCTCCAGTTGACACACCGTCAGGGTGCGCCCCGGCTTCAGGACGGTGCCGACGGCTTCCAGGTGGTCGCCGACGGCCGGGGCGAGCAGGTTGATCTTGTACTCGACGGTGAGCACCTCGGTGTCCTCGGGGAACAGCGTGTACGCCGCGTAGCCGCCTGCGCTGTCGGCGATCGAGCTGGTGGCGCCCGCGTGGAAGTAGCCGTGCTGCTGGGTGAGTTCGGGCCTGCTCGGCAGCACGATGCGCACCCGGCCCTCGGCGACCTCGGTGAGCTCGGCGCCCAGGTGGGCCATCAGCCCCTGGCGCTCGAAGCTCTTGCGGACGCGGGCCACCGTCTCGTCGTTCACACACTCTCCCCGGGCTTCGTCTACGACAACTGCTCCGCCAACAGGAAACCACCGATCGCGATCATCATGACCCCGGATACCCGTGTCACCGCCCGGGCCGCCGAAGGCCGTGTCTTCAGCACGGTGCGCGCGAGCACGCCGACACCGAGGTAGACGACGGCGCAGGCGGTCATGTGGAGGGTGCCGAGGACGCCGGTCTGCACGGCCACCGGCCAGCCCGTCGCCGGGTGGATGAACTGCGGGAAGAGGGAGAGGTACAGCAGCAGTGCCTTGGGGTTCAGGCCGCTGATGCCGATGCCCTTGAGCATGACCTGGCGGCGGGAGGCGCCGACGGGCTGCTCGTCGGCGGTCAGCACGGCGGGCTGCCGCAGCACGTTGCAGCCGAGCCAGACCAGGTATCCGGCCCCTGCGACGGTCAGCACCGTGAGCAGGGTCGCCGAACTCGCCACCAGCACGGCCAGGCCCGCGACGGCGAGCAGCGTGTATCCCACGTAGCCGGTTATCAGCCCGGCGACCGCCGGGACGACCGAGCGGTCCCGCAGTCCGGCCGCGATCGCGTAGGCCCAGTCCGCGCCCGGCGTGAACACCAGTAGAAGGTCCACGGCCAGAAATGCCGCCAGCGTGGTCGTGTCCATGTGTGTCGATCCCTCTCACGTGCAGTGGTACGCGAGGAAGGCTAGGCCGGATTTGCCCGTAAGTGTTCCCTTCTTTACCCCGATACCGGCACGCCTGAGGGAGAATCTTCTTCATGGATGCCATGGACCGGAAAATTCTTACCGAGCTGCAGATGGACGGCCGCCTCACCATCACCGAGCTGGCCGCCCGCGTGAAGCTGAGCGTCTCGCCCTGCCACCGCCGGCTGCGCGATCTCGAACGCTCGGGGGCCATCCGCGGCTACCGCGCCGTCGTCGACCCGTCGGCCCTCGGCCTGGACTTCGAGGCGCTGGTCTTCGTCACCCTGGGCTGGGAGGACCGGGACACCGTCGCGTCGTTCGAGGAGGCGGTGGCGGCGGTGCCCCATGTGCTGCAGGCGCAGCGCCTGTTCGGCGATCCGGACTATCTGCTGCGGGTGGCCGCCGCCGACCTGACCGCCTTTCAGCAGCTGTACGACCAGCAGCTCGCGCGCCTTCCGGGGGTGCAGCGCCTCAACTCCACGCTCGTGATGAAGAACGTCGTCGCGAACCGGCCGCTGCCGGACTGACTCACCGACCCGCCGAGCCGGCGACTCACCGGCTCGCCGACTCACTCACTCCTGATGTTGTGCACTTTATTGACCGCGGCAACCAACACGCATACATTCACGGGCACCCTTCCCCCGCCCAAGGGAGTCCGCGATGCCCCAACGCACCAAGCAACTAAGGCGAGTTGCCCTCTCAGGGCTGCTCGGCACCACCGTCGAGTTCTACGACTTCCTCGTCTACGGGACCGTGGCCGCCGTCGCCTTCGGTGAGCTGTTCTTCCCCGGCGCCGACCCGGCCGTCGGCACCATCGCCGCGTTCGGCACCTTCGCCGCCGGATACGTCGCCCGCCCGCTCGGCGGCATCGTCTTCGGGCACTTCGGCGACCGGCTCGGCCGCAAGTCGATGCTGCTGCTCACGATGGGCCTGATGGGCGGCGCCAGCTTCCTCATCGGGCTGCTGCCGACGTACGACACCGTAGGAGTCTGGGCGCCGCTGCTGCTGATCACGCTGCGCGTCGTGCAGGGCCTCGCCATCGGCGGCGAGTGGGGCGGCGCCACGCTCATGGTGGTCGAACACGCGGGAGCGCGGCGGCGCGGACTGTGGTCCAGTTTCACGCAACTGGGAGCGCCACTCGGCTCCTTGCTCTCCGCCGCCGTGGTCGCCCTCGTCGTCACACTTCCCAAGGAAGAGTTCATGTCGTGGGGCTGGCGGGTGCCGTTCCTGCTGAGCGTGGTGCTGCTCGGCGTCGGACTCTTCGTACGGCTGAAGGTCGTCGAGAGCCCGCTGTTCGCCGAGGTGAAGCAGGACCGCGGCATGGCGCGGCTGCCGATCATCGACGTGCTGCGCCGCCCGCGCCCCGTCCTGCTGGCGTGCTGCGTCGGCATCGGGGCCTTCACCACACAGTCCCTGCTGACCAGCTACCTCATCTCCTACGCCACCGACATCGGCTACGCGCGCTCGCAGGCACTCACCGCGCTGACGGTGTCCTCGTCGGTCGCGCTGGTCGTGCTGCCGTGCGCCTCGGTGCTCTCCGACCGGATCGGCCGCCGCCCGGTCGTCCTCGCCGGCGCCCTCGTCTCGGCGACGCTCGCCTTCCCCGTCCTCGCGCTCGTCGACTCCCGCTCGCCCGGCCTGCTGATCCTCGCCGTGGTGCTGGGGCACGGCTTCGCCCAGTCCATGATGTACGGCCCCTTGGGCGCCCTGTTCAGCGAAATGTTCGGCACGCGCGTGCGCTACACCGGCGCCTCGCTCGGCTACCAGGGCGCCACCCTGATCGGCGCCGGCTTCTCCCCGATGATCGCCGGGGCCCTGGTGGCGGGGAGCGGCGACAGCACGCCCATCGCCCTGCTGCTGTGCGGCGGTTCGCTGATCACCGCGCTCTC
Organism: Streptomyces endophyticus; assembly: GCF_035798155.1. Classification (NCBI taxonomy): domain Bacteria; kingdom Bacillati; phylum Actinomycetota; class Actinomycetes; order Kitasatosporales; family Streptomycetaceae; genus Streptomyces; species Streptomyces endophyticus. The sequence goes on along the minus strand of NZ_JAOZYC010000057.1, from coordinate 11,990 downwards.
CCTGTGGTTCGTCCGCGAGACCGGCAAGGGCGCGCTCACGCACACCACCGAAGCCCCCGCCGCCCTCACCAAGGAGGCCTCCGCATGAGAACACCCGGTTCCCGGACACGTATCGCCTGCGCCGCCGCTGCCGTGCTGGTCGCCACCGCGCTGCCTGCTCCGGCCCTCGCCGCCTCCCCGGACCCCCGACACGTCGAGGGCAGCCTGCCCTCCGGCGCCACGTACGCGATGGACGTACCCGGTTCGTGGAACGGAACGGTCCTGCTGTTCAGTCACGGATACAACGACGTCGGCGCGCCCAACCCGGCCGAGGTCGCACCGGACGACGCCACCAAGTCCCTTCTACTGAAGCAGGGTTACGCCCTGATCGGCTCCTCGTACGCCACCACGGGCTGGGCGATGCCGGGCGCGGTCGACGACCAGCTCGCCACCCTGTCGGCCTTCACGGACCGGTTCGGCGCCGCCCGGCGCACCGTCGCCTGGGGCCGCAGTTACGGCGGGATGGTCACCACCGCGATCGCCGAGCGGCACCCCGGGCGCATCGACGGCTCGCTCTCCCTGTGCGGCCTGGTCCACGGCGGCGTCGCCAACTGGAACAACACGCTGGACCCCGTCTTCGCCCTCAAGGCGCTCCTCACGCCGGATTCCGACGTCCCCCTGGTCGACCTGCCGGACCAGGAGACCGCCACGCGCGCGGCGGACACCATGGTCGCCGCGGTCGACAAGGCGCAGGCCTCCCCCGAAGGGCGCGCACGGATCGCGCTCGCCGCCGCCCTGCACAACATCCCGGGCTGGAACCAGGAGTCGCAGGCCCGCCCCGCGCCGGACGACTGGGACGCCCAACAGGCCAACCAGTACACGGCCGTCAAGGGCCTGCTGAAGGTGGCGGCCTTCAACCGGCGCCAGGACTCCGAGGCGCGGTCCGGCGGCAACACCTCCTGGAACACCGGCGTCGACTACGCGCGGCTGCTCGCCCGGTCCTCCGTGAGCAAGGAGGTCGGCGAGCTGTACCGCAAGGCCGGGCTCTCCCTGCGCGGCGACCTCGCCGCCCTCGACCGCGCGCCGCGCATCGCCGCGGACCCGGACGCGGTGGCGTCGCTGCGCCGCACCAGCACGTTCACCGGCAGGCTCGACAAGCCGCAGTTCGACGTGCACACCACCGGCGACCCACTCGTCCCCGTGCAGACCGAGAGCGCGCTGCGCCGCGCCGTCAGCGCCGCGGGCTCCTCCTCCCGGCTGCGCCAGGCCTACACCGACAACGCCGGGCACTGCACGTTCAGCGCGGCGGAACAACTCGCCGCCCTGCACACGCTGGAGGACCGCATCGCGACCGGGGCGTGGCACGGCGCGGACGCGGCCTCCCTCAACTCGCGCGCCGCGAAGGCGAACCCCGCCGACCCCGCGCGCTACGCCACCTACCACCCCACCGAGTACCTCCGGCCGTACGACCGCGCGCATCCCGCCGATGGCCGGTGATCGGGAACGGGCGCCCGCCGCGTTGTCGGTGGGCGCCCGTAGTCTTGGCGCCGTGAAGGACACCGGCATCGACGACGACCCGACCAGTGACGCGGCGGACATCTCGCAACCCCGCCCGCAGTCGCTCCTGCTCGCCTTCTTCGGCAACCACGTGCTGGCGGAGGACGGGGACCTGTGCGTGTACTCGGGCAGCATCATCGAGGTGCTCGGCCGGGTCGGCGTGGGTGAACAGGCCGTGCGCTCCACGCTGTCGCGGATGGTCAACCGGGGCCTGCTGCACCGCCGGCGCGAGGGCCGCCGCATGCACTTCGGGCTCACCGAGCAGGCCAAGCACGTGCTGGACGACGGCCGGGTCCGCATCTGGAAGCAGGGCGCGGTCAACGACGAGTGGGACGGCACCTGGACGCTGCTCGCCTTCTCGCTGCCCGACTCCTGGAAGCGCCGGCGCCACGAGCTGCGCTCCCGGCTCGTGTGGTCCGGATTCGGCACGCTCTACAGCGGGTTGTGGATCGCGCCGGGTCACGTGGACGTGTCGGAGGTGGTCGGGGAGCTCGGGCTGGCGGAGTACGTGAAGGTCTTCCACGGGGCGGCGGGGGTGGCCACGGACATCGAGGGGATGATCCGCGACACCTGGGACCTGGAGAGCATCGCGGCCCGCTACCGGGCCTTCGACGAGCGGTGGAGCGAGGGCCCGCGCGAACGGCCCGGAGTCGGCGCGGACGACCCGCTCGGCGCCCGACTGCGACTCGTCAGCGAATGGCTGGACACCATCCGCGCCGACCCCCGGCTGCCGGCCGGCCACCTCCCGCACGACTGGCCGGCCCGCCCCGCCCAGGAGACGTTCCACCGCATCGCGGAACAAACCGAGGCGCCCGCGCGGGAAATGGCCCGCGAACTGCTCCAGACGACGACGGTGCGATGACAGGATCAGGCTGAGGGGGTGCGGTGCCGGTGTCCGGACGGGGTAAACGGTGGTCGGCAGTGGCCGTAGCCGCAGTCTGCTTGGCCCTCACCGGCCCGAGCACGCCCAGCGGCGCACTCGTCTCAGAACCCCTCCCGCTGCCGGTCGGCGCCGCGCAGGACATCGTGCCGAACCGCGTCATGACGTGGAACATCTGCAATCCCTGCGGCAGCGCCCAGAACCTCGGCAGGGCGGCGGACATCGCGACGTACGCGCCACAGGTCATCGGCCTGCAAGAGGCATGCGTCCGCGACGTCGAGGAAATCCGCGCCTACCTGAAGACCTTCTACGGCCTGACCTACCACGTCGAGTACGGATCGGTGCTGCGCAACTGGGGCCGCTGCGGGGGACTTCCGTGGCGGGCGGGCGGCTACGGCCAGGCGATCCTCTCGGCGGCGCCGCTGGCCGACCCCGTCACCGTCGAGTATCCGGACGGCGGTTCCGAGGACCGCGGCTACCTGGCGGTGACGACCACAGTGGGCGACCGCCCGGTGCGCGTCTTCAACACCCACCTCGCGCAACGCCAGCAGGAGTCGTTCCGCGAGCGGCAGGTCGCCGTCTTCGCCAAGGCGGTCGCCCGCCACGAACACACCATCGTGCTGGGCGACTTCAACGCCGTCCCGGACGCGCCCGAACTCGCCCCGATGTGGTCCCTGGCCAAGGACGCGTCCCCCGAGTGCCACCCGGCGCCCGGCGCCGCCTGCGAGACGACCACCGACTGGCACAGCAAGTTCGACTACATCTTCCTGCGCGGATTCGCCCCGCGTGACCATGGCGTGCATCCCAGCGAGTATTCGGACCACCACTCGTTCCGAGCGGACCTGGAGCCGGTGCAGGGGCGGTAGTTGATCTGTTGCTGCTTGTCGCCGTTGGTTGTCGCTGAGCCGCTTCGGGTGGCCCAGGGGCGGCCCGGCCGGCGTTCATGTGCAGCTCCTCGGCCCACGCGGTGAGGTCGCCGAGGGCGGGGCTTCCCCGGCGAGCACCTTGCGCAGTGCGGCCTGGGCACTCGCGCGGTGCAGCACCACCGCGGGAAACTCTCCCTCCGGGCTCCTGTGGGCTGCTGCGATCAGGTCGTCGATCCGACCGTTCCACCGGACGAGGTCGACGAGGTGAGGTGCGGTGATCGCGCGCCAGCGAGCCTGGGCCGACTCGGCGAGCTTGAACACCATCGCCATCGCCAGGGCCGCAGCCGGCTGCCGGCGCCAAACGGCGGGGCGAGCCGGCGCATCGTCAAGTTCGTGCGCCAGTAGGCCGCGACCAGGAGAATGCGGTCCTCCAACGGCAGACCCCACTGCCGTCCGCGCCGCGATTCTCCCGCGATCTTGCGGCGCGCCACGGTCACCAGCTTGCCGAAGCTGCGGGGGCTCAGCCCGGTGAACGGGGTTATCCCGGAGGGCATCGACCGCCGTGATCACACCAGCCACACCAAGATCATGTCAGTGCCGTGCGGCCGGCTCCGCGCCCGCGCTACGTTCGGCTACGTTCGCGGGATGAAGCAGCCTCCGGAACAGATCCCCGCGCTCCTCGATGGCCCGGCCGTCGACGTCTCCGATGCCCGTGAACTGCTCCTCGGCTACCTGGAGTGGTATCGCGAGGCACTGATGCGAAAGCTCGACGGACTGTCCGACGACCAGCTCCGTACGCCCGTCGAACCGCTCGGCTGGTCGCCGCTCGGCCTGGTACAGCATCTTGGCTGGGTCGAACGCCGGTGGATGTGCTGGGGGTTCGCAGCCCAGGACGTCATCGCCTATCCACCCGGCGGAGACGCCGAGGAGTGGACGGTCGCACCCGGCACGTCCACCGCCCGGCTCATCGCCGCCTACCAAGCGGAGGTAACCGTGGCGAACTCCCTGGCGGCGCCTGCCACGTTGACCGACAAGGCACGCCTCGGGGGCCGCTTCAAGACGCCCGCCCAAGCCCCCTCGCTCGGACGGATCCTCTTTCACCTGCTCCAGGAGTACGCCCGGCACGTCGGGCACCTCGACATCGCGCGCGAACTCATCGACGGCCAGACCGGCGAGTGAGCCGTCTGTGACAGTTGATGCACTACGGGACAGCTCTTAGCTGCGCCTTCCAGGCAGGCTCAGGCCCCGACGCATTCCCCTGCCTACCGTACGTGCCCCGACTCCGCCACGTGATCATGGATGGGAACGGTCGCCCCGTACATGGGAGTAGCCGACGACACCGGGTCCGTGGTTCATGCCCCAGTGCAGGATGAGATCCCCTGGCCGCACCTCACGTACGAGCGCGTATGACCAGTACTCCCCGCCTCGATCGTTGACCTGCGGCGCGAGCAGATCTGCGCCGATATCGACGCGGTTAGTGATCTCCAGCCAGTAGCGTTCGCTCGGATCTCGTCTCCACCACCGGTTTACAGGCGTGGCCCCACCCTGGTGGGGACTCAGCTCGTTACCGAGCATGCCAGGCGCAATCAGGGTCCAGAAGCTCAACGGACCCACGGATCGATGAGTGTCACCGTACCTCTGGTTGAGGTTACTTGCGATCAGGACGGTCCGGAGGCGTTCCTTCCTTGCCCTGTTGCCGGGTGGCGCACATGGCTACCGCGCGGATCAAGCCCCCCGGCATCCTGTGCCTATGGCAAAGGGGCGGCGGCGCGCGATCGGTGGCTACAGCATGCTCACCCTGATCGGCGCCGCGGTGATGACGTGGACTGTGATCACAGGTCTCGCCCGGCTGGATTTGCTGGGCGACGCTGTTCAGGTTCGGATCGCAGAGTGCCATCAAGAAGGCGGTGGGCGTGCAGGGAGCCACTCGGTATGCAGTGGTCCTCAGGTGGGCACCAAGACGCACATAGTGAAACTCCAGTACGAAGGTCATCAGGGGGAGGTCGTTCGAGCTGTTCGGAAGCCGTGGGGCAGCTATGAGCCTGTGGAAACAGGCTTCGTTGCGTGGGGTACTTGGGTGCTGATTCCGGTCCTTCCTCTCCTTGGGACAGTCGCGGCCGGGGCACTCACGGTCAGGGAAATACGCCGGGCTCGGCGTGATGCTCAGCGGGCATGATTGCGCCTGTGGGGCACGGAGGGGGCACGCTCCTCTGGATCTATCGATCGACTAGCGCTTATCGTGCGGGCGTGGACTGGCTTATCTCCCTTGCCTTCGCCATCCCGTGTGTGGGGCTGGGGGTGGCCCTTGTCAGGGACTACCGGGGATTCCGAAGCTGCTTCTACCAGTCAGGGCTAGGGCCACCTTCTGAAGCAGCGGAGCGACGCTACGGCGGACCTGTTCGGCTGACTGGCTGGGTCTTCGTCGTGTTGGGCTTGTACCCGCTCTTGTTCGAGTCGGTCCGGCTCACCGGTTGGGTGTTCATCGTGCGGGGACTGTTCCCGCTGGTCGGTTGGTGAGTTTGATTTTGAGGCCTGGCCTCATCCTTATCAGGTCGATCTAGGCGCCCTATCGACCAAGTTGAGTTGTCCGCCCAAGGGTCTTTAGTCCCACGCGCCCTTGAGGGCCCCCTTGCCGTATGACTGGCCACTTGCGGGGTGTTCATTAGGGCGTGGACCCCGGATGCTCCCTAGGCTTCGCCTGTCGCAGGCTCCGAATGTTCGGTAGTTCTCCTGCGCCTGCCTCAAGCTCAGCGAACCATTCGGTCCACCCCGGACTGTATCGACGTCATGTTGGTCCTGCCCGTCGTCCTCCCAAAAGCAGACGTCGCAGATCTCGAAGCCTCCACGCTCGCCCAAGGTGAGGTATCCGCAGCAAGGGCACTGATACGGCCCGGACTCCCGAGCTCCATAGATGTTCATGAACGGTTCCTGCATGTGTGCATTCTGACCGGCGACTCGGCAGCAGGCAGCCTCCCCCAAAGACCAACCCACCACTCAACCCCAGCTCCCATTCCCCGGCGCCGGCCGATCCCCCGCAGGAAGCATCGTCTTTGACCGCGGCCGGGGTGCGTCGGGTGCTCGACTCATGATCCCGGTCTAACCCACTTGTGGGCGTGCGTCGGCGCGGCGCCCGAAACACGGGGCGCTGGGGAGCAACGACTTCAACGCCCGTGTATGGAAGGCCGCGAGGGCTTTGCACGCCCCACGGCACGTCTACGCCTCGGTCCTCCTGGACGCTGTGGAGAACATTAGGGCGCTGAGCTTGCGCCTCGGGCACAGCGATCCGGGGTCACGCTCCGCGTCTACACGCACCTCATGCCCTCCAGCAAGATCCGGCCCCGGAAAGCCATCCGCGCCATGTACCGGGCCGCCGGTCACGCCCGCGACGGCCCGGAGACGGCCCACGCCACCTGACACGGCCCCTCATTTTCCGAGCGGACCTGGACACCCTGGAGCCATAGGGCCGGGCCCACCACCGTCACCCCTTCTTCCGCAGCACCTCCCCCACCCTCTCCTCCCGCCACCGCCGCAGCAGTTCGTGGAAGGCGACCGCGCCGTGTGGGTAGGCGTGTGGGCCGTTGGGGCGGCCGCGGCCCTCGCGGTTGTAGTAGCCGGGGGTGCATTCGGCGTGGAACCACTCGTGGTCGGGGGCGTCTTCCGCGCAGGTTGCGCGCCAGGCGTCGACCGCCTCTGGGGTCGGTTCCAGGAGCGCGTCGTCGCGCTCCGCGGCCGCCACGAGGGCCGCCGCATGGGCGGCCTGCTCGTCCAGGATGTGGCTGAAGTTGACGCTGGAGGCGTTCTGCATCGGGCCCAGCTGGATCAGGTTGGGGAAGCCGGTGGATGTGAAGCCGTGGAGGGTTCGGGGGCCGAACTCGGCGAGGGAGGAGAGGAGTTGGAGGCCGTTGCGGCCTGTTACCGGGAGCTTCCCGGAGGTGACGCCCGAGACGCCGACCGAGAAGCCGGTCGCGAAGATCAGGCAGTCGATCTCGTACTCGACCCCACCGACGACGACACCGCGTTCCGTCATGCGCTCGATGCCATGGGTGTCCGCGGTGTCCACCAACGTGACGTTCTCGCGGTTGAAGGCGGGCAGGTACAGGTCGGAGAACGTCGGGCGCTTGCAGGCGTAGCGGTACCAGGGCTTGAGGGCCTCGGCGGTGGCCGGGTCGGTGACCTCGGCGGCGACGCGGTCGCGGATCTGGTTCATCGTGGCGTGGTCGGCGGCCTCGTACGCGGCCTCGAAGTCCGGTTCGCCGTCGCGGCGGAAGCTCGGAAGCAGCTTCTCGAGGAGGGCCGCTGACTCCGTCCAGCGGTCGGCCACCAGGTCGCGGTCCGCGTCTTCGCCCGACACGATCCGAAGGAAGTTCTCGCGGCGTTCGCCCGCCCAGCCGGGTCGGTCCGCGCCGATGTCCTGGGGGGTCATGCGTCGCTGCCCGCGCACGTCGACGGCGGAAGGCGTGCGCTGGAAGACGTACAACTGCCGGGCGTCCTCGGCCAGTTTCGGGATGGCCTGCACGCCCGTGGCGCCCGTGCCCACGACGCCGACGCGCTTGTCGGCGAGGCCCGTCATGCCGCCGTCGGGGCCTCCGCCGGTGTAGCCGTAGTCCCAGCGCGAGGTGTGGAAGGTGTGGCCCTTGAAGTCCTCGATGCCGGGGATGCCGGGCAGTTTGGGCTCGGAGAGGGTGCCGGTGGCGGTGACGACGTACGTGGCGCGGAACTCGTCGCCGCGGTCGGTCGTGACCAGCCACTGGTGGGCGTCGCCGTCCCAGGTCAGGGCGGTGACGGCGGTCGAGAAGAGGGCGTCTTCGTAGAGGTCGAAGCGTTCGGCGATGCGTACCGCGTGGCGCCGGATCTCGTCGCCCGGTGCGTACTTCCACTCGGGTACGTAACCGGTCTCGTCCAGCATCGGCAGATAGACGTGCGACTCGATGTCGCAGTGGATGCCGGGGTAGCGGTTCCAGTACCAGGTGCCGCCGAAGTCGCCGCCCTGCTCGATCACCCGCACCTTCTCCAGGCCCTGCTGCCGCATCCGCGCGCCCGCCAGGATCCCGCCGAACCCGCCGCCGACGATCGCGACGTCCACCTCGTCGCACAGCGGCTCGCGCGCGGGGACCTCGCCCGCGTACGGGTCGGCGGCGAAGTAGCCGAAATCGGCGGTGGTGGACCGGTATTGGGCCGCGCCTTCGGGGCGGACGCGGCGCTCGCGTTCGGCACGGTAGCGCTCACGCAGCTCCGCCGTCTCCTGCGGGGTGGGGGGCGTGGCGCACTTCGGCAGGGTCATGCGGCGGCTTCCTCTCGTGGGGGGACATGCGGCGGAGGGAGCGCCCCTCACTGGGACATCCGCACCGTCACGGGTACCGTAACCCAACAACCGGACAACACTGTCCGGTAGGGGTCCGGTGCGGCCCGATCCCGACGTGACCCGACGCGAAAGGCCCGCGATGTCGAACCTCAACCCCGCCTCCCCGCTGCGCAATTGGCTCGCCGACCCGGCCGCCGGGCAGATCCTGCGCGGCATGCTGGCCTCGCAGGGGCAGAGCGAGGAGGCACTGTCCCCCGCGCTCGGCCTGCCGCTGGAGCAGCTCGTGAAGATGTCCGGCGGCAAGTTCCCCGCGGAGCTGGTGGACGTACTGGTCACCGCCGCCGAGACCGGTGAGATACCCGAGGGTCTGCCCACCGCTCCCCCGGCCGCGCCCGCCGCCACCGCCCCGGAGCCCGGCATCGAGATCGGCACCCCCGAGCCGTGGACCGAGCGGATCACCTCCGGCCGCTTCGCCGGACAGACCGTCGTGGTCACCGGCGCCGCCTCCGGCATCGGCAAGGCCGTCGCCTCGCGGGTCGTGCGCGAGGGCGGCCGGGTCGTCGCCGTGGACGTGTCGGGCGACAAACTGGCCGACGTGGCGGCCGAGTTGGGCGGCGCGCTCGTGCCCGTCACCGCGGACATCACCGAGCCCACGGCCGCCGACACCGTGCTCGCCGCCGCGGGCGGGCGCGTGCACGCGCTGGCCAACGTCGCGGGCGTGATGGACGACGACGCCGCCGTGCACGAGGTCGACGACAAGATCTGGCAGCGCGTCATGCGCATCAACGTCGACGGACCCATGTACCTGATGCGCGCCGTCGTGCCGGGCATGCTCGCCGCGGGCGGCGGCCGGATCGTGAACATCGTGTCCGAGGCGGCGCTGCGCGGCTCGGCGGCCGGCGCCGCGTACACGACGTCGAAGCACGCCCTCGTCGGGCTGACGAAGTCCTCGGCGTACCAGTACGCGGGCACGGGAGTTCAGGTCAACGCGGTGGCGCCGGGCGCCGTCGCCACGGGGATTCAGGTCCCGGCCGGTGCGCCCTACGGATCGGCGCGCACCGCGAAGATGCGGGTGGCGATACCCGGTCTCGCGATGGCGGAGGAGCTGGCGGCGTCCGTCACGTTCCTGCTCAGCGCGGATGCGGTGAACCTCAACGGGGTCGTTCTGCCGTCGGACGGGGGTTGGTCGGTGGCGTGATCGCTCGCCCCACCGTGGCTGAGGTCTCGGGGCTCTGCCCCGGACCCCGCTGCTCAATCGCCGCAGGGGCTTGAAAGACCCGCTCAATCGCCGCGGGGGCTCCAGGCAACCGGACCTGCCCCCATCTCCGTACGGAAGGTGCACCCCACATGCCCACCAGAACCCACACCCTCACCGCCCTCACCGCCCTCGCCCTCCTCACCCTCACCGCCTGCGGTACCGAGAAGGCCGGCACCTCGGACGCGCGCCCCGCCGCCGCTCCCGCCTCCGGCGCGGGACACACCATCCGCGCCACCCAGCTCTCCCACGTCACCGACCCGCACAAGGCCACCGGCATGACACTGCTGGAGGGCCCGGTGCTCACCAAGGGCGGTGACCTGTACGTCGTGGACGTCACCGCCCCGCCCGGCGAGCCCAAGGTGATCTCCGTCGACGTGAAGACCGGTGACCACAAGGGTGTCTACAGCGACAAGACGGGCGCGTACACCTCCGCGCAGATCAGCCCGCACGACGGCCGCGTGTATCTGACGGAGTATCAGTCCGGCGACATCATCAGCATCGCGCAGGACGGCTCGGACCGGCGGACGTTCTTCTCCGGCAAGATCGACGGCTCCCCGATGAACCCCGACGACATCGCCTTCGACGACGACGGCAATCTCTACGTCAGCGATCTGCACGGCATGAAGACGGGCGAGGCCGAGGGCCGCATCGTGCGCATCGACCGCGACGGCGAGAAGACCACCGTCCTCGCCGACAAGCTCGCGCACCCCAACGGCGTGATGTTCGACCCCGGGCAGAAGGGCCTGTGGATCAGCGAGTTGGCCAAGGACACCGTCTCGTACCTGCTGCTCGACGCCGAGAAGACCACGGTGACCACGCGGCACGAGGCCATCCACGTCGACGCGGGCGTCGCGCAGACGGACTCGATCGCCGTGGACGCCGCGGGCAATCTCTACCAGGCGCTGCACGGCCGTCCCGCCATGGCGGTCTTCAGCAAGTACGGCGAACGCCTCGGCACGGTGGAGGTCCCCGCGAAGGAGGCCGACGGCCTCCAGTCGGCGACCAATGTCGCGATCACGCCGGGCGGCCGGGCCGCGTACATGACGGTCAGCGGGCCGAAGGGCGGGTACGTCTACGAGTTCGACGCGCTGGCCAAGGGCATCCGCCTGTCCAACGGCGGCTGACGCTCAGTCCTCCGCGAGGTCGACGGACCGCAGCGGGCCCACCTCGACGCCGAGCAGCCCCCAGGCCGCGAACGCCAGCCGCTCGCGATCGGCGAGGGTGGGGCCCGCGACGGCGCCGGAGACCATCGCGATGGCCAGCATCAGCTCGTCGGCGGAGAGCCCGCGCCCGACGGGCGTGCACCCGGCGAGCACGCCGCGCACCCGCGCCGACAGCTCCCGGCCCTGCTCGTCGCCGCCGCGTACGCGCAGCAGGTCGACGAAGGCGGTGGAGCGGGTGATGTGCCACGTGACGACGCCGAGCACGGACGTGAGGGTGGCGTCCGGCTCGGCGGCGGCCGTCTCGATCTGCCGTACGTTCTCGTCGAGCACCGCCGAGGCCAGGGCCACCCGGTCGGCGAAGTGCCGGTACAGGCTCCCCTGCCCGACGCCGGCCCGGCGCGCGACCGTGGACAGCGGCGCGTTCAGCCCCTGCTCGGCGAAGACCTCACGGGCGGCGCCGATCAGGGCCGCCCGGTTGCGGGCGGCGACACGGCGGCCCTGGTTGGCCGGGCGGGGCCGGTCGGGCTCGGAGGGGTTCGTCACGTTGGCAGCGTAATGCAGTGCAATACCCGATCTACGAGGAGGAAGTTCGTGGCCAAGCCTGTGGTGGTCGTCATCGGTGTCGGCGGCATGGGAAGGGAGATCGCCCGACGTCAGGGCTCCGGGGCCCGGCTCGTCGTGGCGGATTTCGACGGGGAGCTGCTGGCCGCGGCGGCCGACGAGCTGACGGCCGACGGATACGAGGTCACCCCGGTGCGGGTCGATGTCTCGGACCGGGCGTCGGTCGCGGCGCTCGCCGCGCGGTCCGCGGCGCTCGGCCCGGTCACGCAGGTCGCGCACACCGCGGGCCTGTCCCCGGTGCAGGCGCCGACGGCGGCGGTGCTCGCCGTGGACCTGCTGGGGGTGGCGCTAGGGCCTGTCGTCAAACTCCCGTCGTCGCCCGAAGGGCGGCGCCGCGGCGTCTGGGGCGTGCGATCGCAAGGCG